>PXEP01000183.1 GCA_003566155.1 Candidatus Acetothermia bacterium | reverse complement strand
GGATGACCTATCGGGAATGCATATCCGCCTGCTCCTGGTCCACGGCGAGTCGTTCCAACGCTTGCAGGAAGACGCGCGTTTCCTTCTCGATGAGATCCCAGCACTCGCGTTCGAATCGGTCTCCGACCGGGTCACGCCAGATCTGGCGCGTGGCCACCCACTGCGCCTCGACCGAGACGAACTCCGCCCGCAGTTGCTGTATGGTCTGATCGAACGGCGTCATGGGTAACCCCCTGGTTTTCCAGTCACCCGTGCCGGCACCGCCGACCAACCCATGTCGCGAGCCACCTTGATCCGGTGTCTGCCGCTGGTAACAGAGAACGTTCCATCGCTCAGCGGGCCGGCTAAGATGATAGGTTGGGCACCGAAGAAAGCTTCGTAGGTCTTCTGCCTTGCCTTGGGCTTTCTATCTTCCGTGTAGCCATCCAACTCCCGAAATACCTCCGCATCGGCCCCCGGATTGCGAGCGAGAAAGGGCAGCACCTGCCGACGCAGGGTCCCGAAGCCCCTTCGCATCTCATTTTCGCTGGTTTTAGGGAAACCTTCGTCCTCGCGCAGGTCATCACGCCGGGTAATGTGGTCGACTGACACCCACCGGAACCCGGGAGGCAGCGGAAACTTAACAAGGGGGTCAGCGGCGACGGGTTCCACGACTGCCGGAGCTGGTGCTCCAGACGCGGACGCCCGCGCCCCGGTCGTGATGGCCACGTCGCCGTCCAGTTGTACCGACAAGTATGCAGCGGCCTCCTCGCGGGTGGCGCGCAGCCGCAGCTGCGTGCGTGGAAGGTCTGCCTCGATCAGCTTCTCGAACCGACGTGCGGCCGCACGATAAGACTGCGCCGATTCCTCTGCACTCCGACACCACCGATGCACTTCGCGCAGGCGTTCCTCGCCCTCCAGCAGTGAGCGAACAGCATCGTCATGGGTTTCCTCATCAGATTCCCGAACGGCCCGCTGGCAGGCCCGGACCTGTCGCTGCGCCTCTTCTCTTCGCTCGTGCAACTGTCTGAGTTGCGCACCCAGCCGATTCCCCGCCGCCTCGAGACAAGCCTTTGCCGCCACCTGAAAACGACCAAAGGCTTGATCCAGGTCTTGCAGTCCCTCAAGGGAACCCAGATTCGCTGCGTCCACGGTTACCCCCGACCAGTCGCGCGTGTTCGTCCGCCCAGAACGCTTACCGTTTCATGTAACGATCGAGTTTTGCCGCCTTGGTGCGCAGGAATTCAGAGTATTTCTGTGCACTCTTCAAAAATCCGTCGAGATCCTGCAGGGTCGATGAGAAGGTCTTTTCAAATTGGGCATACTTCGCATCGCGCCAGGTATGGTGCAGATTCTCGAACGAACGCGATGTCTTCATCCGCTTTTGCCGAAGGGCCTCGGCAATCTCATCAAGCGCCTTCGCAAAGCGCCGCATCTCCTCCGGGTTCGCGCTCACCTGTGGCATGATCCGCTCCTAATCGTTCAGGCGTGTCTTCTGGTATTCGAAGATCGCATCGGCATCCCGCTCCAGTTCGGGAACAACACGTGCGGTCTCCGAGGCGAAGCTCTGCAGACGGGTCAAGGTTCTTCTCAGGTGCTGTGCGAATCGATCGAATTCCTGATCGCGCCAGGAACCATGCAGTCGGCCAATCTGACCGTTCAGGTTTCGCAGCGACATGTCCACGTGCGTGGAAAAGTCCTTCAACTCCCGCGAGAACTCCCGAAGTTTTTCCGGATCAACATGAATCTGGTTCATTGCGCCCCCTCTATCGTCGAAACCAGGATGTAGGCATTAGCCGACTCGCTTGCGCAAGGTCTCGGCGGTGTATTCCAGCCAGGAGGTTGCGGGGATGCGGTAGGGCCGGAACTTCTCCAGTACCCCGACCTGATCCTCGTCGAACTTGATTAAGCGGTGCGGGCGATCGATCCGCGCGGCCGCCGCATCGTCGAACACGCGCATGGAATCATCCTGGCTCAGGCTGCCCGCCACCCGCTGTCCGAACTCATGCAGCGCGCGCGATTCGAGCGTGCGGTCCAGGTTCAGGAAGGTATCGCACCAGACCAGCGTGTGAACGCCCACCTCGGGACCCTCGCGCAGGATCGTGGAAAACTGCTCGGGTGGATGCGCCTTGTCCTCATCACCAAGACCGAAGCCCCGGCCCGGATCGGGCCGCAGGTCCCGCGCGCGGTGCAGACCCTGGATGATCAGGTAACCAGTCCAGCCCCCGGCACTGGCCTGTTCGTCATTACGTCGCTCGATCTCCGCCGTCAGTTCGGTCAGCACCCCGGGGAGATCGCGCCGCCCAAGCACCTCGGTGCGATGCGGAAGCAAGTCGGCCAGATCACCAGCGAGGTCGGCCCAGGGCGCGTCGGCGGTCGCGAAGTCCACCAGGTAGAAACGCACGCTGTCTGGACGGTGCTGCGCTGCCAGGCCCAACACACAGGCCGCCAGCAAACCGACCCCCTGCTCCTCCTCACGCGTCAGCACCAGCAGGTTGGCTCCGCCCTGGCGCCGAAAACGAACGCTGGTCGGCGGCTTTATCGCCACCGGCTCGCCCAGCCAGACCTCGCTGCCCTTGCCCGCCAACGGCCAGCCGGGCGCCGCCAGCAACGCCGCCAGCGGCGCGCAACCCTCGAGTTCCGCAGGCTCGTGACCCTCGAACACGATGGGTCGACGCGATCCCTCGGCCTTGCGCGCAAGCGCCTGCAGGTAGTGTTGACGATCGTCGTCGCTGAATCGCGCCACCTGGAGGATCTGGTTGCCTTCCACCAGACCACTCGCGGCATTGTAAATCGCCTCCCCGGGGCGCGAGAGCAGACGTGCAGCCGGGTTGTCGTCGGCCAGAATGAGCCGCGAATCGGCCTCGCTGCAGGGCAACGCAATGCGGATCTGCATCTGGTCGAGCGTGGAGCGCGCCAGGGAGTAGGAACCCGCCAGGCTCTGGGACCCGAGAATCACGTGAATGCCAAAGCTGCGTCCCTGCCGCACCAGCCGGTCCAGGATCCCAGCCGCCTGCCGACCGATGGCATCATCCTCGCTGAAGAACTCCTGGAACTCATCCACGATCAGGATCAGCCGTGGCAGCGGACT
>PXEP01000156.1 GCA_003566155.1 Candidatus Acetothermia bacterium | reverse complement strand
TTGAGGTCTTGGTGATGCAGGCACTCGCAGAGGGGAGCATCTCGGAAAAACGTGCGGGGGAACTGCTCGGAAGGCCTTTCTCCGAGTACAAGCAGGAGGTGTCCAGGGAGCACGAAGGGTTGACCATAGCCTGCCGGGTGTAGCGGGATCACAGACAATGTTTGTGTCGAGAATAGGCGGCTTCGCATGAGGAAAGCCAGAAAGATACTACGGAAGGCGATTGCGAATCCCGCTGGACTGCGCTTTGAGGAGGGACCTGTCTTACAGAGGCGTTTGGCTTCCGTTTGGCCAGGCGGCGCGGCAGTCACCACATTTTCGTCCATCCGGATATTCCTGAACTCGTGAATCTCCAGGAGGTCAGCGGTATGGCCAAGGCCTACCAGGTTCGGCAGGTGTTGAAGCTGGCAGAGCGGTATGATCTGAGGTTGGGAGGTGAGGCATGAAGGACTATCACATCAATATCTTCTGGAGCGAAGAGGACGAAGGGTATATCGCGGATATCCCTGACCTCGAAGCGTGCTCGGCCTTTGGCCATACTCCGGAGGAGGCACTGCGTGAGGTTGAGGAGGCGAAGGCCGCGTGGCTTGAGGCCGCCCGTGCAGAAGGGAAGACAATTCCTAAGCCACGCTATCGACCTGCAATCTATGAGGCTGCCAGTTGAGTTCTGTTCAGGAGCTGCATTAGGTACTCACCTTTAACCCCCTTCACTTCACAATCTCACTTGTCCCCTCCCCGATAACACGCTAGAAACGAATATTGACCATGGAGAGGAAAGCAACCAAGGCGCCGGCTCAAGTCCGCAAGCTCGTCAGACGCTTCCAAGACAACCGCGACCAATATACGGCCTCGGGCTACAACGAGACCCAGCTCCGCCGCGAGTTCGTGGATCCCCTGTTCAACGCGCTCGACTGGGACGTCGCCAACAAGGCCGGCTACGCCGAGGCCTACAAGGACGTGGTGCACGAGGACGCGATCAAGATCGGCGGGGCCACCAAGGCCCCCGATTACTGCTTCCGCGTCGGCGGGACGCGCAAGTTCTTCGTGGAGACCAAGCGCCCGGAGCCGTCGGAGACACACTCTGTTCCCTTAGGTCTGGTGCCTGCGGTTCCGTTCCCTCAAGCTCAAGGAGCGCTGGGGTCAGCAGGGGGTGCTGCCTCGAGCGGTTGTATGGTAGACTAGCGCATGCAGGAGGAGCACCGGGATGCCAGGTGATGTGCGTACTCTGGAGAGTTGGCTGTGGGAAGCGGCCTGTCAGATCCGTGGACCGGTGGACGCACCCAAGTTCAAGGACTACATCCTGCCGCTCGTTTTCCTCAAACGCCTGTCCGACGTCTTCGAAGACGAGGTCCGCTATCTCGCGCAAGAGCTGGGCAGCGAGACAAAGGCCGCTCAGATCGTTGAACAGGACCACTCGATGGTCCGCTTTTACATTCCCGAGCACGCTCGGTGGCCGGCGATCGCGTCCAGGCGCACCGGCCTGGGCGAGTTTCTGACGGATGCCGTGCGCGCGGTGGCCCGGGAGAACCCGCGCCTGTCCGGGGTCATCGACATCACCGATTTCAACGCCACCACCGCCGGCCAGCGCATCGTAGACGATGGGCGCCTTGCGGCCATTGTCCAGATCCTCTCCAAGCACCGCCTGGGGATGGAGGATGTCGAGCCCGATGTGCTGGGTCGTGCCTACGAGTACCTCCTTCGCAAGTTCGCTGAGGGACAGGGTTCAAGCGCAGGGGAGTTCTACACCCCACGGGAGATCGCTGTCCTGATGGCGTGCATACTGGGGCCACAGCCTGGAGATACTGTGTACGACCCGTGCTGCGGGTCGGGTGGCCTCCTTATCAAGTGTCATCTGCGACTCCTTGAAACGCATGGGGCGAGCAAGAACGGGCGCAAGCGTCTACCGTCCCAGCTTGCTCCGCTCCGGCTGTTCGGCCAGGAGATCAACCCGTCCACCTTCGCGATGGCCAGGATGAACGCGGTGATCCACGATATGGAGGCGGAGATCAAGCTGGGCGACACCATGCGCAGCCCACAGTTCACTGACGCTGACGGAGCGCTGTGGCCCTTTGATCTGCTGACAGCAAATCCTATGTGGAACCAGAAGTTCCAGGTGCAGACCTACGAGAACGACCCCTGTGACCGCTTCGCCTTAGGTATTCCCCCGGGCTCCTCTGCCGACTGGGGGTGGCTCCAGCACATGCTGGCTTCGCTGGACGAGGGCGGGCGCATGGCGGTGGTCCTGGACACCGGTGCCGTGTCTCGCGGCAGCGGAAACCAGGGCTCGAACCGGGAACGTGACATCCGCCGTGCATTCGTCGAGCGTGACCTCATCGAGGCTGTGCTTCTTCTCCCTGAGAACCTGTTCTACAACACAACCGCGCCGGGCACCGTGCTTGTCGTGAACAGGCGCAAACGTCACCCCGGCGAGGTCCTTCTCATCAACGCCTCCGCGCAGTTCGCCAAGGGCCGTCCCAAGAACTATCTTAAGGAGGAGCACATCGCAACTCTGCACCACTGCTACAGCGAGTGGGAGGCGGTGGAAGGACTCTCGGCGATCGTCTCCCAAGAGGAGGTGGCACGGAACGACTTCAACCTTTCGCCGAGCCGATACGTGGCCACCGGCGCCGAGCAGGAGGTGCTCCCCCTCGAGGAGGCAGTGGTGCTCCTTCAGGAGGCCGAGGAAGAACGCGCGGCGGCCGACGCCGAGCTCGCCAACGTGCTCAAGGAACTGGGACTGGGAAACGCCAATGACAAGGGTTGATCTTCGTGAAGGACAGCGAGTGGAACTGAAGCGCCAGTGGGCCGACAGCGCCCTCAAGGACCTGGCGGCGTTCGCCAACTCCGAGGGAGGCCGGCTGTATGTCGGCATCGCTAAAGATGGCGAGGTTGCGGGAGCCCCAGCAGAGGACGCCGAGATTGAACGCATCGCCAACACCGTGACATCCACGCTCGGTCTCACACCAACCATCTGGATCGAGCGCCATGAGGACACGCCGGTCATCGTGGTCGACGTCGAACCGGCGCAGCGCGTTGTTCCCTACAGGGGTCGGTACTTCTGTCGTGTGGGAAGCACCAATCG
>PXEP01000066.1 GCA_003566155.1 Candidatus Acetothermia bacterium | reverse complement strand
TTCCCCTCGGACTCCAAGAGGTCGAGAAAAGTGCCCCCCTCCTCCCGCATGCGAGCCACCTCGTCGCTCGTGTATACCAGAAGGTCCATCGGCCAGTGGTGAAGGCCGAACGCCTTCCTCAGTTCCACTGCGCGCTCCAGCGGTCGCTTCCCGAGATCCGAGTCAAGCTTGACGAACAGGTCAAGGTCGCTCTCATCGCCAGCGTCACCGCGAGCGTGGCTTCCGAAGAGAATCACCCGCCGTGGCTGGAACCGGGCGACCAAAGTCTGCGTGACCTTTTCCAGGAGTGTCTGTGAGCTCACCCTTGTGCCTCCTCAATCTTCTGCACCATTCACGTCACCCGCATCTAGCCGAGTCTCGCTCAGCATTCAGTATAACACCCATGACGGGAAGCCGGAGTACGAGTCCCCGCGGTCGGCGAAGTCCTCGTCGGCGTTGATCTCCGGGTCGGCGAACAGCGCGGCGCCGCCGGACCCTACCCGAGCTTGGAGTTCAAGGCGGCGGCAACGTTGGCCAGGGCGCGATTCCCAGCCGTGAGATCATCGGTTGGATAACGCCTGCCCATGAGCTCATGTCTCTGGAGACCGTCGCTTGGAGTAGTAGGCAATGTCCGGATGGTGGACATAGCCGAGACGCGCGAAGAACGCCATCGAGCTTTCGTTCCAGTCTTCGATGAGACAGCCGACGATCTCGATCCCCATGGACTGTAGCCGTGTCTCCAGTGCGTTCACCAGCGCCCGCCCGATCCCCCGCCGGCGGTGGGAAGGGCGCACGGCAAGCCGGTTGATCCAACCCTTGCGGCCGTCTTGGGTTCCGAGGACGGCGCCGACGAGCATTCCATCCTCCTCGGCCGCGAGGAACACTGAACTGTTCTGCGCAAGCTCGCGGGCAACGGCCTCGCGGCGATCGCGGCCTTTGGGGCGATAGGGAAGGCCGGTCTCGTCCCACAGGGCGACCAGTGCCTCGTAGTCATCGATCGTCAGCTCGCGGATCTCGATCGCCATGAACGCTCCTGTTCAACGCAAGTCTACCCGATGAGGGCCGCGGTGATCTCTGAGCAACCCGGTCGAGTCCATGGCCCTCGGCACGGATCTTTGGTCGAGTTGCGGGCTTGTCGACGGAGGTCAAGATGGCCTGTCTTCCCATGCGCTTCAGCTGACATCAGGAAGAACGCGGACTACCGGCCGGCCCCAACGTGGCGCTTTCGGGAGCTGTGTCGCGTACAAAGGACCATCAGGACCGTTGCTCCGACACCCCTTCTGTGCGTCTTCAGCCACACATGCTGGCGACGCCTGATCAGCCGAGCGAAGGGAGAACGAAGGGAACACACCACCTTGACGAACGTGACTGGATCCGGAGGAGCCTCTGGGGGCGACGTGCGCACTATACTGCTAGCAAGAGAGGTGTCGTAAGGAGGGCAAGGATGACGCGTTGGGGGATTGTGGCGGTGGTGGTGGCCTTGGGGCTGTGCGCCGTGGCGGGGGGTGGCGCGGCAGTGGAGACGGATGTGGCGTGCTCCGTATGCACGCTTGGGTTCGGTCATGTGAACTCGGTGGCGTTCTCCCCCGATGGTGCGTACGTCGCCGTGGGGACTTCGGGCGGAAGCAGCGTGCATATCGTCGACGTGGCCACGTGGCGTGTCGAGCGTACCCTGGAGGGGCACACGGACCGGGTCACCTCGGTTTCGTTTTCCCCCGATGGGACCCTGCTGGCTTCGGGCTCAGCGGATGCAACGGTCGTGCTCTGGGACACCGGTACGTGGGCGGCCGTTCGAACCCTCCGAGGACACGCGAGGATCGTCTCGTCGGTCTCGTTTTCGCCGTGCGGATCGACCTTGGCTTCGGGATCGTTCGACAACTCGGTGCTGCTTTGGGACGTGGAAACGGGAGCGAAGCTCCGCACCTTCGCTGGCCTTCCTGCTTGGATCAGGGCGGTGGCGTTCTCCCCCGACGGCGAGCTGCTCGCCTCCGCATCGGTCGATAGAACCGTCCGGCTGTGGGACGTAAGTACCGGAAGCACGGTGCGCACGCTGCCGCGTCACCCCCAGCCGGTCGGGTCCGTTGCTTTTTCCCCGGACGGGAAGCTCCTCGCAACCGGCGGGCACGACAGGACGATCCGCTTGTGGGATCCCCTGACGGGCCGCGAGATCCGTAGCATCAGCGGACACACGGACATGGTTCTCTGGGTCGCGTTCTCGCCCGACGGACGGGTCCTGGCCTCAGGAGGGCAGGACCACACGGTAAGGATGTGGGACGTGGGCACAGGAGCGGAGCTCTACACCCTTGTCGAGCATACGGAGGCTGTGAACGCCGTCGCCTTCTCCCCCGATGGACAGCTCCTTGCCTCGGGTGCGTGGGACGGGACGATCGCACTGTGGGATGTCGCCACGGGAGCCCACCTGCGCACGCTGCGGGGCCACACATGGGGCGTCATGACCTTGGCGTTCTCGCCCGACGGGGCGCTCTTGGCCTCCGGATCCGACGACGGGGTGATCCGGCTGTGGGTTGTGGAGGAAGAGCTCATGCAGCGTTGAGACGGCGAATACACTGATCCACTTGATCGAGGAGGATGGGTGGTACATGGTCCGGAGAAAGGGGAGCCACCGGCAGTACAGACACCCGAAGAAGCCGGGACGAGTGACTATTGCTGGGAGACTCGGAGACGACTTGGCGCCCAAGACACTGAACAGTATCCTGAGGCAGGCCGGGTTGAAGCGTCGGGAGGTGTGAGGTGTCTCAGTACCTGGTGGTGATTGAGCAAGCAGATGGGAACTACTCAGCGTATGTTCCCGACCTTCCCGGTTGTGTGGCTACAGGGGAGACCGTTGTCGAAGGGAAGGCGCTGATTCGGGAAGCTATCGCCCTGCACGTCCGCGGCCTGCGCGAGGATGGCCTTCCCGTACCTCCTCCTGTATCGCGTTCTGACTACGTCGCCGTGCAGGGCTGAGAACTCCGTGAGTTGGAGATGAATCACGCTGCGCCCAGAGTCTGCAAGGTTCCCTGATTCTTGCGTTGCAGATGGCAGTCCATATCTGGTGCCTTCCTACGCTCCGAATGTAATGTGTATTACAGTAACCGAAGAGCCGGTGCC
>PXEP01000179.1 GCA_003566155.1 Candidatus Acetothermia bacterium | reverse complement strand
ATAGGACTCGAACACCCGCCTCACGATCGGAGCCATCTTCGGATCAGGCACGATCATCTTCGCATCCCGGTCGTTGGCGTAACCCGTGGGTGCTGGGCCAGGCCATCCGCCTTTCAGCACCTTGGTCTTGACGGCGTGCCGCACCCTCTCCCCCAACTGGTCGCTGTAGAGACGGGATACCGCAGCGTGGATCGATGCTACGAACCGCCCCGAAGCACCCTCGGGAAGCGATTCAGTCACGGAGAGGATGGACATGCCCTCCATCTCCTCCAAGGCGGAGTAGTCTTGGAGGTTCCTCGAGAGGCGATCGAGCTTGTAGCAGAGGACTCCGCTCACATCCTTCCGCTTTCGGAGGAACGCGAGCATCGCGGAGAACTCCGGCCTGCCCGGTTTGTGAGCGGAGTGGAATTCTTCGAAGGTCTTGACGATCTCCAGGTCGTGTCCTGCCGCGTAGTCATTGAGTAGCTGCCTCTGGGTGTCGATCGAGTAGCCCTGCGCCTGCTCTTCCGTGCTTACCCGAAGGTAAGCTACAACCCGCCTTTCCATGAACTACCGCCTCCCCTCACGGCAGTCTAGCAGAGAGGCAGCTTAAGGGTCAACTTGAGTCTAAATGCACTTGTTGAGCGGAAAGCAACTCCTTCATTCGTTCTGCCTCGTCCCACTCCTGGAGGATAGAGATGTACTCTTCAAATGTGCGCACTGCCAGCCGAACGACGTCCTCGGATTCGGTTGCGAGGAACTCCTGGATAGGTGAAGGTTTCTGCATCTTATGTGACGCCTGGTGCGTGGAACCCTGGCTGGCTTCTCCGCGTTGTGTTGTCTTCCCGGTGTTGCCCACCTGTTGCCTCCTCTCAACCTCGCGTAAGGAGTTCAGGGATGGCGGGTCGCCCCTGTCTTTCGTGCCCGCCACAGGGCGACGGTACATGTCTGGGATGGCGTGTCGGCCTTGTGAGAAAGCCTGTTAGGTGGGCAGACCAAAGCCCGCTGTTGGGCGTGGGTTCCGATAGGGTCAGCACTAGAGGGCCTGGCGAACAACCCTGCCGACAGGCTCGGTTCGACCAACTGAAGGTGACGGATGCGAAAACGGGGTGGTCAGCCTCCGGAGACCTGCGCATTCGCAGAAGCTGACGTGCCGGTCAGGTTGATTGGGGTGTGTGCCGCCATGCGGTGCCGTTCGGCGGGGCTTCTCAGCGGCGCAGCTGCCGCAGCTGCCGCAGCTTTTTCCTCCGGGCGTAGTAGTCCCTCTGCCGCTTGGCGTTTCTGGCGCTGTGGCAGGCAGGGTTCTCTTCCTCTGAGCAGTACTTCTTGTCCGCTCTGCCGCGGATGATCGCCCCGCAGAACTCGCAGAGGCGCACCCCCTGGGAGTCAAGGAGATCCTCTAGGAGTCTCAACCACAGGAACCCTTGCCAGCCCAGGACGCGGGTTACGGGGAACGGCTGGTTCATCACCCTGTGGTAGTCCGGATGCGCGAGGGCATCGGACAGCTCATCCAGGTCGCAATCCTGATAGCGGAGACCATGATCCAGTTCTGCCGCCGCCAGGGCTTCCTTCTCGTCCTCCATGACGAGCGGAAGGAACCAAGCCTGCTCCAGGGTACTTTCCGCCTTCGAGGTCAAGGCCGCCACGTGCGTCCTTGCTACCCCCAGCGCGTCCGCGTGCCTGCCCTCGTTCATGAGATCCAGGCAGTGGAGCATTTCGTGCTGATGGTGCTGCAGCGTATAGAGCCCGTCCCCGAAGGGCAGCATGCTGCGGAAGGGCTCGGGCCACCAGACCCCAGTGGAGACCGCTCTCCCATCGGGCAGGCCCGAGCACCAAAAGCGTCCGGCATAGGTTCTTTCGGACACCTCCTCTTCGGCGCTCCTTGGGGGGAGCCACTCGGCGAGGCGGGGGAGGATCTCCGGCCGGTAGGGTTCGGTGGGGATGGCGAGGCCAGGCCGCAAGGGCACTTCTCTTCTTGTGTACACTACCTCTTCCCCAAGCTGCGGGATCTCCATGCAGACTTTGGGCTCGGGGTCGGCCACAGCAAGCCCCGGCATCGCGTTCAGCCAGCTAGGCAGGAGATCGTCGGGCACCGAGTGTCCCCATGCCGACGGCACCCGCGCCTCCTTGTGGTAGAAGAACGCCCTCGGGTTCACGTGCAGCACATCGATCACGTTGAAGCTGTCCGAGGGGATCGCCGCTTCGTATCGACAGGTGCCGTCGCGATCCGTGACCATCCACCTGCGCACATCGCCCTCCGCCCAAGGAAGGAGCCACAGGCGCGCTTCACGGCGGAGGTGCCGCTGGGCACGCACAAGATCGTGCCTCCAGTCGGTCACAGGGAACTCCGGCTGGAAGCGCGGGAGCAGCAGTTGTAGATACTCCCCCTCAGCGGTCAGCCGGCTGCCACGTGTACGCATGTAACGTAATTCCCCCAAGTGAACCAACCGTATAGAGGCACTATACATGAAAGAACAGTGTAATGCAAGTGTTAGTGGATAAGTGAGCACGGAACAGGTGGGCGTGCGAGCCGATTGCAGATCCCGCAGCGCAAGCAGGAGCCGACCGGACCGAATGGAGAACATCTCGGGTGAGCCTCCCCTGGAAGCGTGGTGAGGCGAAGGCCTCAGATCCGATCGAGCAGTGCCCGTAAATCGGGGCCCCAAACGTTGTTCTCTGGTACAGAGAGCCATGGGTTCAAATCCACTCGGGCGTACAGCGCCTGAAAGCTCCTTCCATTCTGCTGTTGGGCGATCAGGGAGGCGAGAGGACTTGAACGAGTGGACTGCCTGCTGTGAACAGAGGCTGCCCGATTCTCCCATTCTGGACAGCTCTCTGTGCCTGTCAGCTCCCCTAAGCCCTTGTTCTTCCTCTCAGTGGATCATCTATGCCGGCGCGCACAGTTCGTCCGCTTTGTCGCATATGTGCTGCACAAGGTAGGGTTTCTGTACAAGCTCGTCCGGATCATGGGCGACGTCAGCGCGGTGAAGCCCGGCCGTGTGGGGCGCCGCATGGTCAGGCGGGCGGCAGGGTGCACCACAGGCAGGACCCTGCGAAAGCTGTTCAAGTAGGGCACGCTGGACGTGAACTTGCACTGTCTGGGAGAGCGATTTTTGTGGGTATGCGCATGTTATGGGCGTCTGTAGCGGCTTCCGTAGAGCGTGGGCCACACCGGTGATTGGCTGGCGCAGTTAGCGGCGGCGCGCGACATAGAGGAGCGACACGTAGTGGCGGATGCTCGTGCCTCCGGTCTCCCTGATGACCTGCTGGATCCGCCGCGTGAGGCGTTCGCGGACGTGGGGCGAGAGAGCGATGTGATCCGAGTGCGTCTGGAGGAGCTTCCCGTACCCCTCGGCCGTGTAGCGCTGCGACCAAGAATAGCGGCGCTCGGCGACCTCTCCGAACAGGCCAGATGCGTCGATTTCCTCGCGTGGACGGCGGACCAGTCTCTCAAGGCCCTCGCCGTGGTCCTTCGCGAACTCCGGGGCTTCTTCACGATAGATCTGGTTGAGGGCTTCGCAGAGCGGCTTCTCGAATCCACGATCCCGATTCCAGAAGAGGGCGATCGAGCCACCGGGGCGCAGTGCTGCTGCTGTCTTGACGAACTTGATCTTCGGCTCGATCCAGTGGAAGGCTGATGCCGAAACCACGAGGTCGAATGCCTCGTAGTCGAGCGCCCAGTCCTCGAAAGCAACGTTCTGCACGTCGACTCGCGGGGACAAACTGCAGTTCTTTCTCGCACGCGCTGCGAGCCGCGCTCCAAGCTCGAGGCACACCATGGAGTAGCCCCGCCTCGCGAACTCAACTGTCGCCGTTCCTGGTCCGCAGCCGACCTCGAGAATCCTGCCGCCCTCCCGAATGCCAGACAGAGCGACAACATCCTCGTAGAGCTGCATCGGATACCCGGGACGGGCCTCTTCGTACAGCTCCGCAACCTCATCAAACGAATCCCTTCGACGCAAGTCGAAACTCACGTCTGGATCACAGAGCGGCATCTCCCATTTGACCTGCTCGTCATACCCCGAAGCCTCCCGATTGCTCCCGACAGAGCCAGTGTAGCAGTTCTTCGGCCCGTGCGAAGTGTCGCAGATGCAGTCAGCAAAGCACGCAGCATATTGTCATGCTGTCATGACGACGATGCCTGGTGGAGCTTGGCTTCAGGGTTCACGAGCTGTTGCCCATCGGACGCAACTGGTTGACGGGGCGCGAGGACCGTGATGAAAACCCGTACCTGTTCCGGATGGTCTACGGAACATCGGCCAATCGGATGACTGGGAGTTGAAACTCCAGAGGCCCAATAGGTGTAATCCCTTGCCAAAATTGCGTCATCGTAACGGTTCTGGCAGGCACGAGCCGACGCCACTATGTGGAGTGGATGAGATCAGGCCGACCGTGGTATATGGAGCCATTGACCAAATACTACGAAAGCGCTATCTTTGCGTGCATTAGTGAGATGTGAGGCGTCAATGAACTGGGAGAGGAGGTGTGGAGTGGCCGCCAGCTGCTCATCACCTGTCAGGATGGCGTGGCACAGTTGTGGCAGGCGGCTCTGCTGGTTGGGTAGATGATTCCAGACAACGATGCAGTAAAGCTTCGGAGGATTCGGGAGCTCAGGAGCGATTGTGGAGTATACGAAGAGCGCATTCAGAGTTTGTCGATGTTCATCACGGCCTGCTCTAGCCTGACAGGCGGCCGTCCCGGACGGTGGTTCCGCGGGCAATCGAATGCGGCTTGGCCCCTTACCCCTTCAGCGCTTCGGTTCACGCACGAGAAGGATAGGACGGCTGCACTCGAGAAGCTTCATGAGTTCAAGCGCCTCGCTGTGATGAAGCTACCCAAACCGCCAGGTCCGGATAGAGAACTAGAATGGGTCCAAGTAGCTCGCCACTACGGGTTGCCTACTCGACTTCTCGATTGGACGGAGAACGCCGCCATTGGGCTCTACTTCGCATGCAGGAATACCGCCCAGGACGGATTGGTCTTCGTCCTGGACCCGATTGCGTTGAACGTCGCCGCCGATACTTCCGTGGCACGCGTGCTCGATGCCAACAAAGACGCGAAGGTAATCAACAAGTATCTCGCCCTCGGTGGCAGAATTCAGACTCGTGGACGGCCTAGCGTTGCCATCAACCCAGTATGGAACTCAGAGCGACTCATCCTCCAAAAGGGTGCGTTCACCCTCCATGGATCGAGGGACGTTGCGATTACCCATGCCCAGGTCGAGTCCCTGATCGCTCTCCCGGTGCTCGAGGAAGACAAGCCTGGGTTACTGCAGGAGTTAGCGCTCATCGGAGTCGATGAGATGTCGATCTTCCCGGAGCCAGAGCACGTATGTGACTTTCTCGTGCAGGACTTAAGGAACTAAGGAGTGTAACTACGCATGACAGCCGACTGGATCGCGTGTGTCAACGGCCCCAGGGATTGCGAGTTTGTTAAGAGGTACTACACTGATTCGTGGGGCGTAAGGATCTTGTTGAAGACACTGCACGAGCTTGGGCCGAAGCTGCCGGAGATGCGACGGCTTTGGATCGATGGTGGAACTGATGCACTGCACTGCGGCGAGAGGATGAAGGCTGACTGGAAGGAGTTTTTCGACAGGTTCGAAGGGGGGCAGGAGATTCGTGAGAAAGGGATGGCAGGATCCTTCGGCCCCGCCTGTGTGAACAACTTCGTATCCCAGCTGTTAGCCGAATGCACACAACACAACCCAGCCTGGATTTCGGTCCCTCAGGTACCCGTATCCATTCCTGAGGGATCAGAGCAGAATGCTCGAAAGAAGCTTAACAAAGCTTTTGCGCGGGCAGCTGGAGAGTGGAGGACACAGTCCGGCTGGCGGGGGAAACTCATGCTACCAGTGCTCCTCTATGGAGCCGAAGTGCTAACCAAGAAGACCAACTGGGCCAGACTAGTTGGCGATGTAGAGAGGAAGATCAGCGATTGTCAGTGCGAAGGATTGTGGGTTGTCAACGCCGACCTTGATGACGAGCAAGGTTCTGCACCCAATGAGAGAAAGCGATTCCCCCAGCTTGTCAGTTTCCATACTGAACTGAAGAGGAAGGTGCCAGACTCTGTTGAGCGAATAGTCGTCGGGCCGTACTGGGCCATGGGAATTGTGCTTTGGGCGAGGAGACTGGCAACCAATCCTCTCATCGGACTAGGCGGCGCATATCAATACTACTTCCCATCTGGACACGTTAAGAGGCCCCACGACCGCATTGCTATCCCTTGTCTCCGAAGGAGAGTGGTCGTAACACCGGGCCTCTCCCGTTGGCTGCAGGACGCAGCTGCAAGGCTTAGTGCGGACGCGGACTCCGCTAAGGCAGCTGAAGCGACTACGGCTGGCATGACTGAGACTGCCAAGCACTTCACGCATGCCGCAAGGGAATTGCAGTCTTTGTACAAGCAACTGCCAGCGCTCCGTGATTATGCTGCCAATGAACAAGTCGCGCGCTTCTATCGGGACTGGCTTGATCGAGTTGCAGCTGCCCCGCTCGCGACCCGAAATCTTGCTCTACATCAAGACCTGGCGACTGCCCATCTTGTCGGACAGATCGTTGGCAGCTTTCCGGCCGGCATACGGCCGAGGCAGGCAAGCGCTCTCGCTCGCCAGTACATGCTCAGTTGCCTCTAGATGGAACCCCAAAAACGTTCAGTACAGTGAACCTGTAATGGAATGTCCTTTGATGTCCGACCAAGGGACTCGATTACGACCTGGCATCTGCTCCTATCGACGGCGAGTAGACCGACGCCGGAAAGGCTGAGGGCATCTGTCCATTGTGAGTGTGCAGCGCGGGCGGCTGCATCTCGCGGAAGTGCGATGAAGGACTTGTCAGCAAAAGCAAGGTGTGCCTGTGCTTGCTCAAAGGCCTCGGCCACGCGCGTCATTTTCAGCTCAACGGCGGTTATCTCTCGATGCAGGGGATGCCAACCATTGAGTCTCTGAAAACCTCCCGCTTCCGTGCGAACTACGAAACGCCGCTGTTCCAGGATCCGGAGTTCTCGTGCGAGTTGGTCAGCACTGAGCACTCCATCGAACTCAGAGACCAAGGATTCGGCATCAGTGCACTCGGCGGTTCCCTGGTCAGGAAGCCTCAGCAGAACTGCAACACGAAGGAGCGATCCAATGCGCTTTGTTTGCCTCAGAGCCACTCGATGCTTTACCCGTCTTGCGTCAAGCTCACACGCAACGAGATCGCAGTAACCCCAAGGAAGTCTGAACTCGCACTTCACGGCTAGCCTGCGAGCCTCTAGCCATCTTCTCACCGGAGCCAGCAGTTCTCTCTCGAATCGGAAGCTCACACCCTCACCTCCAGGATCCTAGGCCAGGGACGCAACGGCCCCCAATAGAAGCATTTCTCCATTGTTCATGCCCAGCCACCTCGCCCAATCCTGTCTGCACTCGCTCCAGAGATGACATCCATACGCTACCAACGTCTGCAGCTCGTGCCTGCTCATATCACGTTCTCCTCTTGAGCCTATGGCAGGTCTACCTTCTGAGTTAGTCTAGCGCACGTAGGGCTTCGAGGACCAACAGGGATGGTTTGCAGGAGGGGAGAGGCTTTCCTCGCTTTGGTGAACACCTTAACGCCTGACACCCGGCTACCTACATTAGCGGGGAAGCGGTGGCGCTGGTAGTCAGGGAGTCTCACATGCCCCGTGCGCCGGTACTGGGCGATGAGGCGGCTCAGCTGGGCCGGGGAGTAGCCGGTCATCTTCTCCAGGTACTTCCGGATCAGTCCCTTCTCCTGCCGGGGTCGTGACGGGTAGCCGTACCGCCGCAGCGTGTTCTCGATCCAGGCGTAGGTCTCGCTGCGCCTCTTCCTCCTGTAGCTTACGTTGCCGCTTGAGAGGAGAAACGCGGCCAGTTCTTCCATCGTCATCACACGCGTGTCGCTCACCATGACGGTCATCGCCTCCTAGGCTGCGACTCACGCGCTTGACCCTACATCCCCCATGCTCATCTCCCACGAGAAACACGGGTCGCCTTCATGCTCATCTCGCGTGGGACAACTCCACAACCTGCTAACGGCACCGTCCTGTGGTAGTATTGATCCCCAGATGAAAGGTGGCTTAGGGACCAATGGCCAATGGATACCGTGGGAGGGGACAGGGGAATCGCAGCACTGGGAGGTGGTCAACGACAAGTGTCCCCATGATCAACAGGTTCCATTGGCGAGACGTGCTAGTCAGCCAGCATGTGCGCATGGAGGTGGACTGTGAAGTCACCGCCAAGCTGTAGCAAGCTTACGCGCGATAGCAATGGACTTAGGCAACCGAAGGAGTTCGCAGATCTGTTGCCAGGCGGGAACTCGTGGACGAGACTGTCCCTGGAGACAGCTGAGGAGAGTGCTGCTGACAGGCGAATCTACCTTTCGGTAATGGAGGATGCATGGCCGTCCCTTAGTGCTGATGTACCTCGCGATCGCGACACCGGCTTTCTTGTGCGCTGCATGGCAGCCGACAGAGAGCCTGCTGATTGTCTTGAAGCGCACTGGATAAGCGATGAGAGGTTTCAGAGCCAAGCAGAGGGACTTGTGGAGCTTTTCCCCGTTCTCGGGACCGTTTGGCTGCGAAACAAGCGAGTCGTCTGGCGCGGTGACGAGGGCCGGGAGGAGCATGTGCGCACCGCTATCTTCAAGCACGACCTATGCATCAGGCCGGACAGATACCCCTCCAAGAGCTGCCACATAGACTCTGTCAAGCGCGGTCGGAAGCCTTCAGGGAAGGGCGGCCGAGGCAAGCGGGAGTTGTCGGTTGACTTGGCCATGCTATGGGAACCTTGTCTATCGGCAGTTGCGGGAACATGCTGCGTGACGGGATAGCAGGAAGTCACAAACGCGGACCGCAAGGTACTCTCCAAGCGGGTATCCCCGGGCACATTCTTAGCTTTCTCCAAGCGGGTGCCGCACATCTAGTTGGGAAGCCCGTTGCGCTTGTAGACCCTTTCAGGGGAGCCCGCAGTGATCCGCCACCTGGGCACAACAAGTACGCGCCGTTCTGTGCTTATCTCCGTGGAGAACTGTCAACCGGCGGAGCCAAAGCGAACCGGAGTTGCGAAAGATGCAGTGTTCTGGCCGCAAGAGCGGCCATCAAGAAGGTGGGATTCGGAGAGGTCTACCGATACCGCTGCTTCATGGGCCTTGAGGAGATGGCGTTGCCGTTGATCTCTCGAGGGGCATTGACACTCGTTGCCATCACTGGGCAATTTCGCTCTCCTGAAGGCACATTGGATACGCTGAACATGGTCGAGAGGCTTGGCATCAGTGGGCAGCCCGAAACGGAGATGACAGAGGGGATGCGCAGCTCGCTGGCCATGTTGGAATACCCACCGGAGCTCTGGGGGGAGATAGAGGCGTCGGAACAGGAGAAAGAGAGACTTGCCGTACTCGCCAAGAACCTCAAGCCTGCTTCTGATGATGATGTCGCCCGTTTCTGCGACCAAGCGTCGCGTGTCCGTGAGGTTGTAGATGACTACATCAGACTAAGCGTCTCAGAAGACGAGGCTGAGTTGCGAGAAGCGCTAATGGCGGATTTGTCGAACGTATGTTCCAGCCATGGTTCTCTCTGGTCGAACATCAAGAGACCTCTGTCTGAACTCAGCAGTCGCCTCGGCTTCGACTACGCGGTCCTCTTTGCGGGCGAAGACGAGCGTGACACGGTTCTACTGCCTCGAGTGGCGAGTGACCGGTTCCATATCAGTGTGTCAACTCCCCACTTCAACTGGCGGAGAGCGGGGCTGAAGACAAGTGACAGCCGAGACAAAGGCGAACAGAGACTATGCTGGAGTTCAGTGGACGTCTTCTCACCCGAACGCCTGCAAAGAGGATTCCTCGGCGGCGACCCAGACGCTTTCAGCGATGCTACCGCGATTGTCCCCTCAGAGCTTCCTGGAGGGCCCTTCGCAGTGCTTGTGTTAGGCCCATGGAGACCCGAACTCAAAGGCCTCTGGCAGAGGCAGAAGGTCGTAGCCCTAGCTCGAGACATGTGCCACCAGGTGCTCATGATGCGATTGCCTGAGATCCTAGAGCGTGAGAGGTTGGTTCTGGAGAGGACGTCGAAGATGATCGGTCATCGGGTGCGAGTTGCTGTGCAGGGCATCACGTCACAGGTCAAGGCGAACATCGACCCCCCCCCCTGCAAGGAGTGCAGCAACGCGGTGCGTTGGCAGCATGCCTGGACGCCCCTCCTGACTTCCCTGAAGGACCTGACGGAAGTGAGCTATGGAGCGGAGTCCACCATCCCCGGCGTGGCCGGCGTGCGAGTACTAGGCCGAGAGACAACACAGCTCGAAACTCTGGTGAGCGCTGCCGTGGAGTCCCAGATGCCGATCGCTGAGGAGCTAGACATCGCGATCGACATAGACCCATGGATTGCTTCGATGCCCACTGTCCTCGCAAACACCATACTTATGCGTTCGGTCTTTGCGAATGTTATTAATAACGGGCTCAAGTACTCATATCCACCACTCGCACATAGGCAAAGGATTATACATATACGACGTTCCTACAACCACCTTGGGAAGGATGAGGTGGGCATTGAAGTGGAGAACTTTGGCTTAGGCATCAAGCTTGAAGACCTTGAGAGGATCTTCGAATGGGAAGTAAGGCTTGCTCCTTCCACTGCGCCTTTCCGAGAAAGCTACGGGAGAGGACTCGGCTTGTGGGAGTGTAGGTATGTTGTTGAGGGACATGGAGGTAGGATCTTCGCTAGCAGTGTCCACCATACTGGGCAGCCCGTTGATGATAGAGACATCAAGCGGTGTATCACGACATTCACAGTTGTGCTTCCGATCGCCTGAGGAGGTCATGATGAAAGTGCTGTGGATCGATGATGAGAACGATTCTCTTACGTATGAACGAGGTTTTTTCCGGTCTCTAGGATGGGAAATCACTGATGCTCATCATGCTGAACTCGCGATTCAGCTACTGCAGTCTACGCGCTTCGATCTCGTTGTGGTTGACTTGATCCTGCCGGCGAATCCATACGAACTCCGCCGCGGAATGGTAAACCCAGAGAATGGCATCGAGCTTGTGGCCAGGATCCGTCAAGAAGAGAAGGGGTGGGGGACCGCCTCCAACGTGCCGCTGCTGATAGTCAGTGCTGTGATGACAAGCGACCAGCGCGAACAGGTCGAAAGCCACCTCGGAGTCCGCGATGAGTTCATCAGCAAACCTCTTCTGGACGACCGTTTCAAGGCCTGCGTCAGGCGGATGACCTCTGAGCAGCAAGCTAAGCGGCCTGGAGTAGGAGGGTGAACGCAAACGCCTCCGAGCGGACGAGTGGATTCAGGGTGGCTGCCTTCAGACAGTATGCCGGCGGGGATGCTGAGGTACGCCTTTACAGAATCCGGAACCATGCTTCAGATCTTTGGGAGCGCGGAATGCTACTGCACCCATTCTTCACACTTCACGGACCGTCGCATAGCATGGCGGTTGAGACGTTAGTTGGAGATCTCCTTCCTGTCGACACCCAACCAGAACTGAAGGACCTCGTTACGCCCGGCCTCGCCTTCTGCCTCTTGGCCGCAGCCTGGCTACATGACATTGGGATGATCACTCAGATCACACCTGAGGAGAGGGAACAGGCGGCAAGTGCTGAGCTCGAGATCAGCGCCTGGGTTAGACTGCACCACCATACGAGATCGGCCAGCTATGTGCGTGACAACCATACGAACCTCGGTTTGGAAGTAGAGGAAGCTAGTAGGATTGCTGGGCTCGTAGCAGCCCACAGGCGAACTGTCTGTCCACGCCAGCGAGTCAGGAATCCAGGGGTGAACCTCGCGGCTGCCGTGATTCGCATCGCGGACGAGTTGGATCTGGGGAGGCATCGCACTCCGAACGCCCTTCTAGAGAACATATGGAGCGAGATGGACCAGACAAGCCGCTGGCACTGGATCACCAACTGGTGTGTCAAGAGTGCTAGCTCGTTTTACGTCACAACCCACCTAGAACATGGAACGCGCAGAGCTCTAGCAAGAACGTTGAGGATTGTACTACCTGATCATCGAATGGAGAAACCCTTCCGTGAACATCTTCTTGAACCCATTTCCCGTGCATTGGACAAGGAAGAGATAAACCTGGTACTGGCAGCGCACGGGCTAGAGGTGAGGGTTGAAAACTTCGAAACTATAACTACGGTGGTTGACAAGCTGCTACCGGACGGGACGTCGCTTCATGAGCGTCTCTCGGATTTCCTCGAAGGGAAGTATACGAGGGAACTGGCGAGCTTTGCTGTCTGGAGAACCAACACTCACTGCTCCCCGCCCGGAGCCTACCTCCTGCATCAAGCAACGGAGAGGGTTTTCTACATCTGTCGACATGATACCTCCGCTGTAGATTGGGTGGAGAGTAACGTTGACGAGCTTCTCAGTAACTTGCTTGAAGCGCGTAGTGAAGAGGCTGCCCAGAACGCAATGCATGGCTTCGAGAATGCGCTGAGAGAAGTGCTTGAGACGGCTGCACAGTCGTGGAAGGGCGTTCACGTCGACGACCTGGAGCTAGAAGCAAAGAATCTCTGCACTCTGGCATGGCGTCTGAGACTGCTTGGATTCCCTGAAGCAAGACTCCGACTCCTCAATCTCAACTATCTTGCTTTTCGGCTGGGGCGGCGCGCGTGTGACCTCGTAGCCTGGTTGGCAGAGCACGATCCGGAACCCAGAATCGTTGCATGTGCACTGCACCACCTGCGTGTAAATCAGTGTAGCACAGGCTTCTCTGTAGCCCTCAAGCAGACACAGCACCCAGACTGGCAGGTCAAGGAGGCGGCCGCAAGATACCTGGGAAAGCTGGGCCTGGATGACCTGAGGGCAGAGGAAGCACTCCGGCAACTAGCCAATGCAGACGCCACGTCTCGTGTTCGGGAAGCAGCACGCCGAGCACTGAACGAGTTCCGGGCATCCACTGCAAAGAATCTAGCCAGCGTCGGTGGTAGACATCTGATCATCGCGGGTTCGGATGGCAGTGCTCTAGCTCGAGAGAAGAAGATCTTGACCCATCTCGGTGTGGAGATTCGACAGCTCGTGGAAGTCGGGGAGATCGCGAGCATGGTTGAGGAGTGGCCAGCAGACTGCGTTCTGCTGAACCTGTTGGCTGCAGATTTGCGCGAGCAGCCGAAGGAGGTGGATAACCCGTTCCGGAATAGGGTACACGACATCGTGAGTGCGATTCGTGAGAGAGCAGACCTGCAGACCCCGATCATCCTTGTCTCTGATGTTGACGACGCCTACTTATCAGAGCTGCTGAGGCATTCAGGTCTCATTGTCATGAAACAGCCGACGCCCACACAACGATTGGTTGATCGGATCTGTGATGTGCTTGAGGGTTGAAGTCCGCTTACCACGGGCCGTCAAGGGTCCGCCACAAGCCGATACTAGGGCTGTGCCTGTTGTTGATGGGGTTGTGGGAGGCGACACCGGCAGCAGGCGAGTCTGTGGCAGCTTCCGCCTTGGCTATGGCAGGGTCGAAGGGAAGGACTTTTGGGTGAGTGTATGGGGCTCTCTGATGACCGCTTCTTTCTCTACCTCCAGGTACGTTGCCACATCGCTGATGATCCGGTTGAGGGTACCCACACGCAGTGGCTTGTGCTTGGGAATCGTAACGTGGTGCTCGGTGCT
>PXEP01000225.1 GCA_003566155.1 Candidatus Acetothermia bacterium | reverse complement strand
TGAACGGAGCTACCCCTGTGGGCATGAGCAGTGCGATCGGGGGCGGCAACATGGGATTGCCCGGGTGGAACTGGGGTGCCACGGTGCTCAGGGCACCGGTCAGTTGCGACGTCATGGGCGGCACCGTCGTCGGGAGTGTGGTGATGTAGATCATGGGGATCGGGATCTGGGCGGGCGCGAATCGGGCCACCTTGCCCGCGTTGCGCTCGGGGAGCCACAGGTTCACCTGTCCCGGCCCCGTCGGTGCGGCGACCAGCGTCCCGGGAAGCGCGGCGGGCGTCGGCAGATTGGCCCGGCTCGTGCCGCCGTGGAACACCATGGTCTCGACGGCGTTCGCCCCCGCCAACGTGTAGTGCAAGGTCCCCCCGGGGCTCACGTACAGTCCGTACGGCCCACCGTCGACCGAGCGCTCCCGGATCTGATTCGCCGCCGGATCCAGCTCGCCAATCTTGTTTGTGTTGAACTCCGTGAAGTAGACTTTTCCATCAGCGGCGACACCTATGCCCTGGGGATGGGCGTTCGTGGTTGGGATCGACCACCGGGTCAGCTGGACCGTGCCCGCCGCCGGCGGCGGTGCCGCTCCCCCGACGGTCACCTCGATGGTCCCGCACACAAACGGCGTCTGCCCTGGCACGGAGACACTTGCCTGGAACGACTGGCCATCGCGCGTGCCGCCGATCTGGAGCGATGTCGGAGCCTGCGACAGTTCGTAGTTGAGCGTCCGTGTCTGCCCCGTCGGTACCATCACCGATGTGATCTGGAAGTGGACGGGCAGAGGTCCAAGCAGGAACACGACCTGCGTGATGCGCAAGCTCGCGCAAGACGTGTTGCTGACCAGGACATCGACCTGGGTACTCGCCAGGCCCGTCACCGGCGCAATGGCCAGCGCCAGCACGACGAGCCACAGAAACCGACATGCCTGCTTTCCGCGTGTGTACCTCACGGGTACACCTCCTTGAGCCCAGCCTCCTGCTTTCTGGAGGCTGCCGTATCAGGTCCGCACGGACCCGGTGCTTCTCTCCTTCCGGCTCAGCCACGAACTCCAACCTGACAGGCCGGCGCGCGCTCGTCATGCCCCAAACCTTCCCGGGGGCATCCGACGAAGCCACTCTAGCACCTTTCCGCCCCGCGTGACGGCATGCCCGCGGTGGGTGCTGTTCCCGACTTGGTGCGTGCCCGGATGGGCCTCGCCGCAGGAAAAGGCGTTACGCAGGGTGCGTAGTGGGGCGCCGGCGATCTCTTCATCCTGCGCGACCTCCAGCAGCAGTAGCCGCCCGAGCGGTGGCCGTGGTAGGGTAGCGGTGGAGGTGGGCCCGATGAACCGATCTCGGTGGTGTTGGGTAGGCGTTGTCACTCTTGTGTTCTTGGCCGGACTTGTGGCGCTGGCCGAGCCTTGCACGGTCACCGTGGAGCCGGGCGAATCGATCCAGCTGGCCATCGATGCCGCCCCCGAGGGCGCGGTGATCTGCTTGCCCGCCGGGGAATGGGAGGAGCACATCACCGTGCGTAAGAACCTGACCTTGCGTGGCGCCGGGCCGGAGGAGTCGACGATCCGCGGGCTGAGACCGGACACCGCCGTGATCCGTGTGTACACACCGGCGGACGAGGAGGGCATGGTCGTCCTGGAGGGGCTGGGCATGGCCGGAGGGAGCGGCATGTACGGTCCGGGCCTCCTTGTCGAGGGCGCTTCCCAAGTGGCCGTGACCGACTGCGCTGTATTCGAAAACGGCTATGGGATCTGGCTGAAGGGCACGGCACAGGCTACGCTCAGCGGAACGCACGTGTTCGAGAACGCGGCCACCGGCATCTGGCTTGCGGACAGTTCCCACAGCGCGATCACAAACTGCACCGTCTGCGACAACGCCTTCTCAGGCATCTGGCTCACCGGGGAGACGCAGAGCGTGATTGAACGAACGATTGCCCAAGGCAATCGCGAAGGCATAAGCTTGACCGCCTCGTCCCAAGCGAACATCGAACACTCGCGCATTGTCGGAAACCAACGACGGGGCGTCTCGATGAACGAGTTCGCTCGGGTCTCGATCACCGGCTCCAGCGTTGTGGAAAACGGCTGGGAAGGCGTCTACATCGCAGGCTCTGCTGAGCTGACCCTCGAGGGGAACACAATTCAGGAGAACCAGCGTTACGGCGTGCTCCTCTTCGAACGCCCGTGCATCGCCACAGACGATGTGTTCGCCGGGTACATTGCCGGCCGCCGCAACCTGTTCCCCTGGCCTGAACTCCCGGTGGGGAATCGGTTCGGTGCGGTCTGTCCTGCAGAACTAGAGTTCCTTCTGTCCACAGAAGGGGGCGCGCTCGACCGGCGGGAATAACCTCCGCCCGGAACCAGCACTGTGGCACGCTCCTCGCATCGCCCACGGCCTTCGCGTCCCGGGAGTGCACCGGGGCGCCTGCCAAGCTTCTGCGTTAACCACACACCTGAAGCGCCCGCATAGTCAACGCAGCGTTTACTATGCAGGCTGGCGCGACCAATCCGGTCGTCCGCCTGGAATAGCTGGGCATCTTGCGCTAAGGAGTGTGCCTCGGGTGCCGGCCAACTTGCTGGCTTGAAAGAATGGCCCTAATATAAGGCCAAGGTGATAGCCATGAACAAGGTATCTGTGGCCCAGGCCAAGGACCGCTTGAGCGAGCTGATCCGCCAGGCGGAGGCAGGCACCGAGGTGCGCATCACCAGGCGCGACGAGGTCGTGGCCCGGCTGATCTCCGAGGCCGAGTACCAGCGGCTGCGCAGACAATCCGCCGTCGTGGGGCTGCGGGCCATGCGGGACCGGTTCAAGGCGGCTGGGCTGAGCGCGCAGGAGCTTCACCGGCGGAGCCGCGAAGTGCTGGAGGAACGAGGATAGGATGCCGCACCCGTCCGGTGCTGTCCCCCGCAGAGGCGAGACCCCACGCTTGGTGATCGACGCCAGCGCGCTGCTGGCGGCCTTCCTGCCCGAGGAGAAGTGGGAGCCCCAGGCCGATGCCCTGCTCACAGCGTACCAGGACGGAGATCTGGCGCTGGTTGCGCCCAGGCTGTTGGTCTATGAGATGCTCAACAGCCTGTACATGGCAACGCGCGGCAAGGCGGGCGCTCCGCCCCGGCTGAGCGAAACGG
>PXEP01000027.1 GCA_003566155.1 Candidatus Acetothermia bacterium | reverse complement strand
TAGGTGCAAAGCGCGGTAGCCCGGCGGTCTCGGTGAGACCCGTGGCTTTGCGTCCCCGGATCGCTCCGGGTTTGCCTTTTTCGCGTTCGTTTCACCCGTAGGCCCGCAGCTTTGCGTCCCGTCCTTTCGGACGGTTTGCCCTTCAGTGCCCCGAACTGAGGAAGTTGTTTCCCTCGGGTCAGTTTCCCCTTCTTCACCTGTCAAGGACCGACGAACTTGTTATGCCTAGCGAGAGGGTCTCTTAGACAGGGGGGTAGTGCGGGCCGCTGACCAGGGGCTACTAGTGCATGTGGGCTAACGGCGAATATAGCTGCTACCATAAGGAAGCAAAGAGAGTTATATACCGGCTGTACACGGTAGAGTACATGGAGGGCCATGCCGCTATCTGAAAACCGATCAGCCTCGGCGGCGGCCGCGGAGGTGGGAAATGCTCTGGCGGCGGACCAGGTGTGGCGACAAAGGACCGGGAGGCGCAGCAAGCGCTGGAGTGGACGTGTTCCGCCTTTGGGCGGCGGCACTGTTGGTATTCGGGATATTGGCCTACGCCGGGTTGCGCCTGCTACCTCCGTCCGCACCGGCGCAACCTCGGTGGAGTCCGGTGCGGGTTGGACGGGTAGTGGAGGTATCCGTTCGCCCTGCACCCCTTGTCAACATCAATGAGGCGTCGGTAGCTGAGTTGCAGGAGCTTCCGGGGATCGGCCCCGTCCTTGCCCGGCGCATCGTGGAACACCGGGAGACGAGAGGTCATTTTGCCTCTGTGGATCAACTGTCCCAGGTCTCAGGCGTCGGCCGTACCACAATCGAAGGGCTGAAGGGTCGTGCGGGGGTGGACTGAAGGCCGGGGTATGTTCCATGCTGCGTTAAGTCTCGCTGACAGACTACCGCCCGGAGATCATAACCCGAAGAGCTCCGGCAGCGTTTTCGGCTTGATCGACGATCCCCCCCAGCATCAGGACCAGCTGTACCAAGTGGTAGCGGTTGAAGTCCCCCAGCGCTTCTCGGGCGTAAATCGCTGCAACCAGAGAGCGCTCTCTGAGGTCGGACTCATGTTCCAGCTGGTTAATGCGGTCCACGTTCTCCGCCACACGCTTGCGGAGCTGAGGAGTGATACCACGGCGGAACAGCTGCTCCAGTTCTTCTATCGCCAAGTGATGAGCGTGTACGGCACGGATGACGGCTTCGCCGAGGGCGCCGAACTCGTCTTCCAGTTCCACATCCATCTCTGGCCGGCGGAGGGCCATCAACAGTGCGGCATCCTGACACAGGTCCGCTATTTCGTCTTGATACCACACGAATTGGAATAGTGCCGACCGATGGACCGGCAACCGGCCACCTCTGGTCAGGGCGACACGGACGTTGCGCTTGGCCAGATCCGCTGCGTGCTCCCTCGCGCTAACAAGTTCTGCGTCCACCTGTTCGTTGCGCAGCCATGCCCGCAGCTGCTTGCCCAACTCCTCCGCTGCGTCTTCCACAGCGGCAGCATGCTCACGCAGTGGTGTGAGCGAGGCCCTTCTCCAGTATCGGAAAAGCCAGCCTACGTCCAACAGCTCCTCCTTGATCTGGGAAGCTCGGCCGACCGCATGAGTGCAGCTCCGTCTGGGCGACGAGGTTTGGTGTCCAGTCCAATCATGCTGTTCGCGCCGCGAGGGCGATCAAGATCATGTCCGCCACATCCTCTCCTCGATCAGATGTTTCCACCAGGTGCTCCACGAACTGTCGGACAAGGATCTTCTGTGATAGAGGCAGGTCCGTGGAAAATAGCCTACTGATAGCCCTGCGCTCCAGCTCGTCCACTTGACCCTCTTTGTGATCGACTGCTTCCACATGTTTCGTGGTCTCCTCATCCCCCTCCACCAGGCCCACTATGGCTGCACGTACGGAGCCAGCCTGTTCTACGGTCGCTTCCACGATCTCCCTGATGATGGGATGGAGGAGGTCCGGAATCCGAATGCGCTGCAAGACGAGGAAGCTGAGCGATTCCTCCGCCGAGTTGGCTATCCTGTCCGCGTACGCGACCACACGAAGCAAAGACTGGCGAGACCCGGCCAGGAGCGCACCCCGGGCCAGTTCTAGCTCGGTCTTGCGCTGAAGATCGTCCGCCTTCCCCTCTTGGCGGTGGGTGGCCACCGCCAGCTCGTCCATCTCCTCCCAAGACTTGCCGTCCAGGTAGGCGCGCATGGCAGCCGCCATACTATGAACGGTATCCTCCACCGCTTGGGCGTGTTGACCCACCAGCTCTTTGACTTGTGATGCTTTGCCCCAACGGAGGCGCATTGTCCCCTCCTTTTGCCCGTCTCCCCAGCCCAGGATATACTGCATCGGCATTCTCTAAGCAACCGTTGGGGTGATTTTCTAATGGGGCAAACACGAAGCGTATGTCTGGTCGGGCATTCTGGTTCCGGCAAGACTACTTTGGCGAAGGCGCTGTTGGACATGGGCGAAGGCGTTGCCGAGGCGACGTTCGACGAGTCCCCTGAGGAGCGGCGGAGAGGTTATTCCATCGACTTGGCGATGGGGGCATGTCAATGGAAGGGGACGCAAGTCACCATTCTTGTCACCCCAGGGTTGGGAGAGTTCGCGGAGGAGATATACAAAGGTGTGGTTGCTGCCGACTTGGCTGTGCTGGTGGTCAGTGCGGAGAAGCCGGTGGAGGTAGTTACCGAGCAAGCGTGGACAATCCTGGAGCAGCTTGATCGGCCTACGATGGTGTTCGTGAATATGATGGACAAGCCCGATGTGGACCCCGATAACGTGCTCCGAGAGCTGCGTGAGCAACTGGGGGATGTGTTCTGGCCGGTGCAGCTCCCTATGGGGGTGGGATCTGAACTGAACGGTGTTGTCGGGCTTCTCGGCGGAAACGACAGCGTGCCTGATGAACTCCAGAGTCGTCTGGACGAGGCAAAGTCCTCCCTCCTCGAGGAAGTGGCTACATTTGATGACGCGCTGGTGGAGAAGGTGCTGGCGGATGAGGAGATCGATGAAAAGGAGTTCACCAGCGCATTGCGCATGGGCATTGAGTCCAGAGGTATTGTCCCTGTTGTGTGGGGTTCCGCTGAAACGGGCGTAGGGGTCCCTCAGCTACTGGAGCACGTGCTGGGCTTTGCCCCTGAACGGAACTACCCGCAGGAACCGAGGCTCAGAGTGTTCTCCATGACGATGGATCCTTACCTGGGAAAGCTTTCCTTTGCCCGGGTGCTGGGAAAAGAGGTCAGAGAAGGCGCTTCACTGGTCAACGTCCGTAGCGGCGAGAAGGTACAGCTCAGGGACATCATGGCCCACAAAGGGACCAAACTCGAGCGAGTGGAGGCCGCCGGGGAGGGAGATGTCGTAGCGCTCACCAAGTTGGAGGACCTTGTGCTTGGCGATACGCTGGCCGGGTCCGCTGAGGCTGAACCCGAGCCGGAAATCCCTTTCCCAAAGCCCGTGTTCTCCCGAGCTGTTGCGCCCAAGGCGCAAGCGGACGAGGAGAAAATGAGCATGGTCTTGCGTGATCTTGTTACCACCAAGGTCACGTTGGGCTATCGTAGGGATCCGGTGACCAAAGAGGCCATCCTCTCGGGGATGGGCGATCTGCAGCTGGACGTCTTAGCGGAGAGGCTTAGCAACCGCTACGGGGTGGACGTGGAATACCGCGTCCCCAAGATCCCCTACCGGGAGACCATACGCAAAGAGGCTACCGCCCAGCATCGTCATAAGAAGCAGACAGGCGGAAGGGGCCAGTTTGGAGAGGTTCATCTCAGGATAGAACCCCTGGAACGGGGTGAAGGCTTCCAGTTCGTCGATGAGACCAAGGGCGGCGTCATCCCTCAGCAGTTCATCCCCGGTGTGGAGAAAGGGGTCCGTGAGGCCCTGGAGGTAGGCATTGTAGCGGGGTATCCGGTTGAGGACGTCCGGGCGGTTGTGTTCTACGGCCAGTACCACCCGGTGGATTCATCGGAGATGGCGTTCAAGATCGCTGCACGCACTGCATTCAAAGCGGCGGCGGAACAGGCGACCCCGACCTTGCTGGAGCCGGTGATGATGCTAAGCGTGTTCACACCGGAGGCGCACACGGGAGACATCATCTCCGACCTGAACTCCCGGCGAGGCCGCATATTGGGAATGGAATCGGGTTCAGGGCGGACCGAAGTCAAAGCTGAGGTCCCGCTGGCGGAGGTGCTCTCTTATGCGCTGGATCTGAAGTCTATGACCCAAGGGCGGGCCACGTACCAGATGGAGTTTTTGCGGTACGACTTCGTTCCTAGCCAGATCCAGGAAAAAGTAGTGGCGATGGCCAGCGCGACCGAAGATGCAGATTAGGGATTGGCTGCAACGAGATCCCCCTACCGTGAGTGCACATGCTCCGGTGTCCGAGGCACAGCAGCTGGCCGATGAGGCGGGACTGGCTCTGGTGTTGGTCGTGGAGGAGGACGGTCAACTGGTTGGGTTTCTGACCCGCAAGGCCCTGGCCTCGGCTCCCAGCCATGAGCTACCTGCCGGAAAGCTGGCCGCTGCGCCGACTGTGGTGCTCTCCCCTGATGATCCGCTCGAACGAGCAGTGGTACTGTTGCAGGAGCGATACGTGCTTCTCCCTGTGGTGGAAGAGGGCAAACTGGTCGGTGTGCTGACCCGACAAGCGCTCATGCGTGCGTTAGCGCGAATGTGCGGATTTGGGGAGCCGGGAACTCGGATAAGGGTGACGCTTCGCAACACGGAGGAGATCTACCGCGCGTTGGGCGTGTTGGCTGAGCACGGGGCGGAGTTGGTGGCCGTAACCCAGGGTGAACAGGGAGAGATGATCCTGCATGTGCGCGGAGTGGCCGAGCGGCAGCAGCTGAGCCGTGCGCTGGAGGAGGCTCTGGAGTGATGCCTGCCGGGCAACAGGTGGAAATACAGGTGAGGTCAACAGAAAAAGAGCAAGTGGTGGATGTCACAAATGAGGTGGAACACCACCTATCCCGACTGGGGTTGGATAACGGAGCCGTCATGGTCTACTGCCCTCACACCACGGCTTCGGTGGCCGTGAACGAGTCGGCCGATCCCGATGTAGGAGCTGACATTTCCCGGGGGCTTGCGGCCATGGTACCAAAGCTATCCTTCCGTCATGCGGAGGGGAACTCGCCGGCTCACCTTCGGGCCGCCCTCATGGGCCCGTCGGTGGTTCTCCCTGTCAAGGAAGGCAAACTCAAGTTGGGGACCTGGCAAGGAGTGTACTTCTGTGAGTTCGACGGCCCCCGGGAGCGACACCTGTGGTTGTTCGCCCTGCAGGGGTTGTAACGATCGGCATGCGGACCTTGACAGGCTATGACCCGCTCCATAGAATTCTCGACCGGCTGGCCAGTGTAGCTCAAGTGGTAGAGCATCCGCCTTGTAAGCGGAGGGTTGCCCGTTCGACTCGGGCCACTGGCTCCAGACCGAAGCAAGGAGGGGTACCAAAGTGGCCAAACGGACCGGGCTGTAAACCCGGCGGCATCATGCCTTCGGGGGTTCGAATCCCTCCCCCTCCACCACCTTGCGAGACAGGAAGGCAGGGCGGTACACTAGTGGTGGCCGCCCGTGTAGCTCAGTTGGTAGAGCATTCCGTTGGTAACGGGAAGGTCGGCGGTTCGAATCCGCCCGCGGGCTCCAGGCGCTAGTGAAGTCGCGGTCGCCAAGACTTAAGCATGCAAAAATGCGAGGAGAGAAAGACAAGGAGGTTGCGGGATGGCGAAGGAGCAATTTGTACGGACTAAGCCACACGTCAATGTGGGGACTATCGGACACATCGACCACGGCAAGACGACGTTGACCGCGGCGATGACTAAGATCCTGTCCATGCAGGGGTTGGCCACCGCGCGGGCGTATGATGAAGTCGCCAAGGCGGATGCCAAGCTGTTCCGCCGTGATGAATCGAAAATCCTCACGGTAAACGTGGCGCACGTGGAGTACCAGACTGCTAACAGACACTTTGCGCACATCGACTGTCCCGGCCACGCCGATTACGTGAAGAATATGATTACCGGTGCGGCACAGATGGACGGGGCGATCCTGGTGGTGTCGGCTGCCGACGGGCCCATGCCTCAGACGCGAGAGCACGTGCTGTTGGCCCGCCAAGTCAACGTGCCGGCCATCGTGGTGTTTCTGAATAAGGTGGACGCGGTGGACGATCCAGAGCTGGTGGATCTGGTGGAAATGGAGGTGCGCGAGCTTCTCTCCGCCTACAACTTCCCTGGCGATGAGATCCCCGTTGTCCGCGGTTCCGCGCTCAAGGCATTGCAGGCGGATTCAGTTGAGGCCGAAGATGCCAAGCCGATCTCTGAGTTGATGGAGGCGCTGGACAACTACATCCCGCTACCGGAGCGCGAAGAGGATCGGCCGTTTTTGATGCCCATCGAGGATATCTTCTCCATCAAGGGCCGTGGAACGGTGGTCACCGGCCGGGTGGAGCGAGGTCGCATACGCCCTGGCGAGGAAGTGGAGATCGTTGGGCTTACCGATGAGGTGCGCAAGACAGTGGCCACGAGCCTAGAGATGTTCAACAAGACCCTGGATGAGTCGATCGCCGGTGACAACGCAGGGGTATTGTTGAGAGGGATAGAGAAGGAAGAAGTGGAGCGTGGTCAGGTATTGGCCAAGCCGGGTTCCATAACTCCGCACACCGAGTTCATGGCGCAGGTGTACATCTTGTCCAAGGAGGAAGGGGGGCGACACACCCCGTTCTTCACTGGATACAAGCCGCAGTACTACTTCCGGACGACGGATGTGACCGGTGAAGCGCATCTGCCCGAGGGAGTAGAGATGGTGATGCCTGGCGACAACGTGGACAACCTCCACTGCCGGTTGCTCAAGCACATCGCCATGGAAGAAGGCCTGCGTTTCGCAATTCGCGAGGGTGGTCGCACTGTAGGTGCGGGTGTTGTCACGAAGATCTTGAAGTAAAATGGCAAAGAAAGAGGTAGTGCTGCAGGTGACGTTGGCGTGTTCGGACTGCTCACGACGAAATTATCGTACGCAGCGTAACCGGAACACCATGCGGGATAAGATCGCGTTGCGTAAGTACTGTCCGTGGTGCAGGCAGCATACCTCGCACAAAGAGGACAAGGAGGTTTGATCACCACGCAGGCCCGTAGCTCAATTGGCAGAGTGGCGGACTCCAAATCCGCAGGTTGGGGGTTCAAATCCTCCCGGGCCTGCCAGGGAGGCACAGCATAATGATCGAGAGGGTTCGGAAGTACTTCGCATCGGTGCGTGGGGAGGCTCAGCGGGTGAGTTGGCCTTCCCGTAAGGAAGTGATCACGTTCACAGTGTTGATCCTGTTGATGACGGTGATACTGGCGGCGTATCTGGGGCTGTTGGACGTGGTCTTCCGTCGGGGTGTGCATTTCCTCCTTCAGATCACGGGAAAAGCAGCCTAGGTTTGGGCTATGCAGCGTAAGAAGTGGTATGCTATACAAACTTATGCGGGATCTGAGCTACGGGTCAAGCGCCAGCTAGAAGAGCGGGTGCGCCAGCTCGGTTTGGAACGATATTTCACGCCCATTCCCGGCAATGGAGAACAGGAGCAGGAACTGTTCTTCGTCCCCGTAGAAGAAGTGATCACTTCTAGGTCGCGGAGGGGGAGAGCGACGGAGTACCGCGTCCCCTATGAGTACGACCTCATGGTGAAAACGAATGAGCGCGTGCAGCGCGGGGACTTGCTGGCCCGACGGCCGCCCAGGCATCTGGAGAAACTGGCGCAGGTACAATCGGTGGAATCGCTATGGCGTGTGGTGGTGGAGTTGCCGAACCGAAGCGAGGTTGAGTATTTGATCCCTCAGGGGCACGGTTTGCGGAGAGACGTCCGCGTCGGCGAGCGCGTGCGCCCGGGGATGCCGCTTACGCGTGACGCATCGGACCGCTTTATGGTGGAGGTGCGGGGCCAGGTCGTGGAGCGGGAGCGGGTCCGCCGGGTGGCACTGCGGTATGAGGATGGGACTGACGAGGTGCGGATTATGCCCGAGTCGTACATTCCACCTCGATTGAAGGAAGGTGTGAGGTTAGAGGCGGGGGCGGAGATCGAACGGGAGCACAAGCTTTACTCGCGGGCTACGGGACTGTTGAAGGTCAAGGAGTACAAAGAAAAGAGATTGGTCACCGTGCAGCGGATCGAGCGGCGACGTTTGATCCCCGGGTATGTGTTCACCAAGATGGGGCTGGATGAAGAGCAGATGCGGGAGCTTATAGCGGGTCTGGACGGAGTCATCCGCTATGTGGGCTCGAGGATGCACCCGCTGCCCATTGAAGGTAAAGAGATGCAGTTCATCCAACGCAAGGCGGGGTTGGCTGAGATCCCGGTGTCCGAGAGCAGGCGCCCCAAGGTGGAAGTGGAGTTCGAGGTCGGTGAGGTCGTGCAGATTGTCGAGGGGCCGTTTGCCGATTTCACTGGAGAGATCAAAGAGATCGACAAAGACGCCGAAGAAGTTGTGGTCACGGTGAAGATCTTTGGTCGGGAGACCCCGGTGCGGCTCAGTTTCGACGGGATCGAGAAGGTGTGAGGAGGAACGGATGGCGAAGAACGTTGTAGCGAAGATAAAGATACAGATCCCGGCTGGTCAGGCGAACCCGGCGCCGCCTGTGGGACCGGCGCTAGGCGAAAAAAAGGTCAACATCATGGACTTCTGTAAGCGGTTCAACGAGGCGACCAAGAACGAGGAGCCGGGGTTGATCATCCCCGTGGAGATCTTCGTGTACCAGGATCGGACGTTCGATTTCAAATTGAAGAGGCCTCCGGTCCCGGTGCTCCTGAAACGTGCGGCCGGCGTGGACAAGTGCTCTTCGGATCCAAAGCGGGAGAAGGTCGGCGTGGTATCTATGGAGCAGGTGAGAAAGATTGCCGAGCGCAAGCTACCTGACCTGAACACTGATAACCTCGATGCTGCGGTGGAGATGGTTCTGGGTACTGCGAGAAACGCGGGGATTGAGGTGAAAAGGTGAAACGGAGTCGACGTTATCAGCAGGCTGTTTCGTTGCTGGAGGGGGAGCAGAAGTATGCCCCGCGGGAAGCCATTGAACTCATAAAGCAGTCAGCCACAGCCAAGTTCCCGGAAACGGCGGATGCCGCGTACAACCTGGGGGTCAATCCCTCTCAGTACATGATTCGTGGGACATGTGCCCTTCCGCACGGCACCGGCAGGGAGGTGCGGGTGTTGGCTTTTGCCAAAGGGGAGAAGATCCGTGAGGCAGAAGAGGCAGGGGCGGACTACGTGGGCGGCGAGGAGCTGGCGGAGAAGATCCAGAAGGAAGGGTGGTTGGAGTTCGATCGCGTTGTGGCGACCCCTGATATGATGCCTGTCGTAGGCCGCCTGGGCAAGATCCTTGGTCCGCGGGGACTGATGCCCAGCCCGAAGACAGATACCGTTACGCAAGACGTCGGGCGCATGGTGGGAGAGTTGAAGGCGGGGATGATTGAGTTCAGAACCGACCGCACAGGCATTGTGCACGCGCCTTTCGGGAAGGTTACATTTGAAGCCGACCAGCTGGAGGAGAACCTGCTGGCGTTAACCAAAGCGGTCCTCGAACGGAGACCGGACGGTTTTAAAGGCAAGTATGTGAAAACGGTTTCTATCTCCTCCACCGTAGGACCCGGGATCGCGGTGGACGAGTCGGCGCTGATATCGGCTGCGCAGAGCGCGTAGAACGTGTAGGGGGCGGGTAAGGAGAGACGATGGCGAGGCCGGAGAAGATCGCACATGTAGAGGAGTTAAAGGAGAGACTATCCCAGGCCAGTGGGGTGGTGGTGGTGGATTACCTTGGCCTGTCGGCTCCCGAGATGGTGGAGCTGCGGCGGGCAATGCGACAACAAGGTGTGCAGTTTGAGGTGATCAAGAACACACTTGCCCGCATCGCAGTCCAGCAGGCTGGCGTTGACTACTTGCTGGAACACTTGCACGGTCCCAATGGCCTGGTGGTGGGAAGCGACAATCCTACGGCGCCGTTCCGAGCGGCCAGGGAGTGTGCACGGAAGTACAAGTCGTTTAATATTAAGGCCGGACTGTTCGCGGGGGAGCCCATCCCCGCGGAACAAGTGGAATGGGTGGCCACACTCCCGTCTGAGGAGGAATTGCACGCGCGGTTGGCGGGTGCGCTGAACGGTCCGATTCAAGGGTTGGCTGTGGCTATGGCTGGGGTGCTCCGCAAATTCGCGGTTGCCCTGTCCGAGGTGAAAAAGCAAAAGGCGCAAAAGGAGTGACCTGATGTCCAAGGAGGAAATACTTCAGGCTGTCGAGGAGATGACAGTCAAGGAACTGGCGGAGCTGGTGTCGGCCATAGAAGAGCGGTTCGGCGTTTCCGCTCAGGCCGCCGCCCCTGCTGCGGTGGCCGCTGCCCCACAGGCCGGTGACGGTGAGGCTGAAGAAGAGAAGTCCACTGTGGATGTAGTGTTGACCGGCGCTGGTCAGCAGAAGATCCAGTTGATCAAGGTGGTCAAGGAGCTCACGGGCAAGGGCCTCAAGGAATGCAAGGAATTGGTCGATCAACTGCCGGCCACGATTCAGGAGGGGCTGCCCCCCGACGATGCAGACGAAGTCATGAAGAAACTTGTCGAGGCCGGGGCCGAGGCTGAACTTAAGTGAAGGGGGCCCAGTAGGTGGCCCTGCGGCGGACTGAGATAAGAGGAGGTGAAGGGCTGCCTTAGGGCGGCCCTGTTTGCCTATGCCCAGGCTTTGGTACGGAGAATCCCGAGAATGGATACAACCGCCTGATCTGGCGGAGGACCAGAAGCGATCCTACGAACGGTTTCTTACCCAGGGGATCGCGACAGTGTTTGCCGAGTTCTCCCCGATTCGGTCGCCGGGTCGGGAGGGACTGTATATGGAGCTGGCGGATCCACATCTCGGGGAGCCGCGGTATGACGAGTGGGAGTGCCGGGATAAGGGACTGACCCTCGCCGCCCCTCTCAAGGTGATGGCTCGGTTGCACGCCGACGGCAAACTGGTGCGGGAGACCGAGCTATACCTGGTGGATGTTCCGCTGATGACCCCGCGGGCGACATTCATCATCAACGGGACGGAGAACGCGTTGGTCAACGAGCTTACCCGCTCCCCGGGACTGTATGTCACGCGGGAGGAGCCTCACTTGTACCGGGCCCACTTCCTGCCCGAACTGGGTGCGTGGCTGGAGGTGGACCTGGACGTGCGGCGGTGGACGGCCAGGGCAAATCTTGACCGCCGGGGGAAAGTGCCGGTTACCGCACTTTTGAAAGCACTGGGCATGGAAACTCAGGATATCCTGTCTCGATTTTCGCTGGAGATCCCGGCTGACGAACTGCTGGACCGAGTGGGCGAGTGGCGCAGTGCATTGCTTGCCGAACAGGTTCAGGTGGGAGACGAGACATGGGAGCCGGGGACGGAGCTAACAGCCAAGAACGCGCAGGCAGTTGTTCGGTCGGGGAAGGGTGACGTGCGGGTTGTCCATCCGGCGATCAAGAAGTCGATGGACGAGGACAAGACGACCACCCAAGAGGATGCGGTGCGGTTCATCTACTACAAGTTCCGACCCAGCGATCGACCTGCGCTGGGCCAGATGCTGGACTACCTCAAGAGCTTGTATTTCAACGAGGAGACCTACAGGCTTACACCTATTGGTCGGTTCAAACTCAACCGCAAGCTCGGTTTGAACCACGAGGAAGTGCACCTGACGCCGGATGATATTGTCCAGGCGGTGGAACTGCTGCTGCGTGCGCCATCTGATCCGAACGTGCTCGATGAGAAGGACCACTTGGGAAACAAGCGGGTCCGATTGCCAGGTGAGCAGGCACAGGGGGCTATGCGCGCGGGGCTGCTGCGAATGGTCCGGATCGCCCAGGACAAGCTGTCACGTTACGATCCAGAGGACAAGGACGCTATCAGAAAGATCGTATCGGCGAGGACGGTTCAGGCGGCGATCAACCCCCTGTTTTACACGGGCCGGTTGAGCCAGTTTTTGGAACAGACCAATCCGTTGGCGGAGTTGACCCACAAACGGAGGCTGTCGGCACTGGGTGGCGCTGCGTCGGCCCGCCGGGCGAAGATCGAAGTTCGTGACGTCCATCCTTCGCACTACGCACGAATCTGTCCGATCGAAACCCCGGAAGGGCAGAATATCGGTCTGATTACTTCGTTGGCTGTCTACTCAAGGGTCAACGAATACGGCTTCCTGGAAGCTCCTTACGTGAAGGTGAAGGACGGGCGAGTAACAAAGCGGCTTGAGTATCTAATGGCCGACGACGAGGAACACTATCGCATTGCCCCGTCCACCGTTGAGGTGGACGAACAAGGGAAGATTGTGGCCGAACGCGTGCCGGTGCGGACTGGTCGCGAACAGGTGGTGTATGCGTCACCGGGGGATGTTGACTTCATCGAGGTTTCCCCACGAACCATTGTCGGAGCCTCGGCATCGTTGATCCCGTTCTTGGAGCACGACGATGCCAACCGGGCGCTGATGGGGGCGAACATGCAGCGGCAGGCTGTACCTCTGCTCCGTCCTGAGGCGCCAATCGTGGGCACGGGAATGGAGAACAAGGTTGCCCGTGACTCCGGATCCGTCTTGTTGGCAGACGAAGCTGGCACGGTCGACTACGCGGATGCACAGCAGGTGATCGTGCGAGGGAGGAAGGGCAAGCGAACCTATCGCTTGCTCAACTTTGAGCGGTCCAACCAGGATACGGCGTTGCACCATCGTCCGTTGGTCAAATCGGGGGACAAGGTGCAGCGGGGCGATGTGATAGCCGACTCCCTCTCCACTGTGGGGGGAGACCTGGCCATGGGGACCAATGTGTTGGTCGCGTTCATGCCGTTCGAAGGATTCAACTACGAGGATGCGATTGTGGTCTCCGAGCGCCTTGTGCGAGAGAATATGATGGACTCGCTGCACGTGCAAGAATTCGAGGTCCGCGCTGAGGAAACCAAGCTCGGCCCGGAGGAGATCACTGCTGACATACCGAACCTATCCAAGGAGGATCTGCGCAATCTCGATGAGTATGGCATAGTCCGTGTCGGTACGGAGGTCCATACCGGCGATGTGCTGGTCGGGAAGATCACGCCCAAGGGGGAGGCGGAGCCCACGCCTGAGGAGAAGATCTTTCGCTCCATATTCGGCGAGCGAATGCGCAACTACCGCAATACATCCTACAAGATGCCGCCGATAACCGGCACGGGAACTGTGATTCGCGTGAAGAGGTTCTCTCGCGAGGCAGGGGATGAACTGGATGCGGGGATCAATGAGCTGGTAAAGGTCTATGTGGCCCAGCGGCGACAGATAGCCGAGGGGGACAAACTGGCCGGGCGCCACGGCAACAAAGGTGTGATCTCAAAGGTCCTGCCCGCAGAGGACATGCCTCTGCTGCCGGATGGCACGCCGGTGGATGTAGTTCTCAACCCTCTGGGCGTGCCCTCACGGATGAATCTGGGGCAGATATTCGAGGCCAATCTGGGTTGGGCGGCCAAGCTGCGGGGCGACACCGTGGCCTGTCCGGTGTTCGACGGCCCAAGTGAGCAGAGGATTCTGGCTGAGCTTAGCAAGGCGCAGCGGGAGCACGGTCTCGATGACGGCGAAGCGGGCGACGGCAAAGTCGTGCTGCGCGATGGCAGGTCAGGTGAGCCGTACAAGGCGCGGGTGACCGTGGGTTCGATGTACCTGTTGAAGCTCGAACATATCGCGGCGGACAAGATCCACGCTCGAGCCACGGGTCGATACGCGCTCATCACTCAGCAACCGCTGGGTGGGAAGGCCCAATCGGGCGGACAGCGGTTGGGGGAGATGGAGGTGTGGGCTCTGGAAGCCTACGGGGCTGCCGCCTTGCTCCAGGAGATGCTCACCGTCAAGAGCGACGATGCCAAAGGAAGGGTGCAGCTCTACAAGGCCATCCTTCGAGGGGAGGACTTCCCTAAGCCTGGCATTCCGGAGTCGTTCAAGGTTCTGTGGAGGGAACTCCAATGCCTGGCGCTTTCGCCGAAGGCGTACGATGGACAAGGCCGGGAGCTGGATATATTGTAGATAGTGAACATGACCACAGAACGGGCGGCGGGTTTCATCCTGTTCCGCGAAGTTCAGGGACAGCGTGAATATTTGATCGTGAAGAACAGGGGAGGCGGGGCGTGGGGGTTCCCCAAAGGTAGGTTGGAACCTGGAGAAGCTCCTCAAGCTGCCGCCCGGCGAGAAGTCGCCGAAGAGGTGGCGATTACCCGCCTGGAACCGGTGCCCTCGTTTCAAGAACTGCTCCAGTATCGTTTTCGCCGGAGGGGACGGACCGTTGACAAAAAGGTCGTCCTGTTTCTGGCGCGCACTGACGAAGAGGGCGAGGCCCTTCCTGGGGAGATCCAGGAGATCATGTGGCTTTCGTATGAACAAGCGTTGGCCCAACTGACCTATCCGGAGCAGCAGGAACTTCTGCGTCGAGCGGAGGCCGCTTTGGCGGCCCCCAACACCCGTCAGGGCAACTAAGGCGAGCCCCGCACGCGTAGACTGGGGGCGATGTGGACTGGTTGGCACTTGCAATCGCTTCGGCGATTTTCGTGGCCACCTACGGACTCATGTTCTCTGCACATGTGCACCGTGCGGTAGCCGCGTTGGTCGGCGCGGTGGCAATGATGGTTGCCGGCACGGTGCTCGATTTCTTCCCCATGGAAGAGGCCCTTGACGCGATAGACGTCGATACGATGTGGCTTCTGTTCGGGATGATGGCCGTTGTAGGGCTATTGCACCGGACGGGTTTCTTCCAGTTCGTTGCGGTAGGGGTGGCCAAGTTGACGCGGGGTAGGCCATGGGTGCTGCTGGTTGCGCTGGGAATAGTGGCAGCTTTCCTGTCGATGTTTTTGGACAACCTAACCACGGTGGTCACCATGGCTCCCGTTGCTTTGTCGATCGCGGATGTGCTGGCTATCTCTCCGCTGCCCTTTCTTCTGGGGACTGTACTGGGAGCGAACACCGGCGGTGTGGCCACGCTTGTTGGCGATCCGCCGAACATCCTCATCGGCTCGGCTGCTGGATTTGGGTTCAATGATTTTCTTGTTCGTTCTGCCCCGCTGGCTCTCGTGGCTGTCCTGGTGACACTGGGTTTTCTGCTTCTCTCGCACCGGCGTCAGCTCTGGGGGGGAGAGCGGGATACCGAAGGGTTGGCTGCGATGAACCCTTGGGCTGCGCTGACCGACGCGCGAAGCACCGAGGAGCTGGCAGGAGTGCTCGGTTTGGTGATCGCCCTGTTTGTCTCGCATCAGTACATTGGGTTGTCCCCCGGATTGGTCGCCCTGATCGGGGTGGCGGTAGCGAGTCTCGTGTTGCGTCCGGCTATTCACGAGCTATTGGCGGGGGTGGAGTGGGAACTGATCCTGTTCTTGAGCGGCTTGTTCATCGTGGTGGGAGGACTGGAGGCCAGCGGAGCATTCGGGCTGCTGGCGGAGGGGGTGGTGGTGTTAGCGCCCCATCCGGTTGCCGTGGCGGTGGCACTTCTGTGGCTGGGATGCGTTCTAGCATGGACGATAAGCGCGATACCGGCGGCGATCATCTTGATCGCTATTGTGCGAAGCTTGGGCGTTCTAGACGTGCCGCTTGATCCACTGTGGTGGGCGCTTGTGTGGGGGATCGGATTCGGTGCCAACGGGACCCCGCTGGGCACAGCGGCGAACATGGCCGTCCTCAGCGTGGCCGAACGGGACGGCAGGCCTATCGCAATAGGCAGCTGGCTGAAGTCTGGATTGCCGGTGGCTGTGTTGGGATGCGCCCTGGGCACAGCGGTCCTCGTTGGATGGTGGAATTGGCTTCAGTGATAGGAAGGGAGGCCAGTGGACGTGCAGCGGCTTGCTGAACGGCTATGGATGCTGGATGTTAAGCAATTTGGTGTTCTGCGCTACGGAAGTGTATATGTGCTTGGTGGTCGCCATCCGGCGTTGGTGGAAACGGGCACTTCCGTCGAGGCCCCTCGGGTTCTTTCGGGGTTGCGAAGCATCGGGATCCGCCCTGAGCAGGTGCGGTGGATATTCGTAACTCATGTGCACCTGGACCACGCCGGCGGGGCAGGAACGTTGCTCTGGCACATGCCGAAGGCAGAGGTTGCGGTCCATGCGCGCGGGGCTAAGCATTTGGCGGACCCTAGCCGACTGCTAGCCTCGGTGAAGAAGGCCACGGGTAGGATGGCTGAAAGCTACGGCACGGCGGAGCCCATCCACGATCGGCGGATCGTGACCCCCAGCGACGGAGATACCTTCGACCTGGGTGGCATGCGTCTCACGGCGATAGCGACTCCGGGGCATGCCCCGCACCATCTGTGTTACCTGGAGGAGGAGGGGAAATGGCTGTTTTCGGGGGATGCCGCAGGCATTTGGAGGGAGGGAGGGTTGCTTCCCACCACGCCGCCTCCCAACTTCGAGCTGTCTCTATGGGAATCCAGCTTGGCACGTCTGGCGGCGTTGGAGCCGAGTGCCATTCTGTATACGCATTTTGGTCCCAACTATGAAGGAGGCGATGCCCTCCGGGCGTACCTCGCTGTGCTGCGTAGCTGGGTGAAGCGGGTGGAGGACGTCTGGTGCGAGGCGGGCCGCGATGACGGCGCAGCGGTCAGCCGGCTGTTGGCGGACCCAGAACTCAGGCGCTGGCCCTACAACGATCACGCCCGGGAAGCCGAACTGGAAATGTGCGTTCGTGGCGTGCTGCATTACCTGCGGCGCCGGGAGAACGAGTGATCGCCCGGGTCGCAGTCCCCATCCCTAAGGGGGAACCTCTGGATTACCGGGTGCCCTCGGGGGTCGATGTCCAGGTGGGCCACCGGGTTCGAGTTCCCTTAGGAAAACGACAGGTGTGGGGGGTAGTGGTTGCGGTGACCGACACCTCGACGTACGAGGGCCCGCTGCAATCAGTACAGGCCAGTTCAGGACAAGTCATTCCCCCAGTCCATCTGGAGTGGTTCTCCCAGGTGGCGGACAAGGACAGGGTGTCCCTGGGGTTCTGCCTGGGGCGTTTGCTGCCGCGGGAAGCCGGTGCTCGGCGCCGAAGGTTGGCGTTGAGCATGCCTGAGGAGAGGGTCCCAGCAGAAATCGAGCGTCTGGGCAAGCGAGCGCCCGCGCAGGCGTCCGTCCTGGGGGTATTGCGGGACGGCCCGTTGGACCAGCGGGAACTCTTGCGCCGGGCGGGTGTGTCGGCGGCTCCCGTGTCGCGACTTGTGGAGAAAGGTCTGGTGCGTCCGGAGGTATTCCCGTTCTCCTTCCCGCTGAAGGAGGAGTACCGCTCCCCCCGGCTTACACAGGAGCAGGAGGCAGCTGTGGAGATGGCGAGGGACGTGTCCTCCCAAGGCGGCTCGGTCCTGGTGGTCGGGCCGGCTGGAGCCGGTAAGACGGAGGTGTACTTGCGGGCGCTCTCCTCGACGGTGCAACGTGGCGGCGGGGGATTGCTCCTCGCCCCCGAGGTTTCTCTTCTGCCGCAGTTGTCAGCACGAGCGGCTGCCGTGCTAGAGGACGGTCCGGATCATTACTTTGGCGAGCTGTCGCCCGGCGAACGGTGGAGGGTATGGCGCAAGGCGCTGGCAGGGGGGGCCCAGGTGATCTTAGGTACACGGTCGGCGGTGTTTCTCCCATTGCGGCGGCCGGGGCTCATCGTGCTGGACGAGGAAGGGGAGAGCCAGTACAAGCAAGAGCTGATGGCCCCCTACTACGATGCCCGAGAAGTAGCCCGTCTACGTGCGGAGCACGAGGGCCTGGGTGTGGTAATGGGTTCGGCGGCACCATCGGTGGAGACCTATTACCGAGCGCAGAATGGGCAGCTGGGCTTGGCGCGGCTTACGGAGCGGGTTACGGGGCGCAAACCTGTGGTGCGGACGGTAGCTTCGGGGGACGCTGTACTCTCATTGGAACTCCAAGAGGCGATGGAGCGACACGTAGCACAAGGCGGACAGGTGCTGCTTCTGTCCGGTCGGCTGGGTTATTTCACAGGAGCGTCATGCCGTACTTGCGGCACACCGCTTCGGTGCCCGGATTGTGAGCTGGCGTTGGTGTTTCACCTTGTCGAGCGCACGTTTCGCTGTCCCGTGTGTGGAAGGACCGAGGGGCAGCCTGTCTGTACATCGTGCGGGAAGGGTGGATTTCGCCTGTTCGGTGTGGGAAGCCAGCGGGTGGAGCAGGAGGCGCGGCGGTTGTTTCCCGGGGAAGAGGTGGCGCGACTGGATTCGGATACGGTGGCTGGCAAGGGAGACGTACTGGCCGCTGTGGCTTCGGGAAGGATCAGGATCCTGGTGGGCACCCAGATGGTGAGCAAGGGGCTTGATTTCCCGGGAATCACACTGGTCGGCGTGGTCAATGTGGATGCCTTGCTGTCCGTGCCCGACTTCCGTGCCGGGGAGAGGGCCTACCAGCTGCTGGCGGGAGCGGTAGGTAGGGCCGGGCGCGGCGAAGGCGAGGGGGAGGTGATCGTGCAGACCGATCAGCCCGAGCACTATAGCGTGCGATGCGCGGTGGACGAAGACTACGAGGGTTTCTACGCGGAAGAGCTGGAGTATCGCCGGGCGCTTGGCTATCCTCCGTTCTCCCGACTGGCCAAGCTCACAGTGGAAGGCAAGGGGTGCGTTGCTCGGGCCAGAACAATCGCCGGACAGTTAGCTGCTGCCGGACTAGAGGTGCTTGGTCCGGCACGGATCCCTCCCCGACGGGGGGTAGCTAGGCAACAACTGCTTGTCCGTGGCGCCGATGATCTCCCCCACCGGTTGGCCGAAGCCCTACCCGAGATACCTCGGGGAGCGAAGCTGGATGTGGATCCGGCCACTCTAGGCTAGTTCGGCCCTGGTCTGGAGGCCGCGGTCAGTCGTTGTCCTCTGTCTCTTCGGGACGTTGACCGATGACCACGATGTCCAACGGTATCTCGTCAGCCGTGTCGTCCGCGCTGCCGCGGATGGTGATGGTGAACGATCTCAGAGGAGCGTTTGAGTGGGCGGTCAGCCGCAAGGTGCTTGTGTCCTCCTCTACAGGGTTGGGCTCGAACGTAGCATCCATGCCGGCTGGCAGCCCGGCGGCGACCGCCAGGTGCACTGGGGCATCGAAACCGGCCCAGCGGTCCACCGAGATCGTGAGTTCGGAGGTTTCCTCTCGCGCAAGCTGGGCACCGCCGGGATCAACCCTCAGGTCAAAACCGGCCACCTCCGTCACCCTCACTACGAGTTGCGCGCTGCGCTCCCGCTGGTCGGACCGACCGACCACCGTCGCGCTGTACGCTCCCTCCGGAAGGTCTCTGGGTGTTTCCACGTACAGGGTCGCCGTGTCGTTTTCGGTTACCATTTCGACAACCAGTCGTTCGCTTGTCTCGTCCAGTCGGAGGGAAACTTCCTCGGCAAACCCGCCTTGGCGGACTGTGTCTACGGAGACCGCTGCTGTTTCTCCCTGCTCAAGGTCAAGCTCCGCTGGTTCCAGGGAAACCTGGAAGTCCGGCCGCGGGTCAATGCGCAAAGCAAGGCCCATTTCCTTGTCTAGGCGGCCGCTTTGGCCGCGGATGGTCAGCGTGTAGCTGCCCGGTGGGGCGTCCTGCGCGATCTCCAATAGCAGTGAGCTTTCCGTTCCCTCTGTGGACCGGGGATCCAGGGTGGCGGAAACGCCATCGGGGAGGTTTTCCACATTCAGGTCCACCGCAGCGGTGAACCCTCCGTGACGGTCAAGCTTCAGTTGCATCTCTGTGCTTTCCCCCTGAACAAGCTGGGCTTGTTCCACCGGGGTACTCAGTTCGAAGCCTCCGCCGCCGCACGCAGTCAGCGCCGCCAGGGCGCCTGCCAACCCAATTATACTCAGCAACCATTTGCGGACTCTCATCGTGTCCCTCCGATGATTATGCTAGCAGCGTGGCCGCTCAAGTCAACGGTCGGTTTCTCGGGAGAGCAACTTGAGGGTCGACGGAGGGAAGGCAAGCTCAAGCTCGGACTCCGGAGGAGCATCAGCGGGTAAGTACACGAGGACCTCCAACGCCCCGCGCCGTGCCTGCACCTCCCATCTGTCACCTTGATACTCGGCCTGTTTAACCTGGAAGGGGATACCGCTGCCGGGCTGAACATCCTCCGGCCGGAAGAAGAGATATGCCTTGTCTCCTTCTCGCATCTGACCAGCCGGTGCGGTGAACATCTCACCACCGGCATGCACCACGGCTTGGCCGTTGCTCACTTCCGTTATCCGCACAGGCCAAAGGTTGGCCCGACCTACGAACCGTGCCACGAACGGAGTTTGGGGTTGCCTATACACCTGCTGCGGCGAGCCCTGTTGTTCCAGCGCGCCGGCGTGCATCACGGCCAACCGGTCGGCCAGAGCAAGAGCCTCTGCTTGGTCGTGTGTTACGTATAGGGAGGTAACCCCCAGCTGGCGCAGCATGGACTTAAGCTCGCTGCGCAAGCTTATGCGCAGGGCAGCGTCCAGGGCAGCCAGGGGCTCATCCAACAGCAGCACGTCGGGTTGAGGCGCCAATGCCCTGGCCAACGCTACCCGTTGTTTCTGCCCTTGCGAAAGCTGATGGGGACGTCTCCTTGTGTGTTCCTCAAGCCCAACCAGGCGCAGAAGCTCTGCCACACGCCGCTTGCGGTCACGGCGAGTAGTCCCTCGCAGTCCGTAGCCCACGTTGCTCTCCACAGTCATGTGGGGGAAGAGCGCATAGCTTTGGAACACAAGGCCCACCGTGCGGGCCTCGGGAGGCAGCGATGTGACGTCCTTACCCCGTAAGTAGACACGGCCAGCGTCCGCCCTTTCCAGTCCGGCGATAATCCGCAGGGTTGTTGTCTTCCCGCATCCAGAAGGACCGATGATGGCGACGAGCTTCCCCTGATCAACCTCAAGCTCTAGGTTGTCCACTGCGACAACGGAACCAAATCGCTTGTCGATACCTGATAGGACAAGAAAACTCATTGCTGTGTCGCCTCTCCTATGCGCCCCAGGCGCTCCCACAGCAAGATGGCTACCGCCGTGACGACCATGAGCACGGTGGCCATGGCTGATGCAGCCCCGAACCGACGGGCGGAGAGGAACTGGTATATCGCCAGGGGGATGGTGTTAAGCCCCGGCCGGGCGAGCATAGCCGCTGCCGTCATCTCACCCAACGACAAGGCAAACGCCAGCGCGCCTGCAACCAGCATCGCCGGCCTGAGCAAGGGGAGCTCAACATTGCGAAACGCCTCGCGTCGGCTGGCCCCCAGGGTCCGCGCAGCCTCAACCAATGCCGGGTCCAGGGACTGCCAAACGGGGCGGATCGAACGAACGACAAACGGGTAGATGATCAGCACATGGGCGAGCACAAGTGGCCACGGCCCCGGGGGGAGGTAGGAAAGGGGCGGTCGACGAAAGGCCAAAAGCAATGCCAGGCCCATAACCACTGAAGAGACGCCCAGCGGGGCCATCAGCACTGTCTCCAGGACACGGGAACGCACAGTGCGGAGGCTGGCGCTGATCGCCAGCCCGAGGGCAAGCGCTCCTGCAGCAGCGGCGCTGGCCACAGCGATGCTGGTGGTTATGCTCCCCAAGGGCGAGGCGCCCAGGAAAGGGCTAGTGTCGGGAGACAGGGCGAGACTGTACCAGTGGAGCGTCGGAGCGGTGCCTCCAGGCGCGGCTCGGAGGAATGAGTCGGCGATCACTGCCCCGATGGGCCCAAGGAAGACCACCGCAGCCGGGACGAGGTATCCTAGCCACAACAGCCGGGCCGGGTGGCTTCGGCTGACCAGGGGTACGGTGGGTTGGCGTCTATCGGCGGAGCTCAACGTATGGAACAGTCCGCCGCCGCGTAGGTATAGATAGGTAAGCATAAGCGAGATTCCGAGGACCACAGCGGCCAACGCTGCTGTGCGGGGCAGATCCACGTACACCCGGGCCAGCAGATACACTCCTACCTCCACTGTAGCGTATCTTGCCCCTCCCAGGGCCAAGGGTATAGCGAACGACAAGGTGCACAAAACGAATACCAGAGCCATAGCGGACAGCACCGCGGGGAACAGGCCGGGAATCGTGACGGTGATAAACGATCGCCCCCGGCCAGCCCCTAGCATACGGGCGGCCTCGGTGAGCGCTGGGTCTTGGGCCTCCCAAGCCACGTTTACGAAGCGGGCCACCACCGGGGCGTTGTAAAAGGCATGCGCCAACACGATCGCCCATAGGGAGTACAGCAAGCGAATGGGAGGCTCGGACAGTCCCCAAAGCCACATCAGGGCGCGATTCAGGTGGCCGGCGTGCCCAAAGAACAATACGAAACCCAGGGCTACGGTGATCGGGGGGAGCACAAACGGGACCAGGGTCAGCGCCCGTAAGGTCCCCTTGCCGGGGAAACTGTACCGGGTAAGCAGCCATCCCAGAGGGAACCCTAGCAGCAAGGACAGTACAGTCGAAAGCAGGGCTTGCTGGAGGGTGAAGTTGAGCAGGTGCCGAACATACTGGTCGGTTAGAACTGCTCTCAGAAGATCGGTGCTCCACTGCCCCTGAACGAGCAGGCCCCGGCGCAGCACCTCCCACAGTGGGGAGAAGAACGCCACGGCCAGGAAGGCCAATGGCACAAGCGCCAGGGCCCACCCCGCCCAGCGGTAAGTGACTAGCTTTCGATCAGAATCCGCTGCCACTCGCTTATCCATTCCTCCAAGTGCTCCTCCACGATGTCCAGATCCAGGGCCACAGGGTTCTCAGGGATGATGGCGTACTGTTGGAAATCCTCGGGCGTGTCGGCGTCCTGGTTAGCCGGGAACATCCATTGGCTGGTGGGGATGAGCTCTTGTATCTGGTGTGAGAGCACGATGTCAAGCAGCGAGTGGGCAAGCTCTGGGCTATCGGTTGTCCTGACGACGCCCATGTACTCCACCTGGCGATAGCCTTCGCCACCCGGGGTCAAGACCCGGTAGCGGAGGTCACCGTGGACGATGTACGAGTAAGCCTCGTCGGTAGCGTATGAGACGACGATCGGCGCCTCTCCGGCTTCGAACATCTCAAACGATTCAGTCCAGCCCTTGGTCACCGTCAGCACGTTGGGAAGGAGTTCCCGCCAGAAGTCGGTCCAACCGTCACCGAAATGGGCGATGGTCCACAACAAGAACGAAAGACCGGGGGACGATGTCCGGGGGTCCTGAAGGACGATGTTGCCCTTTAACTCCGGGTGTAACAGGTCCTCCAGCGTCGTGGGGACGTGTTCGGCGGGCAAGGCGTCGGCGTCGTATACAAAAGTCACGTAGCCGTAGTCGTAGGGGACGACATATGCATCCTCTTCCAGGCGGATGTCCTCGGGTACGTACTGGAGGTTTGGAATGAGCCGCGGCTCTAGGCCCAGAAATGCCTCATGGGCCAACGCCCGGTGTACCTCCACATCGGCGACGCCCAAGAACACGTCTGCGGTAGGCAACCCCAGCTCCAGCTCTCCGAGGAGGCGCGACAACATCTCAGAAGAGTCGCCCGGTGCAATCCAGACGAGCTCCGTGCCCGGGTGGGTCTCCTCGAACTTCTCCTTGATCTCCTGGGCCGGCCCCCAGGCAACGAACGAGTCATATGTGTAGACGAGAAGCTCGTCCGCCGTACTCGATAAACCTATGGCCAACACAAATCCAACCAGCACAATAATCGAGCGTCTCATGTTCCCTCCTTTCTCGAGACTTCCTCCGTGTAGATATCCCAGAACGGATCATGTTCCGGGGGGACAAGCGGCTTTGTCTGGCCTTGGCGCTGTTCCAGCAGCTCGTCGTCCGCTCGTACTTCTCCCACGAGTTGAAACCCCCTGCCGGCGAGTCGCTTGGCAGCCGACGGGGAGGCCACCGCCAGCAACGAACCACAACTGGTGACGGTTAGCGGGGACAGCCCACGCGGCTCCAATGCTGTCAGTACCTGGGGGTCCGCAGCGATAGCTTGCGTGTTCAATGTGAGCCCACGTCCCATGGCTGAGGACAGTTCCGCCGCTGCCCCGATGACACCGCCCTCTGTGATGTCATGCATGCAGCGGAGGCCCTCTGTCCCTGCTGCCTCCAGGGCCGGGGATAGCGATGACAGGTTGTAGAACTCATCCTCAGCCCAGCGCACAATCTTTGCGGGAACCATTCTACGACTGGTTAAGCACAATAATACAGCCGCTTCCAGGCCGGGCCTTCCCCACAGCAAGAGGGCATCCCCCGGCTGGGCTGTGGACGGCAGTCGCAGCGCGCTGCGCGGGCCGATGCCCACTGCGGTCGCCGCTCCCACCCATGGGTAGTTGACTTCGGTGTACCGTCCCGTGTGCCCGGCCACTCCCTCGACCCCGAAACGGTTGCCCTCTCTCCGGAAGGCTTCCAGGAGTTCTCCCAGCGCGTCGTCGGGGATGTTCGCAGGCAGGGTCCATCCCGCGCAGATGTACGCCGGGGCTATTCCCGATACGGCGACATCGACGGCCACCAGGTGAAACGCCAGCCAGCCCGAGCGAGCCCAGCCCAGTTGTGGGGACGCGGCCAAGGGATCACACGCTGTGACCAGAGCCCTCTCCTCGTCCAGTTCTACTGCCGCAAAATCGCCTCCAGCGCGAGGGCCCCACAAGACGTCCTTCCGCAGCGTACCCTTGGCCAGGACGAGCCGCTCCAGCACCTCCCGGGACAGTTTACCGGCCATGGCTGTACCCCCGGTCGGGGAGGGGGGGGACCCCATCGGGACCGGAGAGATACACCCCACTGTTGGTTACCCGACCAATTGCCGTTCCCAGCTGCGGACGGTGGAGCCGCTCTGGCACTGTGTACAGCAGCTCAAAATCCTCTCCATAGCTAAAAGCGGGATCTTGCAAGCCGGGGACCCATGGGATTCGTTCGCTCTCCACACGGAACCCTACTCCCGAGGCTTCAGCCAGCAGGTGTAGCGAATGGGCCAACCCGTCGGAGATATCGATCATGCTGGAGGCAACCTTCGAGATCCGCTGCCCCTCAGACGTACGGGGAGCGAACCTAAGCAGCGTGTTTGCCGCCTCCGCCTGCCCGTCGTCCATAAGGTGCAGTGCTTGCGCAGTAGCCCCCAGAGGTCCCGTTATGCAGACCAGCTCTCCTGGTTGGGCTCCTCGGCGGAGCACGGGGCGCGCGCACTCCCCCAATGCGCACGAGGAAAGGAATAGCTCCTCAGACGAATCCAGATCACCGCCTGCCAGCTCACTCCCGGCGGCCATACAGCAGTCTTGCGCTCCGGACAGTACCTCGTCGGTGAAAGCAGGATCGAACTCCGGAACGGAGAGCCCCAGCAGTACGGCCAGCGGGACACCTCCCATCGCTGCTATGTCGGACAAAGATACGGCGACCGATCGCCACCCGATGGTGTAAGGGGTTGTCCCAGTAGGGAAATCCGTTGTCCGGTGGAGCATGTCCAAGGTAAACAACAGGTTCGTGGTTCTCCACGGCACCACAGCACAATCGTCGCCCGCTTTGGGGACGCGCCGCGCGATTCTCTCAAGTAGCTGCCATTCATCCACTGTCTCCCACACCCGACCCAGGTATGGGATTCGCCGGCGCATGGTAACCTTCCTCCGCTGGCATTACCCAGGTCAGGTTCCAAGGGTCGAGGTCCGTGACCTCCTCTCAGCCCTACAGGCTCCCCTAGTTACCGCTTCTCATAACAGTATAGGGGCTGTGGTCCACTGCGCAACCGCGGCGGGCTCGGTTGAACTGAGCGATGCCAGGGCTGCGTTGACAATTGACAACAACAGGGCTAGCATGCACCACTATGGCCGTTCCGGAGTTTGGCACACTGGTACGCACTGCGCGTGTGGCGCGGGGAATGACCTTGCGAGACGCGGCGCGCAGGGTGGGAATGGATGCTTCGCGTCTGTGGAGGATTGAACAGGGCGATCGGCCTCCGCCCCCACTGCCGGAGTTGCGGGCATTGGCGGAAGTCCTTGAACTGTCGCTTGCGGATCTGCTTGTTGCTGGGGGGACGTCTAAAGAGTTGTTGGAGTCGCTTCTGTGGGCCGGCCGCCTCAGCTTTGGCGGAAGGGAGGACTTCTCCCCACACCACCCGGATCTATGGCGTAAGAACACCTTTGTGGCGAGGGTGACCGAGCGGGATGCGGCCAGGGTGGTTGTTGCGTTAGGTCAAGAGAGGCTTAGAGCAGTCAGTTTTGCGGCCGCGGACAAGTTGACGGTGGTGATTCCCCCGGAGGCCGTGGTGGTGTTTGTGGGTGGTGACCCTGTGATGACGGAAGCGAATCTATTGCGGGCTCGGCCGGTGAAGACGCGGAAGTTGGGTCAGCTAACCAACATCGTGCTTGCCTGTCGGGGGGTCGAACTGAATGCGCTGCTAGTGAATGAATGGGAGATGCCTTCCGGCGAGGAAGTGCACGTGGCCATCCCCCCTGCCGCGATCCGAACGCTGCCTTGGAAGGAGGAATGAGCGTGAAAGCTTTGTGTGTACTGCTGGGTATGGTGGTCGCTGCGTTCGGCGGCGGCGCGGCTACGGTGACCCTTGAGATAGGGGAGAGGCTAGTGGTCCTGCATCCGGAGGTGGGTGTCTGGCCGTGGGAGGAAGAGATGCTAACCGCTGGCCAGAATGGAGCCGCTTACAGCTACCGGGGCATCTCCCTCTCGGTGGTGCTGGAAGCGATGGGAGGACTGGGAGGACGGGCGGTGCACGTCATTGCGGCTGATGGAAGGAGGTGTACCGTGCCCTCGGAGGTTGCCCTGGGGCAGTCCGCGCTGGGCGAGCCGGTGATCGCCTTTCTACGTGACGGCGCTGAGTGGCCGGGAGGCCCGGCCCTTGTGTTCTTCCCTGAGGACGGCCACGTCTCAGTGGAGCAGGTGAGGGAGACGTTGTCCTTGGACACGGATGACTGTGAGGCGGCTGCCCTGGCTGACGGCATATTGGTGAGCGATGTCGCGTGGGTGCTTGATGAATGGGATGGAAGCACGATGAGCCTTCCGGAGACGCTGGATACTGTCCCCTGGGCCGAGATAGCCAAAGTCGAAGTGGTTGCTCCAAAGTTGCATCGATTCACGCTCCGCGATTTGGTGACTTCGCACGAGGTGGTGGTGGGCCGGGGAACCTATGTCCCGGCCATAGGCGCGGAAGTGGAGCGGAAGTGGGCGGGTGTTCCGTTGACGGTGCTGCTTGGTAACTGGCCGGACGATGCGCAGGTGGAGGCCGTGGCCGAAGACGGCTACCGCATGCTCTACAGCTACGGTGAGCTCGAGGACGAGGACAGCCGCTGGATCTTGGCATTCATGGAGGACGGGGAGTACATGCCGTTCGACCCTGGGCATTTCCGTTTGGTGAGGATAGGTTCGGAAATCCCCCGGTTCGAAGCGGCACGCTCGGGGAAAATGATCGTGCGGGTGAAGGTGGAGGGAGTGTATGAACCTTACCGCTTGCACCTGGAGGGTCATGTGGAGCGGGAGCTTTCGCGAGAGGTATTAGAGGCGGGGGTAGGTTGTCCCTGCAAGACATATTCGGTGCAAGGAGAGGGGCCCGGGGGGGAAAGCTATTCCTACACGGGTCTTCCTTTATGGCGCCTCGTGGCCTACGTCGACGATGAGCGGTATCCGCCTGAGGAGCGCGGCATTCACTACGACGATGAGCACTTCAACGATCGGCTTGCCCAGACGGGGTACACGGTGGTCATCGAAGGGCGCGAGGGACACCGGGCGGAAGTTCCCTCGGAGCTACTGGCCCGCGATGATCGCTACCTGCTGGCGTTGAAGCGGGAAGGAAGGTTTTTGTCGACCGAAGACGGGGGGCCGGTGACGTTTGTGTGGGATGCTCAGGCCGAATCCACTAAGGACATGGAGAGGGTGCCGTGGGTCAAGCGGATTGCCATCAAACAGGACTAGGCCGCTTCACAGTGCGCCAGCTCGTCCTTGCGGCGGCCATGGCCGCGGTTGGCGGGGTCATGTCCGCATATGTCGGTTATCTAGGGAATTTGATCAACCGAGTCTTGGGGGTTCCGTTCGGGGCCGGTCAAATACTGGCTGGACTGCACGTTCTCTGGCCCCTCCTCGCCGCAGGGCTAACCCGGCGCTTCGGCGCGGGAACCCTCACTGGCGTGGCAAAAGGGTTGGTGGAATTCCTCATGGGCGGGACCCACGGGGTGGTCATCGTACTGGTGTCTGCTGTCCAAGGGGCGGTGGTGGATCTGGGACTCTCGCTTAACCCCCGCCCCGCCCTGTGGACGTACGCGGCGGCCGGGATGGGAGCTGCCGCGTCGAACGTATTCGTCTTTCAGGCTCTCTATTTCGCGGGCATCCCCGCCACGTACATTCTGTTCATGGCCGGTTTGGCGGGCCTGTCCGGGGCGTTGCTGGGCGGTTGGTTGGCCTACGACCTCCTCGGCGCGCTGTCGCGGGCCGGACTGTTCCGCTCCCCGGTGAAACGCCCGGGGCGGGCCCGCACCTGGATGGCGTTGGGAACAGCGTTGGCTGTCGTGGCCGGTGGCGGGTACTACTACCTGAACGTGTGGCAGCCGTTCGGCGGGGGTGCCTCGGCCCGCATCTACGGGGCGGTGGAGCAGCCGCTGGAGTTCTCCTACGAGGAATGGGAACACCAGGAGGTGACCGTTGTAGCGGAGCTCGCCGGAGCGATCGCCTATGAGGAGGAGCGGCCGTACACCGGGGTGCCTGTTGGCCGGATCATCAGTGCGGCAGGTCCTTCGCCGGACGCGGCCGAGGTAGTGGTCCGCGGCCGCGACGGCTACCAGGCGAGTTTTGCACTTACCGACGTTTCTGAAGGAAGTGAGGTCATCTTGGTGAGGAACGATGGCCGCCTACGGCTGATCGCCCCCGGCCACTCGGGGGGTCTCTGGGTGAGAGACGTGGTCAGCGTGGAAATCAGATGAGCGCCCTCGAGGTACGGCGGCTGACGGTGCGTTTTCCCACCCGGTCGGCTCCCGTGCTGGAGGACTTCACATGCGGATTGGAACGGGGAGAGACGGTAGTGTTGGCAGGGCGTTCTGGCTCGGGCAAGAGCACCTTGCTGCACACAGCCTTGGGCTACATACCGGAGGGCGTTCCTGCCGAGGTAACCGGGGAAGTGTTGCTGGACGGGGCTCCCGCTCCCCGGAGCCTCGCCCGCCGAGGGCAGCGACTGGGATTGGTGCAGCAGGATCCCGAGGCCGGCTTGTGCACGCTGCGAGTGCGCGACGAAGTAGCCTTCGGGCCGGAGAACCTCGGATTGACCCGGCGTGAGATCGCCGCGCGGGTGGATCGGGCGCTTTCGGCCACGGGGCTGGCGCCGCTGGCTCAGAGGGCTACCTGGAGTCTGTCCGGGGGGGAAAAACAGCGCACCGCTCTGGCTGCAGCGCTGGCCCTGGAGCCGGGAGTTCTGCTTCTGGACGAACCAACAGCGCACCTCGATCCGCAGGGGGCACAGGATCTGCTCTACATCCTTGCCAGGCAGGCGACGGAGGGCAGGGGCGTGTTGATGGCCGAGCATCGCCTGGGGCCCCTGTGGTCCCTTCGGCCCCGCATCGTATGCCTGGACTCAGAGTACCCGGCCCGGGAGGGGGATGTGCCCTGGGCTACCTGTGCTCCGGGTGGCGCAGGCATACTCGAGGCGCGGGGTCTGCGCTTTTCCTACCCTGAAGGGGAGGAGCTTCTGAGAGGGCTTTCGTTCGCCGTTGCTCCGGGGGAGGTGCTGGGGGTGGCCGGCCCAAACGGGAGCGGAAAATCTACTGTGCTCCGCCTTCTGGCGGGCTTGACTGCTCCCCAGCGGGGGACTGTGCGCGTGGAAGGGCGCGACCCGGCTGCGCTTGGTCTTGGGGAGAGGCGCGGTCTTCTGGGGATGGTGTTTCAGATGCCCCACCATCAGCTGTTTGCTCCCTCCGTGGCCGAGGAATTTGCATTGAATGGATGCAAGGCTCATCAAACGGAAGCCTGGTTGGAGAAAGCTTCCCTACAAGGGTTGGCCTCCGAGCATCCTCTGCGACTAAGCATCGGGGAACGCAGGCGGCTGACGGTGGCCTTGGCGTTGGCGGGCCGGCCGCGGGTCTTGCTCATGGACGAGCCGTTTATCGGGCAGGACCATGCCAACGCTGCCTGGGTGGCCCGGCAGATCAGCGAGGCTAGCCGCGCGGGGGTGGCGGTGGTCCTTGTGTCACACCGCTTGCCGTTGTTGGCGCGACTGGCACATCGCGTGTTGTTCCTGGGGCGGCGGACCCATTTGGGACCCACGCATGAGGTGTTCGCGGAGCTGCGAAGAGAAGGCCAGCAGGTGTTCACCCCTGAGTACTGGGAGGAGCAGTGGTAGTGCGGCTTCGCGCTGGGGAAGGTATGGAATGGGCGATGGAGCGGGCGCAGCAGCCCACGTTCCACCCGCTGGCCAAGTTCGCCCTGCTGTGCGCGCACGCCGCGGCCGTGTTGTCCGCTCCAGGCCTGGTGGCTAAGGGGGCATTGGCCTTGCTTCCGATGGTGATCGGGCGGAGACGCCTTGCCCGCCGAAGGGCATTCCACGCCGCGATCACCTTCGGCGGATTTCTGTTTGTGTTGCAGGCCGTTGTGGTATCGGGGAGCACCGTGGCCACACTCGGACCACTCACAGTGACCGCTGAGGGGTTGCAGATGGGAGGCGAGATGGCGCTGCGGTTCCTTGGCGTGTTGGGCGGGAGCTTGCTGTTCGTGGCCACCACCCGTCCCGAGGAGTTCGCCTCGGCGCTGTCAGGCAGTTGCCTTCCCTACCGGTACACGTACGTGTTGGTTCTGGCGCTTCGATTTCTGCCGCTTTTTCGCCACGAGTACTTCCGGGTTCGCGAGGCACAGCGAGTGCGCGGGTTGCGCTTGCGGCCATGGCGGCTGGCTTCCCATGTAAGGTGGACGGTGCTGCCGGTACTGGCGTCGGCGTTGGCCCGCGCCGAGGGAGTGGCGCTGGCTATGCAGGCGAGGGGGTTTGGCTCGCGCCGCCGGCGAACCACGCTGGAAGAGGTGCCGTGGATGTGGAGGGATAGACTGGTTATTGCTCTTTCGCTTCTTGTGTTGGCGTTGGTGGGATGGTTTATGAGTGGAGGAGGTACACGGTGGCCATAAGGCGCCCTGTTCGGTGGGGGGTGTTCGTGGGCGTGCTCCTTGTGTTGGGTGGGCTGGCTGTATTGCGGTCCGGTTCGCCCCAGGAGACGCTGGTTACCGTAGTCGGCCCGGAGGAGGTCGGACTATCCCTCTCGGAGCTACGTGCCTTGCCTGCGCTGGAACAAGAGGGCTCATATCAGAATCAGTTCGAGAATTGGTCTACGCCTGCTCGATACAGGGGGGTGCCGCTATTGGAACTCCTGGCCCACTTGTACCCTGAGCTCCAGCCGGAAAGCGTGACCGTGGTTGCCAGTGACGGATACCGGCTTTCGTTGTCCCGCGAGCGGATGAACGATCCCCGTTATCCTGTGGTGCTGGCGTACGCCAAGGACGGCGTCGCTCCTCCGGCGTGGGAGGAGGGGCCGCGGATCGTGGTGCTCCCTGAGGACGGCCGGGTAAGCAACGATGAATACGGAGCAGAATCGGCCGGCGCCTATTGGGTGCGCGATGTGGTGCGGCTGGAGGTCAATCGGTAGGTTGGCAGTTCTTATGGTCGTCTGGTTGCAGCCAGCCGAGGCATCCGTACAAGAGAGCAACCGCGGCGTTGCCGGACCGGCGGGTAGGGCAGCAGTTTGCCTGCTGTGATGATCAAGCGGAGGTGGGATATGAAGGTGCTTATGGTGGGTGCCGAAGTAGCTCCTTTGGCCAAGGTGGGCGGTTTGGCCGACGTCATGGCCGCGCTGCCCCCGGCGCTGGCCGACCTGGGCGTCGAGGTGGCGGTGGCCATGCCCTGCTACCGAGGAGTACGGGAGCAGGTGGATGTCCGCCCGGCGGCGACGATCGTTGTTCCTGTGGGAGAGCAGGAGATCTCCTGCACGGTCTTGGAGACGCGACTTCCGGGGAGCGAAGTCCCGCTGTACCTACTGTCCAACGACCCCTACTTCGACCGTCCGCAGATCTACGGCGAGGGGGGCGGAGACTATCCCGACTCGCTGGAGCGGTTCACGTTTCTGTCGCGCGGGGCCTTGGCAGTGCCGGAGGCTGTCGGCTGGATCCCCCAGGTCATACACGCCCATGACTGGCACACGGCGTTGATCCCTCTGTTCGTGCGCGCGGGGGCAGGTCCTTCCGGCGTGCGTTCGATGCTCACCATACACAACCTGGCGCACCAGGGCACGTTTTCCTTGGAACAGGAGGGTGTCACAGGCTTGCCCGGAGAGTTGCGCGAGTACATCAAGCAGGAAGATCAGCTAAACCTGCTTCAAGGCGGGATCAAGGGGTCCGACATGATCACCACGGTGAGCCCCACCTATGCCCGGGAAATCCTGGAGCAGGAAGGCAGACTGAAAGAGGCCCTCCGAGCCCGGGCGCAAGACTTGTTCGGAGTGCTGAATGGAATTGATCAACATACCTGGGATCCGGAGGCGGATCCTTACCTTTGGGAGCCGTATTCGGCGGATGACCTCTCGGGCAAGGCGGTGAACAAAGCCAGTCTGCAACGTGTGATGGGTCTGGAAGACGATCCCAGGCGGCCGGTGGTGGGGATGGTCACTCGGTTAGCCGAACAGAAAGGTCTTGACCTTGTCCTAGAGGAACTGGACCGCCTCATGGGGCTAGGGATCCAGCTTGTGGTGTTGGGCACCGGTGAACCCCGCTACGAACAAGGCTTGCAGGAGGCCCAAGCGCGATTTCCGGGGCAAATTGCCGTATTCATAGGGTTTTCCGAGCCCCTGGCCCATAGAGTCGAGGCCGGGAGCGATATGTTCTTGATGCCCTCGCGCTTCGAGCCCTGTGGGCTAAACCAGCTCTATTCGCTGCGCTATGGCACGGTTCCCGTGGTCCGTGCCACCGGAGGGCTGGCGGACACGGTTCGAGAAGGGCAAGCAGGCAATGGATTTACGTTTGCGGAGTACCGGGCGGAGGCGTTGGCCGCTGCCCTGGAACGGGCCGTGGAGGTCTACCGGAGTGAACAACCGCGGTGGAACGACATCGTGCAGCAGGGGATGCGGGGGGATTACTCCTGGCGAAGGTCGGCCGAGGCATACCTCAAGTTGTATCGGCGCCTTGCACGAGAATCTTGAATCCCAGCGGGGGCAGCGATAGCTGCCTTTCGGTGAACCTGGCTCCTTCCAGGACGTCTCGCCACGGGCCGGGCCCCGGCGACGGGGCGCGAACAACGGTTGTCCCGCCGTTTGCCACTATGGCCGCCGTTTGTCCTTCCATCCGGCGGACAAACGAAGCCACCTTGCCGGTGCACGCTCCCAAAGTGAGGGATCCCCGGCGAAGCACCGGAGTCTTATGGCGTAGGGTGATCAGTCTTTGGAACAGTTCCAGCGTGTCTTGGTCCCACTGCTCTGTGTCCCACGGGAAACAGCGGCGGCAGTCGGGGTCGCCCCCGCCCTCCAGCCCCACCTCATCGCCATAGTACACGGCCGGGGCACCGGGAAGGGCAAACAGGAGCGCTGCGCCCAACCGCAGTCGGCGTGCGTCACCTCCGCTTAGGGTGAGGAAACGGGCCTTGTCGTGGCTTCCAAGCAAGGTGTAGCATGCGCGTCCGTTCCGCGGAGGGTAGCTCCTCCACATGAAGCGCACGAACCGGGAGAAGGCGGTACCGTCGAGGGACCCTTGGGCGGCAAAGCCGACCAACGCTTCCCATAGCCTATAGTGCATGGTGCCATCGATCGCCTTGTGTTTGAACCACGAGGCCGCCGTGCCCATCACCTCGCCCAACACAAATGCGTCCGGCTTTTCTTCTTTGGCTGCCTGACGCACCTTGAGGACAAAATCCGGGGGGAGGTATTCCACCGTGTCCAACCGCCAGCCGTCGATGTCGCAGCTTCTAATCCAGTACCGGACTACATCGAGTAGGTAGTCGCTCACCTCGGGGTGATCGTGGTTCCACTCGGGCATCGTGCGTACCCCGCCCCAGCAGGCGTAGTTGGGCTCCGGCTGTTGTACGATTCGGTCCCCGTATACTGTGAACCAGTCCCAGTACGAGGAAGCCGGCCCCTTGGTTCGCACGTCTCGGAACAAGGGATGCTCCAGGCTGCAGTGGTTGAACACCCCATCCAGTACCACCCGCATACCCCGCGCGTGGGCCTCGCCGACGAGGTCGCGCAGCGTGTGTTCGTCCCCGAACTGAGGATCCACGCTGTAGTAATCGATCGTATCGTACTTGTGGTTGGAAGGAGAGGCGAATACCGGTGTCAGGTACAGGGCTGTCGCCCCTAGGCCGCAGATGTGGTCCAGCCCGTGCGAGATTCCCCGCAGGTCACCTCCGAAGAAGCTGTCGCTGGTCGGCGGATCTCCCCAGGGCCGAGCGTTGGGCGGCCGGAGCGAGGGATCTCCATTGCGAAAGCGATCGGGGAATATCTGGTAGAAGACCGCGTCTTGCACCCAAGGCGGAACGGTCATTCCTTCACGCCGCCGCGGGTCAGCCCTGATACGATCTGATTCTGAAGCGCGTAGAAGATGACCAGGATCAGAACCGCTCCCAATACCGCTGCTGCGGCGAAGCTCCCCCAGCGGGTGCGGAACTGGTCCCCCAAAAACAGGTGGAGCCCTACGGCCAACGTGTACATCCTTTCCCCCCGCAGGACCACGCTGGCCAACAGATACTCCGAGTACAACGTGATGAACTGGATGATGAACACCACGGCCAGGATCGGCCGTGCGAGCGGGAGGACAATGCGCACAAACGCCTGGAACGGCGACGCGCCGTCCACCATGGCCGACTCCTCGAGCGAGCGGGGTATGGTGTCGAAGTACCCTTTCATGAACCAGGTGTTGAACCCCATTGCGCCACCTAGGTACACGAGGATCAGTCCCGGGTGGGTGTTGAGCCCCAGCCAAGGGATATACCCTCCCAGCCAGAACAAGAGCAGGTAGATCGCGACCATGGCCAAGGTCTGGGGGAACATCTGCACCAGGAGCATGGTCAGAAGCGCTGGTCGGCGGCCGGTAAAGCGAAATCGGGAAAACGCATAAGCCCCAAGGGCGCACAAAAACACGCTCAATATCGATGTGCTTCCGGCAACCAGGATCGTGTTGCGGAGCCAGTAGGGGAACGCGGTGTTGGTGAGCAGGGTGTAGTAGTTCGCCGTGGTGGGATTGAGGGGAATCATGCGTGCAGCGCTGAGGCTCTGGGTGGGGCCGAACGAGGTGCCCAGCACAAACAGCGCTGGGAACAGAGCGAAGGCAAGCGCGACCCAGATCAAGAGGTTACGGACCAGCCTCCCCATCCACCAACGGGGAGACCGACCGCGCATACCCCAACGCAGGATCCGCCCGATCGGGGCAAAGCTTCTGCCTGCTTTAGAGCCCACCAGAGATATCCTCCAATGCCTTTGTCCGGAGGAAGCTCACTCCGGAGACGATGATCACGATCACGAAGATCATGATCGAAAGTGCCGCGGCCATCGACCATTCGTTTCCCCGTGCCCCCTCGAACGCCAGCCGATAGGCATACGAGAGCAAGATGTCCGTAGACCCCGCCCGGGCGCCGACCTCCACCGCCGGTCGCCCTTCGGTAAGCAGCCAGATGAGGGTGAAGTTGTTGAAGCTGATAGCGAACGAACCGATCAGTAGGGGTGCCACGGTGATCATGAGAAGCGGGAACGTGATGTTGCGGAACCTCTGCCAGCCGCCGGCTCCGTCCACGCGGGCGGCCTCATACAGCTCGCCCGGGATGGACTGTAGCGCTCCCAGCGACACGAGCAGCATGTACGGATAGGTCAGCCATACGTTGGTCAGGATGATGGAAAAGCGCGCCCAGAAGGGATTGCGCAACCAAGGTACCGTTATGTTGAACGTGTTGGACAGGATTTGGTTAAACAGGCCCAGCTCGACGTTGTAGAAGCCCCTCCAGATGAGGATGGAGATGACGGCGGGCAGGGCATAGGGGATGATCAGAAGGGACCGATAGAGCTTGCGAAATCGAAGCTGGGAGTCGTTGAGGAGATTGGCCAGCGCCAGCCCAAGGGCGAAGCTGAACGCCACGCTGAGGATGGCGAATGCGAACGTCCAGCCCATCACCCGGAGGAACGCCCCATGGTAGCGGGGGTCGGCGAAGAATCGGGCGTAGTTTTCCAAACCTACGTACACCCGCCAGCCGGGGTCCAACCGTTCGCCTTCCGGCCCGATGAAGCGGTCCTCGGCGGCAGCATATTCCATGCCTGTTCGTTGATCCACCATCACATCGCGCTCTTCGTCGTACACGTATTGGGGGAGGCGCTTACGGAATTCCCGCAAGGTGGCCATGCGCAGCCACCCCCTTTCGTAGGGGATCCGTATGGCCTGGAGTTGCCCTAGATGGGGTGTTAGCGCCGGTCCCTGCAGGCGCGCCCGGCCGTCGAGTTCGTCGATGCGTCCATCGCCGTCCTCGTCCACGAGTTCGTGCTCTTCCGGATCGGAAAGCGTGCCATCGGGGAACGCCACATACCGGCGCTCCTCCCCTTCCAAGAGGACCGCGTAGAGCTCTCGCTCAGTGCCGAACGCGGCCAAGGAAAAGGAAAGCGGCGACGGAGGCGTGAACTCCCGGCGGGTGATAAGCTTGATGGCGTCTTCTTTGTGGTGGTAGTGGCCAGTGGCGTAGTTCGTGACCGAAATGTAGACGTTGTAGCCCATCGGGTAGACGACCATGAGGATCAAAAAGAGCCAGCCCGGTGCGAGGTAACGGAACGGGTAGCTCTTCCGGGATAGGGCGAGCACATTCAGTACGAGCGTCCCTCCGCTCACCAGGCCGAGGAACAGCCAGTTCCCTTGGGCGACAAACAGAATACACCAAAAGAGCGCCAAGGCATCCAGAACGCCCAGGCCAGCTATCTTCAGCACCGCTTGGGGTGCCGAGGTTCGCAGTAACCCGCTCAGCCTAGTCATGACTGCCGGCGGGGAGCGGGGTCGGCCCCGCTCCCCGCCGCATCTATTGTACGCCTACTCGCAGTCCAGTGTGTCGCGGATGTCGTCGGCGGCCTGGGTCAGCCCCTCCTCGGCGGAGAGCTCGCCCAGCCCAATCAGTTCCATGGCGTCGGTCCACGCGCCCCACACGGCGGCCATCTCCGGGATGCCCGGCATCGGTGTGGCGCCCTCGGTGGCTGCGATAAACCCTTCCAGGATGGGGTCGTCGACGATGGCGTCGGCCGCGGGGAAGTACGCCGGCGGCCGCGGATCCTGCTCGTACATAGCGAGCATGGCGTCTTGGGTCACGAAGTACTCAAACAGGAAGTCCTCCACCAGGGCGGGGTTCTCCGTGTACGCGGACACCATAACACCCTGCACGCCCATGAGCGGCAGCGGGCGCTGCCCTTCGATCAATGGGATCGGGGCCACGCCTACCTCTTGGCCGGCTGCCTGCATGGACGGGACGGCCCACGGACCGGTGATGGCCATGGCGATGCGACCTTCCTCAAACAGGCCTAGCCACTCGTCATAGCCGATTCCGGCCGGGAGCAGGCCTTCCTCGAACAGCTCGACCATGTACTCCACTCCGGTGATGGCGCCCTCGTTGTCCAGACCGACATCGCATGGGTCCATGACCCCGTCCTCGTCGAAGCCGAATATGTACCCTCCCAGGGCGGAGATGAAGGGGAATGAATGGTAGGGGTCAGGGTTCTGTACGACGAACCCGTACTGGGGCACGCCGGGATTGGTGAACTCCCGGGCGAACGCAACGAGCTCATCCCAGGTCTCGGGCGCCTCCTCGATCAAACCCTTGTTGTAGACCAGGGCGATCCCTTCTCGAGCATAGGGAATGCCGTACAGGGGGCCGACCTGGGAGAAGGCCTCTAGGGTGGCCGGGTCGAATTCCTCGGCCAGGCCCGCCGGGAGCTCCAGTTCCATCAGGTGTCCGTCGGCGGCCAACTCACCCACCCAGTCATGGGCGCCGATGATGATGTCCGGCCCTTCCCCTACGGGCCCCGCTGTTGCCAGTTCCCCCCGAATGTCGTCGAAGGGGATCTCGAAAACCTCGACCGGAATGCCTGTGGCGGCGGTGTACTCCTCGCCCAGCGCCTCGAACACGGGCGCGCGGGTGTCGTCCGCCCAAATGGTCAGCACGCCTGGCGTGCTGGCCAGCCCCATAGACGCCAACCCTACGGTAAGCGTCAAGCTCAGCAGCAAACTGATGCCCTTACGCATAATGCGTTCCCTCCTTTACAGTGGTCATCCATGTTTCGACCCTAGCGGGTCGCCTTTCGCTCTTGCAATTGTACTTCCGGCACATCACCTCCTTCACTCGCATTCCACGATGACCGGCAGGAGTTCGGCGTACGTGCCGGCCTGTTCGTCGTATCCTCCCAGGAGTTCCTCCTGGGTCCAGCCCTCGGGGGCCAGGTAGTCGTACGCCCACGGGGCCACGTCGGGGGCGGGACTTCCACCGCCCGTCCAGTCACGTGGTTCGTCGGCGATGGGTCGGATGTAATCAGGCCCGTACCCGTCCTGGGACGCCACCAGCACGTAGTGGCCGCCGCAGACATTGGGCACGAGCCGCTTGGGAATCCGGACATAGACTGTACTACGGGCAGGATCAGCGGAAACGTCTACCAGGTGTCGCTCCTCCTCCGCCGTGAACAAGTGCCGCCCGTAGCCCGGCCAGCCGGCGATCCTGAGGAAGTAGTTCCACGGATGGTCCTCGGAGAACCGCACCCGCATCGCCTCCCCCGCGGGATGCATGGCCGTTCGGCCTCCGGGTTCCACGTCCAGGTAGATGTGGACCAAGGGGTGGCTGAAGCCCAGCGGGCCGTCCCATGGATTGGGCAGGGCGGCGAACTGAAGTGCCAGCATCCACTCTTCGGCTTCCTCGAGCACGGTGTACCGCACGAGATCGAACAAGCCCTCCTGGTCGAACACGCCGGCCGTGGGATACTCGTACGTGCCGATCCCGTGGTCGTCGCCTTCGGGATCGGCAAACTCCGCCACCACGTCCCCGGTCACAAGCGGCGGTATCCGCAGACTTGCCGGCTGCGCGGGCGCAGTTCCGACAAGCTCTCCGTCGTGTTCGATGGTGAGTCGGGACCATAGGGAGATCTCCTCTGAGCGATCCAGGCCCAGTACCTCCAATGGGATCTGGTACTCGATCGTCTCCCCTACACGCGCGATGCGCTCGGGGAGATCTTGGAAGCGTCCGGTGGGTCGCCAGCCGCCCATGCCGTCAGCAACATAGGGGAACACGTACCCACGGCCCTGTGCATCGACGTTCTTGAATTGCAGCTGTATCAGCTGTGTGAGGGGCATCCCCAGGGAGCTTTCGGCGAATCGTGTCTGCGTGTTCACCGGATCGCCGCTTTCTGCGCCTGTATGGGGCCCAATGTACAGAACCAAACTGTAGTCCTCGCCAATTAGCTCGCTGGGCGGAACGGCCGGATCCGCCCGTACGAACAGGTGTCGGCTGCCATATCCGATCTGCGCCTGGATGAGCTTTCCATCGCCGGGGAGGGACGCTGCAGCCTCCCACTCCTCCTCGTCCACCGCGCCGTCCACCGATGGATCGACCTCGCCCGGGGAGAGGGAAATGGCTGACACGCGTGGAGGTATGACCTCGGGTTTCACCTCGCGCGCCAGCGACACGCTGCGCTGGAACCACCGGTCCACGGCTTGCACGAGATAGGCATGGTGTTCACCGTACACAAGTTCCTCATCCGTGTACGTCCGGGCGCTGGGCTCCAGCGTGGCCAGCGTTTCCCACTCTCCCACCCCTACGCGGCGGAGGACCTCCAGGTACTCGATCTCCTCCGGCTGGGGATGGCGGAACTCGAGCACCACATGGCTGGGAGCATCAAGCCTTCGTAATGGACGAGCCCAGGCCAGTTCAGGTGCTGCTGGTGCGGGCTCCTCGTCGGTGAGTACCCCCTCGAAGGAGGGGAATGTGTCGTCCGGATACCGTGCCAGCGTCCAGCTCTGGCCAAGGTCGGTGGAAAAGCCCACCGTGACATACCAGCGGCCGGGCCTGTCTGGCACAAACGATCCTTCGAACAGGTATTCCCCGTCTCGGGCCTCCACGTAGACAGCCTTTTCCCAGTCCCAATCGCCTGGGACTTCGGACTGTCCGAAGTAGACACGGGCCAATAGCGCTTCGGTGTCCGCTTTGCCCTCGGGCAGCTCCGGCACGGTCACTCGCGCCTGGACCGGCGGCACCTGTGTGTTCACTTGGAGTAGGTGCTCCTTGCCGTGGAACGTGAACTGACTGACCTCGGCCTGCGTGATCGCCGGTCCCGGGATCACACGTACATGTTCTGACAGCTGGCTTTCGTTGCCCGATTCGTCGATTGCTGTGACCGTGTAGTAGTAACGGGTTAGGTTCTGCAACCCGTCGTCGACCATCTCCGTTTTCTCCAGTCCTTCTCCGACCAACGTGTAGTGGCCGCCGGGCACCGAAGTGCGATACACGTTGAACGCCAGTGCATCGGGCGGGGCATCCCACCGCAAGGCAGCGGCTCGATCTTGGCTTTCCCCGAGAAGCTCCCGCGGGGCGAGAGGCGGGGTTAGGTCCTGCCCAGGATCGCTGATTAGCACCGCGGCTCCCAGCTCGGGGAGCGACAGGGTGAGCGTGCCGTCCCGTACGGTATAGCGCGCTCCGGACAGTTGATCCGTAAACGCCACCCCGTCTCGGGAAAGCTCCGAGATCTCGATCGAAAGCTCATCCGCTCCTGAAAGGCTCATTGCCACGACTGCCAGCGCGTTGTGGTCCTCAACACGGAGCTTCTCACCTCGGCCGGGGAGCTCGTACGCGCTCTGACCCAGGGCATCCTCGGTTCCCAGCAGCTCTCTCCCGAAGGCATAGGTCGTTCCCTCCGCGTGTAGCGGAACCAGCGTTCCGGTACGCAACACGGGGTGCGATTCGCGCATCGCACTCAGCTTCCGGAAGTGCTGAAGGAGTTCATTGTCCTCGGTTGCCCGGTCCCAGGGCATGGGGCGGCGGCACTCCGGATCGTCGTCTCCAGCCAACCCTAGTTCGTCCCCGTAGAAGATCGTGGGGGCTCCAGGGAAGGAGAACATGAACGTGGCGGCCAGTTTGAGCCTGTGGATGGCCTTCTCGTTGGCGGCCTCGATCTGCTCGTCGGACATCCTTCGAACGCGATCGCGGTCGGAGAAGAGATCACGGTCCACGTAGCCCAGTTCGGTGAGGACCCGTGCCGTATCGTGGGACCCAAGGAGGTTCATCAGGGCGTAGAACGCCTGCTGTGGGTAGTCCTCCATGATGCTCATGACCTGGGCATGGAAGGTGTGCGCGGTACCCCCGGTGAGAAACTCAAGTAGGGCTGACCGTAAGCGGTAGTTCATGGTGGAGTCGAAGCTGTCCCCGAGCAGGTAATGGCTGGCGTCGCCCCACTCCTCAGATATGAGCACAGGTTCGCCGTACGGGACCTCGGCCAATCCGTGATCTCCTCTGAGGTATTTGCGGAGCTCGACCCAGAACTCATCGGCTATCTCCATAGGCACATCGATCCGCCAACCGCTGGCTCCGGCGCGGATCCATCGACGGGTTATGGAGTCATCATCGCGGATGATGTAATCGGCAAACGAGTCCAGGTTGAGTTCGCTGCCGCCGGGGGCCCTGATTTCGGGGAGACTCTCCAGATCCCACCACGCATCGTAGTCATACCGCTCTCCCCCGTATGGAGCCAGTCCCTCCCCGACCTTCTCGGGACGGATCTCGAACCACTCGGTAAATGTGAAGTCCTTGTGCCCTTGGTCCACGAACTCAGCGCGCACTCGTTCCTCAGCCTCGTAATAGGGCAGCTCCTGGGCGTGGACAAGGTCGTACACGCGTGACCAGTACTCGTAGGCGCCCACGTCTTGGGGCCACTGCTCGTAGCGATCGAAATACCGCGAGTCATCGCCCACGTGGTTGAACACACCGTCCAGGATCAGGTTGATCCCACGGTCGCCCGCCCGAGAGGCGAGCTCTGCGAAATCCTCGTTCGT
>PXEP01000026.1 GCA_003566155.1 Candidatus Acetothermia bacterium | reverse complement strand
TTCCTGCGCGAAGGAGCCAAACAGAATCACCCTCTCGGGCGGCGGATCCTGCGCAAGGAGGTACTCCAGCAGTCGATCCAGCTCGCGGGACAGGAGTTCGTCGCGCGTTTCCTCCCAAGATTCCCCATCGCTACCCATACACCATTCTACCCCTCGCTGCCGCCAAACCCCCAGCCTACGCCAACGTGCTGCAGCTGGCCGAGGAGACGTGCGAGCTCCCCGAGTACCGGGACTGCACGGAACACTTTGCACGCTTTGGTCCAGCCATGACCGCACAATAGGCCGCGCTTGGCGCCCTCTCGGGGCCAACCTCACCCAAATAGCTGGAGGAAGTCCAGGGTAGCACCCGAGCGTTGCGGTGATGCCCACGTGGCGCGGTGCCTGTTCAGCCTGCGCGGCGGGCAAGTACGCAAAACAGCCGGTCCTCTGACGAGGCGGGCCGCAAGGTGAAGGTGGAGAGGGCACGCACGTCGGTGAACCCGGCCTGGGCGACCAACGCCAGCGCCTGTTCGAGCGTGTAGGACCTGGTTCCCGGGCAGCGACGGTGGCGTTCGGATTGCACCACCTTCCCCTCCCACAGCACCTCATAGAGGCTTTCCGTGTACTCAAGCTGCGCTTGAGGATCGTACCATGACTTGACCCAGCGACGTACACTGGAGCTGTCCGGGCGCATGGCTTCAGCGTCCAGCCTCCACTTGGCCGGATGGGGTTCTTTGTCCAGGTCCATGATCGACATAGCCATGGTCCCGCCCGGCAACAGGTGTTGGTACATTCGCTGCAACGCTTGACCGGCCGCAGCCCGGTCGGTGATAAGCTGAAACGAACTGGAGGGGGCAATGATCGTCCGGTACTTCCTGACCGTATCCAGTTCCTCCACCGGCTGTCGGTATAGCTTCACCGACAGGCCCTGGGCGCGGGCTTTCCGCCGACAGATGGCCAGCATATCCGGGGAGATGTCCACCCCTTCGATATCGATCCCGCGCCTCACGTAGTCGAGGAGCAACCTCCCCGTACCACAGCCAACATCCAACACAGGCTGGCCCCCATGGCTGATCACCCACCGAAAGAAGACCCGATCGGGCCACCCCGAGGTATCCCCCCGCAGCAGATCCCAACTCTCAGCGATCAGACCCCGGTATTCATAGGGGGTCACATCTTTGTCTTGGATGTCACGATCGCCCCGACCAACACCCACGTTCAGGATCTGACCCCATCAGCCTGCATCCACCGCCAGGCGGTCTTCACAATCGGCTCCAGCGTCGTGAACCGAGGGCGCCAGTCAAGGTCTCCCATCGCGCGTTCGGGATCGGCCACCAACGCGGGAGGATCGCCCGGTCTCCGCGGTCCCTCCACTACAGGGATCTCCCGGCCTGTCACCCGCCGGCAGGCGTCGATCACCTGATGCACAGTATACCCGCGGCCGATTCCCAAATTGTACACCGGGGCCGCGTACCCATCTTCCACAGCTTCAAGCGCAGCTACATGAGCACGAGCCAGATCATCCACATGGATGTAATCGCGCACGCCGGTTCCGTCCCGGGTGGGGTAGTCGGTCCCGTAGATCTCGATGTGGGGCCGCAGCCCGGCGGCTGCCTCCAGCACTATGGGTATGAGGTGCGTCTCGGGCTCGTGCCGCTCCCCTATCTGTCCCTCTTCATCCGAGCCGGCTGCGTTGAAGTACCGCAGCGAGACGTGTTGCAACCCGTAAGCTGTCCCGCAGTCAGTGAGGATCTCCTCGAACATACGCTTCGAGCGTCCGTAGGGGTTGACCGGAGCGGCGGGGTGGGCCTCCTTGATCGGTATGGACCGCGGCTCCCCGTACACGGCCGCGCTGGAGGAGAAGATAAGCGTTCTGATGCCCCGCTCCTGCATAAGCCGCAGCACATTCAGGCCTCCCAGCAGATTGTTCCGATAGTACTTCTCGGGATTCTCCACCGATTCCCCAACTGCGGTGTGGGCGGCAAAGTGGATCACAGCCCCGATCCGGTAGCGGGAAAACGCCTGCCGCAGGCCATCTAGGTCCGTGACATCGACGACCACAAGCTCATCGCAGAGCACCATTTCCCTGTGCCCGGCCGAAAGGTTGTCCAAGGCCACCACCTTCCGTCCCCGGGCGAGGAGCTGCTTGATGGTGTGACTGCCGATGTACCCGGCCCCTCCAGTGACCAGAACGCGCTCGTCTGTCATCCCACGCATGCTATTTTCGTTCTCCAAGCTAGTTTGATGCCGAGCTGACCTCATTCAAACTGCACGTGCCCGTCATCCCCAAGTAGGAGGGAGACGGTTCCCGTGCTGCCCTTTCCTACGGCCCGCGACCGCCTGCCCAGTATCGAGTGCGTTAGAACGCCAACCCGACCCGCTTGTGCCCCGTCCATGAGGATGCTGTGCAAGACACGGGAGTCCACAACTTGAGCTTCGGGGCCCAAGGACACGTATGGACCAAGATGGCTGCCTTGAGCATGCGCTCCTTTCGCCACGACCACCGGGCCATGCACCACACACTTTTCCAAGCGAGCTCCGGGCGCGACATGCACTGCTCCAGATAGCTGACAGTCCACCGTCTCACCCTCAACCATGCTCCTTAGTTCGTCCAGCACACACTCGTTTGCCTCCAATAAGTGCTCGGCTTTTCCAGTATCTTTCCACCACCCCCTCAGCCGGTGGGGAAACACCGGCCTGCCATCATCGATGAGCGACTGGATAGCGTCGGTTATCTCCAGCTCTCCGCGGTTCGAGGGGCGCACACGCTTGCATGCGTCCACGATCTCCGGCCCGAACGCATATGCCCCCACCACGGCCAAGGCCGACGGCGGATGAGCGGGTTTCTCCACAAGGCGCACCACCCGTCCCTGCTCATCCAGCTGGGCCACGCCGTAGTCCGAAGGGTTGGGAACCTCCTTGAGTGCAATCACCGCCCCCCGCTCCGTGCGGGTGAACTCGCGCACCATTTCACCGAGGGGATCCTGGAGAAGGTTGTCTCCTAGGAACAGAAAGAACGGCTCGCCGGCGAGGTATTCCTCGGCACACAGTACGGCATGGGCCAAGCCGCGCGGTTGGGGTTGAAACACGTAATCGATGTCCACGCCGTACCGGGACCCATCCGCCAGGTGTTGCCGCAACG
>PXEP01000231.1 GCA_003566155.1 Candidatus Acetothermia bacterium | reverse complement strand
GTGAAAGTTTGGGAGACCGTAGTCCTTCACGCAGCCGGCCAACCACCTGGGGAAGACGGCATGCCTGTTATCCCTGACTACTACGCCCAAACAAGCGGCCGGATCAACCCAAAGGAGTGAACTAGACGTCACATAACAGCGGTCAGCCGGTTGCCCCCAACGTCGCTCGGCGCAGGCCCCGACAGCCTGATGCCCATGCCATACCTTCACCGACACACATGTGAGGGAAACTGGGGGCGACCGGCACTCTAACGAACCGTTCTCCTGATGCATCGGAGGGCTCGCTGGGGCTTGCTGAGGAACGCACACCCGTCCGCTGTGACCAGGACATCCTCTTCCAAGCTGACCTGGCCGTAGTTCTCCGTGGGAACGTAAAGCTCAAGCGTAAACACGTTTCCCGGCTCCACGACCCCGCGGGGGGAGTCCCCATAACGCTCCCAAGGCGGACCCAGTAGCGTGCCGCCATCATGTGCAAACCGCCCTACTTGGTGCCCAAGTGCGTGGGCGAACGGGGGGTACCCTCGGTCGACCACATACGCACGTGCAGCTTCATCTACGTCCTGTCCGCGGACACCGGGCCGGAGGATCTCGGCCGCCCGCGCAATCGCATCTCGAACCGTGTCGAACGCATGTGCAACTTCCTCGGGAACCTCATCGGGAGAACCGAAGAAGTACATCCGTTGGATGTCCGCGCTGTACCCGGCGGTCTGCACTCCAAAGTCGATGTGTAGAAGGTGGCCCGCCTTCGTCCTGTTGGCCAAGGGGGAACCGTGACCAAAGGGCTTGTTCGGGCCGGCATCCACAGCCGGGTTGCCAGCTGCCTGCCAGGCAAACCCAACTCCGAGTTCGGCCATCCTTCGGTGCACATGCTCCTGTATCTCGACCTCCGTCTGCCCCACAGCGAGGTACGAATCCAGTTCCGCCAGTATCTGCTGGGTAATCCGAACAGCCTCCCGGATTCGAGTTTGTTCTGTAGGGCTTTTCCGTCCGCGCAGGTGTCCGACAAGCCTTTCTGCGCTCTCCAGCTTGTCCGCGTGGGACGTGGGCGCCAGTATGTCCGCAAGGACAGCCTTCATGCCCGCGGTCAACCCGTCGGCCGCAACGTCGTTTCGGCTTTCGTTGATCCCGATCGACCGCGGGTTGATCATGTCCAGTTGGGCAAGGAGATGCTGAGCGATCCCCTCAGTGTAGGGAACGACCCGCGTGTACAGTGCGTCGGGTATCACAGCGGCGTCGAATGAACCCACGATCGCAATGCGCTGCCCATCGGCGGTGAACAGAAGCGCCGACGGCCACACCAGTTCAGCTCCCAAAATCAGATGAAGCACAGGATCAGGAGCCTGCACGGTTTCCCGTACCCAAACCAGCCAGCAGTCAAGGCCCACTTCACGGAGCAGCCCGGGCAGCTGGTCAAGCTTTTCCTGATGAAGCTCATGGGTACTGCATACGTTCATAACGACTCCAGTGTACGGCAAATCCTTTCCGATAAGCACAACGTCGCTTCTCGTCAGAGCAGCTCAAAGGTGCTCGTTGTCTAGCTTAAGTCCTACGCGGCCCCGCTCGAGGTCCACATCCAACACGGTCACCGATACTTTCTGCCCAGGGCGAACCACTGCCGAGGGATGCGCGACGAAGCCGTCGGCAAGCTGGCTAATATGGACCAATCCATCCCGTTTGACGCCTATATCCACGAACGCACCGAAGTTGACGACGTTGGTAACGATTCCTGGTAGGGACATCCCCGGTGTTAGATCGGCAATATCAGCGACCCCATCGGCGAAGGAGAACTCCTCGAACCCCGCGCGAGGATCGCGCCCTGGCTTGGCCAACTCGCCAACGATATCCTCCAAAGTAGGGATCCCTACTTTGTCTGAGACATAGCGGTTGAGGTCGATGCGCTCTCGGAGCCCGGGCGACCTCATGAGTTCCTGCACTGTGCACCCGAGATCTTCGGCCATCCGCTGGACCACAGGATAGCTCTCCGGATGGACGGCGCTGGCATCCAACGGGTCCTCCCCGCCGCGAACCCGCAGGAACCCCGCTGCCTGCTGGTACGTCTTGGGACCGAGTCCCGGGACCTTCCTTAGGTCGGCCCGAGAACGAAACGGCCCATGTTGCTTCCTCTTTTCGACGATACGCTCGGCCACCCTAGGGGAAAGGCCGGAGACGCATGCCAGTAGCGGGACACTCGCCGTGTTCACATCAACGCCAACAAGGTTAACACATTGTTCAACAACATCGTCCAGGGCTCGCTTGAGGAGTTGCGGGTCGACATCATGCTGATACTGGCCTACTCCGATGGACCGGGGATCGATCTTCACCAGTTCCGCTAACGGATCCAGCAGCCGTCGCCCAATGGACACCGCACCCCTTACCGTTACATCACAATCCGGGAGCTCCTTGCGCGCAACATCCGAGGCGCTGTACACGGATGCACCCGCTTCACTCACCATCGCTTTGGAAATGCCGGAAAGCCCGTCCAAAGATCGGACCAACGCCATGGCCTCCCGACTGGCCGTTCCGTTGCCCACGGCGATTGCCTCGATGGCGTAACGCTTGACCAGTTGAACAAGCGTTTCTCCCGCACGAACAAGCTGGTCATCGCTTCCCACCACGTGGACCAAAGCTTGCGCTAGCAGGGACCCTTGACTGTCCAGGCACACCACCTTGCAACCTGTGCGGTAGCCGGGATCGATGGCCAGCACCCGCTTTCCCCCCAGCGGGGGGGCAAGCAGTATATGGCGCAGGTTCTCCGCAAATACACCCGCCGCATCGTGATCGGCACGCTCGATCGCCCGCAGGCGCACTTCGTTCTCCATCGACGGGGCTATGAGGCGTTTGTAGCCGTCCTCCACCGCCCGCTCGACCTGCTCGGCGGCCTTGCTCGGTCCGTGGACGAATCTCCGCTGAAGGATCTTCAAAGGAAGGGACTCTTCGGGGCGCATAGACAGCCGAATGACACCCTCCCGCTCTGCCCGGATGAGGGCATGGATCCGGTGTGCCGGGGCCTTGGACAGAGGTTCCTCCCAATCGAAGTAGTCCCGATACGCCGCCCCCACGTCTTCCTTTCCCTTGACCGCCCGAGACCGCACCACAGTCTTCTTTTCAAACACCTGGCGGATCTCAG
>PXEP01000059.1 GCA_003566155.1 Candidatus Acetothermia bacterium | reverse complement strand
CCTCCGGGGTGGCAGGTTCGAAGGTGAACTCGGCCACCGGCGGCGCCGTTTCCGCCTCTGCGATCGTCACCGGCTTCGCTGTCGACCAGATGCTGATCACCGTCTGGTCCTCAGCGCAGCGGGCCTGAGCCTTCACTTCGTAAGTCCCTGCGTCGCTCCAGGTCTTTGTCGCTTGCGTCGAGGAATCCCAGGCGCTGTAGGTTCCGTCATTCCAGTCGAATCTGTACTCCACCGGGTGTCCGCGCCTGCAACTGGCGCCTCCCGTCGAGTATGCGAGCTGCTCACTCGCCTCTCCGGCCTCAGGCCCCGCAGGGACCGCAGGCGTAGACACTGTGTGCGGAAGCAGAAACCCGCACCCGACGAGCGAAGCAAGGCAAGCGCCCAGCACCAACGAACCCAAAGCTCTAGTGCACCGCATAGCCCACCTCCCACCTCCTCACACCCTACCCCTCCCGGTCGGCGAAGCCTAATCGGGCCACGGCCGGGCAGAGGGTGTCACGCCGACCCGACAATAGAGCGTAGCCAGCCAACCGCAGGTGCGAAGATGGGAAGGCGGTTTTGCCGGCACAACACGTCCGACGCCGGCGCTGGTCGGACCACGCCCCCTGCGCTGAAGGGGCAGCGACGGTTCGACCAGGCGGCGCACAACAGGACGCTGCTCGGAGATTAGTACATGGAATACAGGAACGCCCGCAGCTTGGGGAAGAGTGTCTCCAGGAGCGGCCGGACGCCAGGGCGGACGAGGAAATCGGGGTGCCAGTCGGAGAGCTCGCCGACGGACTTGTACCCGAGCACGAGGGGCAGGAACTGGTCCTCGTGGCAGCGCAGCTGTCCTCGACCGGAGGACGGTGTCCGCGCCACGGACCGCACCGCTCCGTCCGCGACCTCGAGCTGTAGCGCGTACCTGTAGAGGTCGATCATCACCTCACCCGAATGGTTGGCCCAGGGTGAGGAGCGCAGCCGGACAGTGAGGGCAGGCCGGAGCACAGCGAGGAGCGCTTCGAAGCTCGGACACCACACCTGCCATGCATACCGTCCACGTTCGCGTGCGCCCAAGGACCGCGCGATCCGGCAGAGCGTGCTTCCGTCGGCGAGGCTGAGCCGCACTGCGGGCGAACCACGCTCCCGAGACAGGGCCACCGCGCGGTCGAGCAGGGCCAGGGCGACGTCCGCTTGTTGTGCCACGGCCTCGGAAACCGTGAGCTCGTCTCCGAAGTGGTTCTTCGGGAGGAACATGTACCCCACCGCGGCGCCGTCGCGTTCGCACAACCAATACTCCCCTTCGGTCTCCGTGCCGGGAGCGTGCCGGCAGAGGTACGCCCACACCTGATCCGAGCGCACGGTGTAGAGGTCAAGCTCCTCCGCAAGGCATCGGTAGAGAGCAGCGAGCTCGCCAAGATCGTCCGGCGTCGCCGCCCGCACGCGGAGTTTCTGTTTCAGTGGGGGCAGCTGGCGGTGCTCCAACACGAGGCCGGCCTCCAGGGGGAGTGCGTACGTGTAGCCGAACTGACGGTAGAACCCAGGGATCCCTTGGATGATCGAAAGGTGCGCCCCCCGCTCCTGAACCCGTTCGCGGAAGTAGTCCACCATCGCCCGCTGCAGGCCACGGCCGCGCCACTCCTTGAGCGTCGCCACCAGCCCAAGCTCCAGCGCGTTGATCTCAACCCCGCTCAGGCGCAGCCGCCATGGGATGCCACACAACGTTGACACAGCCTCGCCATTATGCTCGATCCAGATGACGTCCCGTGGCTCGACATCTGGGTGCTCTAGGGCCAGCTTTCTCAAGAGCGTCCCGACCTCTGGCCCGTGGACGGCCTCATTGACCCCGCAGGGTCCGTCAAGCTCCGCCTCACCACCCAGGGTACGCAGCTTGAGATCCTCCCCAACGTCGCGGTACATCGGCCTTGGGCATGAACGCATGTCGCTTGCTCGACCTCCTCCACATCAACTCTTGCAGCGCTTAGCTCGGTCCGGGATCTCGGCCGCTGATCACGATCAAGGCCCGTGGGCCCCCGCAGCCAGCCTCGGTAACCTGTGTGTGCCTTTCACGTCCCGTTCACCCAACATCGTTGTCTAGGTTTTCCCGGTTGGCTCGTCCCTCATGCCCCGAAGCCAGCCTGATGCGTCCGGCGGGGGTGAGTACAGTGGAATGCCGCCCGCGCGGCGCCGCAGGTGATGTCAAGCCGGCCGCGCAAGGAGGGGGCGCATCGCGAGTCCGACCGCCCCCCCACCGCTGCGCTACGCGGCTCTCCTGCTACGTCCTCGGCCCTCCCCCTCAGGGTGAAGTACCGAACGTGGCGTTCATGGTGTAGACCCCCCCGCTCACGATGTTCACGGTCCGCTGTGCGTCAGGGTAACCCGAAAGCCGTACCACAACCGTGCGCGTGCCCGCGGTCACCTGTACGGTGAGGGGCGTGGTGCCTCTGTACACCCCGTCGATGAACACCTGCGCGCCCGACGGGGTGGAGTTCACCTGCAGCGTGCCCTGCCCGCTGGGCGGCGGATCTCCGGGTGGCGGACCGAGCACAGGCGCCACCGCCAGGCGTCCCACGTAGTTGCCCCGCTCAGCGGTGAACCAGACCTGCTCTTGCGTGTCCAGCGCGAGGAACGCCGGACGCGTGTTCCCCCCGAGAGGGTAGAGCACCACCTGGTCGGTGGACGGGTTGAGCTGGCCGATCGCATTGGCCAAGCGATCCGTGAACCAGATATTGCCGGCGCTGTCGCGGACGAGATCGAACGGCTCCACGCCTCCGGGAATGGGCCACAGACGCACGTCTTGGTTGTCCGGGTTCACCACGCCGATGGCCGGCTGGCTTGTGTCGGTGAACCACACCCTGCCATCGGGCCCGACGACCACAGCGAGCGCCTGCGTTCCCGAGGGGAGCCCGTAGTAGAGCATCGTGTTCGTGGTCGGGTCCAAGACCGTGACCAGGGAGCCACCGTCGGTGAACCAGATACGCCCATCGGGCGCCACCGCCACCCGCGTGGCTTCGCTCGGGCCTTCCCACTCCGTGAACGGAGCTACCCCTGTGGGCATGAGCAGTGCGATCGGGGGCGGCAACATGGGATTGCCCGGGTGGAACTGGGGTGCCACGGTGCTCAGGGCACCGGTCAGTTGCGACGTCATGGGCGG
>PXEP01000112.1 GCA_003566155.1 Candidatus Acetothermia bacterium | reverse complement strand
GGCGCTGACGGGCTTGCCTTCCTGCTCCGCCAGCTTGAGCAGAAGATCGTGCTGCCGTTCAGTGAGCACCGTCTGGACCCTCCGGGTATAGCGAGGTTCGGCCTGTCGAGCGTCTTTGGTAGGATCGGTCATCTTCATCACCGGTTGATAGTATAGACTGATTGAGCACGCGATGCTACACTGGTTCTTGTTAAGCAGTAGCTCCGTACACACAGGCAGATTGTTCATAAGGCGAGATTGTGGCTTGTAGTCTGTGGAAATCCGCTTGTGGCCTGTGGGAACTGCAATTGCACCCCTGGGTGGTAGCGTCTAGCTCGTCTGCGACGTGGTGGTCGGTCAGGCGCCTGGCATTAGGTAACACCTGTGGCACTGTGCTGCCTTTACTGGTACACTAACATCACTATGCCAGAGACGGATAGGGCTGAGGTAAGGCTGGGGAAGCAGGGGCGCTTGGTGATCCCCTCGGCGCTGCGGGAGGCGCTTTCCATTGGACCTGGCGACCGCCTGGTGGCACGGGTCGTCGACGGCAGGTTAGTCCTGGAGCCGCGGGAGCGGGTTTGGGAAACGGTCCGCGGGCGATTCGCCACAGTCCCCGGCGAACCCAGCCCGGTGGACGAGCTCATCGCCGAGCGGCGAACCGAGGCGCGCCAGGAGGAGAGCGGCTAGCCGTGGTCGCAAGTCAGGTGCTCGATGCGTCCGCTTTGCTGGCAGCCATGCTCGATGAGCCCGGCGGAGCATCGGTGGCCGACGCGCTGGACAGCTCTGCAATGTCCGCGGTCAACTGGTCGGAGGTCCTGCAAAAGGCGGCTCAAATCGGGGTCGACACGGAGGGGCTGCGGGAAGATCTGGAGGCCCTGGGGCTCTATATCGTGCCGTTCGGTGTGGAGGAAGCCGAGCTGGCCGCAGCGTTTTGGCCCCATACCAGGCCGCGGGGGCTTTCAATGGGAGATCGTGCATGCCTCGCTCTTGCCAGCCGGCTTGGCCTGCCGGCCCTCACCGCTGACCGCACTTGGGCGGAACTGGAGATCGACGTGGAGGTTCAGCTCGTTCGGTGAGCTCGCTCGATGGGCGCGGGGATGTGGCGTGTGGGAAACGGCTTGTGGCCTGTGGGAACTGCGACTGCACCCCTGGGTGCTAGCGTCTAGCTCGTCTTCATACCTTGGCGGTAGCGTCCCAGCTGGTCGGCGCCCATCACCCTAAGTTGAAGCGGCGCGGGGCATCTGCGCCCGGGCTCGGGTGTGGTAACATGCGTGGGAGAGCGGTAACCACCGGCAGGATCGAAAAAGGCACGCCGGAACTTTAGTCGGAACGGAACGGCCAAACGTGGTGCGACTGGGCGAACGAATGCCGTGGCCATGGATCTGCCAGGCCCTCGTGCTTGAAGGCAGCGGCCACGGCGCAGGATGAAAGGAAGACACAGTGAAAACGTTAGACGTACCCATATTCGATATGCACCTACATCTGCCGGCGGCGGGGCGGCGGAGGCCATGGGGGGCGTGGGGCGAGCGGCTGGCCCGTGAGAGAGGGCAGGAGGTCCTCGACCTGTGGGTGCAGCGTGCCCGGGCGCGCCGGGAGCGCATGTGGGAAGAAAGCAGCTTCCCCAAGCCGGAGTCCCCCCAGCCCGCTCCGGAGGAAGGGGCCCGCCGCTACGCACAAGAGGTCGAGCGGTACGGCCTGGAGGGCCTGTGTTTTGCTACCGGGGGCGGAAACGATCAGCTGGCCGCGGCGGTCGGCGGGCACCCGAAGCTCTATGGGCTGGCCCACCACAACCCGTTCGGACCGGACGCCGCCGATGAGCTTGAGCGCGCCGTGGGGGAGTTGGGGCTTGTCGGCTACAAGGTGCTCGCCCCAGCACTCGAGGGCAAACTCTCCGATCCCCGGTTGGTCCCGGTGTGGGATGCCTGTGCCAAGCTAGAGATCCCTGTGCTCATCCACTTCGGCCCGTTGGGCGGCGGGGGCGGCATCGTGGCCGGGCCCAACATCAACCCCCTTTCGCTCCACGATGTGGCCAAGGGATGCCCCCACACGCCGTTTATCGTGCCGCACTTCGGCGCGGGGTACCTGCGCGAGCTGCTCCACCTTATGTGGGCCTGCGACAACGTGTACGTGGACACCTCCGGGAGCAACCAGTGGAGGCTGTTCATGTGGCCCCAGCCGAGCCTCGAGGACCTGTTTAGGCTGTTTGTGGACCGGTTCGGCGCAGAGCGCATTCTGTTCGGCACCGACAGCTCTCACTTCCCCCGGGGCTGGGTGGCCCAGTACGCCCAAGATCAACTGGCCGCGGCGCGCAAGGCAGGCCTGACCGACCGTCACCTGGAGCGCGTGTTTCGGGACAACGCCGTCGAGCTCCTCAGCTAGGGGAGCTAGGGGGACAGTCCCCGGGGGGGGAGCATAGGGGGACAGTCCCCCAGGTCTCATCGGGGGGACTGTCCCCTTAAGCTTGTCGGGCGTACGGGCAGGGGAGTATGGTGGCTGGCTCGCATTGCCCAAGTAGGCCAGACTGGCGAGACGAAGCGTGCTGTCCGTGTGCGTAGTGTACGGTGCTTCGCTTGTGGTCATATCGGGCACGCGACCAAGGAGGAGCGCAATGAGCATGCGGACGGCTGGAAGAAGGTCTTGGGCGGTATTCGTCGCGGTGGTGGCCTGTTTGCTTGTCGGGCCGGGAGCCTGCGCGCTAGCGGGCACATTCTCCCCGGTGGGCACACCGATCGAAGGGGAGATGGAGGTGCTGACGGAGGTCCGGTTCCCGTTGGTTATCGAAAGGCCGGGGACGGTCAGGATCACGGCGACGGGGGAAGACACGCTGAAGTTCCGTCTATATCTGTACGATGTCAACGGCACAAGCGTTCTGGCACAGGAAACGGGCGGGCATGCGTCGTCTCGCACGGTGGAGCGACCCGGCCTCATCCCAGGTACATACTTCATCCGCCTGTACCGGACCCAGGGACAGGGCCGCTACTCTGTCCAGCCTGAGCTTGCGGCAGCCACGACACCGGAAGACCAGGAGCCCAACGACACCGCCGAACAGGCGCAGGTGATCCCCTTAGGCATGAAAACCACCGGACTTTTGGGCTATGGCAACGTCACGGGCACCGATGTGAACGATTGGTTCACGGTCACCACAACGGCACCGGGGACACTCAGGGTGAGCGCCGAGGCCGAAGAGACCCTTAGTT
>PXEP01000103.1 GCA_003566155.1 Candidatus Acetothermia bacterium | reverse complement strand
AGCGGTGACTGCACTTCCGTGCCGGTTCCGTCGGCGTGATCCTCATCCTCAGGCGGCGCTTCGGCGGTTGCTACTTCCACTGCGTACTCTTGGCCGTTCACCATCGCACGATCGCCTTTGAGCTCCACGGTAAACGGCCGGCCGTTCAAGCGAACGGTGTATCTGTTCGATGATGGGAGCGGCTGTTTTTCCCTCTTGGGTTCGATCTTGCGTAGGCGGGGTTCGACCTGTCCCTTGAGGAACGCCACGCCTTTATCCTTACAGGCGGCCACGATGAAGACGTTCTCGTCGTTTACTGGGAGGCCTTCGTTTTCCAGGACAGCGCGTGCGGCATCCACCCCCTTGCTCTCGTCGGCGTCGTTTAGCTCCAGCGGGGTTACGGTGCACGGTTCCCGTCCCAGCTGGCGGGCGGCGAGGTCGACGATCTCCGGGTCGGGATCCACCGGAGGACGGCCGTAGTAGCCGAGGACCATGAGACCGTAACCATGGGCGATCTTCTTCCAGGGGCCGAGCATAACGTTGTTGTAGGCTTGCTGGAAGTAAAATTGGGAGACCGGCGTGACCGATGTGCCAAAGCCCCCCCGCCGTACGACCTCCTCCATTGCGGCGATCACCTCCGGGAAACGATCCAGGGTCTCGTTGTCACGCATCATCTGCGTGTTGGCCGTGAGCGCGCCCCCGGGCATGGGGGAGAACGGAATCCGCGGCTCCACCGCCTTGGCCTCCGGCGGGAGGAAGTAATCCTTCATACACTCCTTGAACACTTCCTCCGCCTCCAGGACCTTGTTCACGTCTAGCTCCAGCTCGTAATCCGTGCCCCGCAGGGCATGCCACATGGTGACCACGTCCGCCTGACAGGTGCCGCCGGACACCGGAGCCATGGAAAGATCGATCTGGTCGGCACCCGCCTCCAGGGCCGCCTTGTAGCAGGTCACGCCGGTGCCGGCCGTCTCGTGGGTGTGGAACACGATAGGGGTCCCTTCGGGGAGAAGTTTCCGCGCCCGCCCAATGGTCTCATAGACCACCTGCGGCGGAGCGGTTCCGGAGGCATCCTTGAAGCACACAGAGGTGTAGGGGATGTCCGCGTCCAGGATACGCCGTAGCACGTCCTCATAGAAATCCGCCGTGTGTGCCCCGCTCAGCCCCGGGGGCATCCCCATAAGGGTCACGAACACCTCGTGGTTCAGCCCAGCGTCGATGATGCACTGTCCGCTGTAGACGAGGTTGTTGACGTCGTTCAGGGCGTCGAAGTTGCGGATCGTGGTTACCCCGTGCTTGGCCAGAAGCTGGGCATGCAACTTGATGATGTCGCTTGGTTGGGAGTCCAGGCCCACCACGTTGATCCCCCGGGCCAAGGTCTGCAGATTGGCATCCGGGCCGGCAGCTTGGCGGAACGCGTCCATGACATCGAACGCGTTCTCCGCTGCATAGAAAAACGCCGACTGGAAGGTAGCCCCGCCGCCTGATTCAAAGTGCCTTATCCCTGCCTCACGCGCGGCTTCTACAGCGGGTAAGAAATCCGCTGAGCGGACCCGTGCTCCGTAGACGGACTGGAACCCGTCGCGGAATGCCGTGACCATAACCCGCACACGCCGTTTGCTCACCGTTGCTCCTTCCCTCGCTTCGCCGCGGCTGCGGCCACCGCAGCTGCCACAACCGCCAGCTCATCCTCGGCTTCATCCGAAGGGGGCCCCGGTCGACCACGTTCCCATGTGGAGACAGCTGCGCCCAGGGCGAACAACGTGGCCACAAGCAACCCGAGGAAGGCAAACACCGCCCCCACACCAACCAGCATTACCTGCAGCCCTTCTACCAACATGTCACGTCACCTGCCAACACCGTGCGCAGCTGGCCGAGCGCATCTTCTATGATCAGGGCTCCTTGGTCATCGATTCCCACGGCTCGGCCCGACAGCGTCCGGGCGGTCTGGGCCACCGTGACGTTCTTTCCTAGGAACCATCCCCGGTTATAAATCTCCTGCTTCAGCGTCTCCGGGTCGCCGCCCTCCAGTGTACCGAACGCCCGACGGAACAGGACCAAAAGTCGCTCGGCGAAACGGTCTCGGTCCACAGGCTGGCCCCTGGCGTGGGCGACGGTGGCCACGGGAACCTTGAGCTGTTCAAAATTGCTAGGGGACGTGTTTAGGTTCACCCCCACCCCGAGGGCCACCGTAGGACGTCCTTGTTGCCAGCGAGCTTCGGCGAGGATTCCCGCCACCTTGCCCTCGGGGAGCAGGACGTCGTTGGGCCACTTGATGCCCGGAGCCAAGCCGTGCTCCTCCAAACACCGGGCCACGGCGACGGCCATGGCCAGGGGAAGCCATCCTAGTCTCTGTGTGGACACCGTTGGGGGCAGCTGGTTGAGCATTATTGTCATGTACAGGTTGCCCGCGGGAGAGTACCAATCGCGACCGGATCTTCCCCGTCCGGCCGTCTGCCGATCGGCCACAATCACCGCGCCATGGTGCAAATCGCCCAGGTTTCGCAACGCATATGCATTGGTGGAGTCCACCTCGGTCAGGTGGATCGTTTCGGGGCGCAGGGCCTCGTCAAGTTTGGAAGTAGGCATCGTCGGCTCCAACGCAGATCCTACGCGGCCCCCCTCCCCTGTCAACCCGTGGCCTCTTCCTCCTTGCCCTCACACCTCACGCTGGAACCACCCCAAGTGAGGCCGTGACCTCCAGACCTTCTTCCCGCAGCCGATCCACGAACGGGTTGATCCCGATCGAGTCGCTGGCGATGTGGCCGGTCACCACCAAGCTGACTTCCCTGTCGCGATACGCTTCGGCCAGCCGTCGCGCATCTTGTGGACGGCAATGGATGTAGATCACCGTGTCCACGCCGTGGTCGAAGTACGCTTTGGCGACCGGGTAGCCGCCGTTGGTTCCCGCGCCGTGGGCTACGACCGCCCGTCCGATGGGGTGGTTGCGTTTGCCCACGGGCAGCTCGATGTCGGTAAGGGCGTTGCGCAGTTCCCCGAAGCTTTCCTCCAAGTGGGTCATCAGCTCTGCCACCGTGGCCGTGGGGGCGAGCGTGGCCACAGCATCGGCCATTCGGCGTCGGCCAATCTCGTCCAGCGGTGTGTGCACGTTCATGTATGCGATATCAAGCATCCGGGCCACCGCCGGCGCTCGATCGTAGTTGCGCATGGCATTCAGGGTGCGCCGCTCGTAGACCATGT
>PXEP01000056.1 GCA_003566155.1 Candidatus Acetothermia bacterium | reverse complement strand
ATCGAACAACAAGCGGTTTCCCTTGGCGCCCCAGGGCTTAGTTGGCTCAAGCGTTCGGAGCGTTTGAACTCTCCGCTGGCCAAGTTCGTGGGTGAGGATGTGCTCCGAGGGGTTGCCGCCAGGATGGACATGGGGGAGGGCGACCTCGTGCTCATGTCCGCCGGCCCTGCCGGCGCGCTGAATCCGGCCTTGGGCGAACTGCGATCCCAACTGGCCCAAGCTCGAGGGCTGGTAGGGGAGAGGCAGTGGGCCCCAGCGTGGGTTACGGACTTTCCGTTGTTCAAACCGGGGGAGGACGGAGGTCTGGAGTCGGAGCATCATCCGTTTACCTCGCCGCACGATGAGGATCTCGACTTGCTGGAACAGGCGCCGCTGCGGGCGCGGGCCAAGTGCTACGACCTTGTGTTGAACGGCGTGGAGCTTGCCTCCGGGTCGATCAGGATCCATCGGCGTGATGTGCAACAACGTATCCTCTCCCTCCTGGGCATCGATGCTGAAGAGGCCGAGAAGAGGTTTGGCTTTTTCCTTCGGGCGCTGGACTACGGGGTTCCTCCTCACGGAGGGATCGCCTTCGGGTTGGACCGGTGGGTGATGATGCTGGCGGGGGAGAGGACCTTGCGGGAGGTCATCGCTTTTCCCAAGACGGCCGGCGGAGGCTGCCCGCTGACAGGTGCTCCCGCCCCGGTGGATGAGGCCCAGCTGGAGGAGCTGGGACTGGCGGTGAAAGGATGGACAGAGGACGAATCCTGATCGCAGGGCTTCTGCTGGTGGCCCTGATCGGACTTCTCAGTGCGGGGTTCCGCGAGGCCGATTTCCGCGCGGGCCGGTTTGGCCGGATTCCCCCGGTGGAAGAACAGGTCGCCCCGCTTGAGGAGCACGTCTACCCACCTGCCCCGTGGGCGGAAGCGTTCTTGCGGGTCCTTGTATGGGGGGTGCTAGGTGGAGCAGGCCTGGGTCTGATCGTGGCGCTGGTGTACAAAGAGCACCGCAAGGACATTCTGGCCAGGCTGGTGGGGACCGTGCTTGTCATCACGGTTGTGACGATGATGGGGGACGTGTTCGGCTGGTGGTACGACACGAACCAAGAGGCCGTTACGGAGGCAGAAGAGAACGAAGAAGATGCCGTAGGCCCTCCACCGGAGGATAGGCCCCCCGAGGTGGGCGAGTCCCCTCCTCCGGCTGCCGACGAACCGCCGGTTGCCGCCGGATGGATTGTGTATGCCACTGCTGTCGGTGCGGCTTTCTTGCTGGGCGCCGGCGGCCTTTACGTGTGGGGACGGTGGGGGGACCGCCTGCGCAAGAGGCGGTCGCAGGGGTCGGATGCAGAGGAATTGTTGCAGGCGGCCCAGGATGCTGCCGATGAACTGCGGCGAGGACTCCCGGTGGAGGAGGTGGTGATCCGCTGTTGGGAGCGGATGACGGAACTCCTTGTGCCCTACGTCCAGGCCAACGACCGTCTCCACTCGGTCACCCCGAGGGAGCTGGCTACGCTCCTCCGGCGCCGTGGGTTCAACCACCGCGCCGTGCAGGAGTTAACTTCCCTGTTTGAGGAAGTTCGCTACGGACATAAGGATGCCGCCTTGCGGCGGGAGCGGGCGTTGGAAGCGCTGGCTGCGGTGGAGGAGGCGTATGGCACGGCATAAGCGGTGGGCCCTATTGGCCGCGGTATTGCTTCTTGGGGGGATGGCCGCTTTGCTTGCCGGGGCAGGCGGGGGAGCGCTCGGCCGAGCGCTGGCTGCCGAAGCGATCCGTGTGTGGTGGTATATAGATGCGGTTCCGGATGTGGTCCTGTGGATTGTGGTGGTTTTGGCAGGGCTGTGGTGGGTGGTGCGGCCAAGGCGACCTGCGGAGCGACAAGCGGCCGCGGGAGCGAACACAAGGAAGAGCTCGGGGCAAGGAGTGGATCTGCTGGCTTGGCACATCCGTGCCGCACGAAGGTCTCCGGGGGCGCAACGGTTGGTTGGGGAGCGGCTTGCCCGCCTGGCCGTCTTGTTCAGGTCGGCAAACGAAGGGGTTCCCCTTGAGGTGGGGATGAACGACGTACGGGAGGGGCGCTGGCCTCGGGATGAGCGACTGACCCGCGTGCTGCGCCCGGCCCGTTCGGCGGGTTTCCGGAGGTCCTACCTCGATGATGTACGGGTAGCGCTGGAGGTGCTCGAGAGAATGGCGGAAGGGGAGAGCAATGACGCTGAACGAGCTGGCTGAACGGTCACAGGCGGTGCTGGACCAGGTAGAGAGCCTGGTCGTGGGCAAGAGCGGGCCGCTGCGGCTGATGCTGATGGCGGTGTTGGCCGGTGGGCATGTGTTGCTTGAGGACTATCCTGGTTTGGCCAAGACGTTGGCCGCGCGCTCCTTTGCTCAGGCGTTGGGACTTTCCTTTAGGCGGATTCAGTTCACTCCGGATCTACTGCCTACGGATATCTTGGGGACCTATGTGTTGCGCCGAGAGCAAGGGGAATTCGAACTACGGCGCGGTCCTATCTTTGCCCAACTGGTCCTTGCCGACGAGATCAACCGCGCCACGCCTCGTACACAGTCGGCCCTGCTGGAGGCGATGCAGGAGCGGCAGGTCTCCCTGGAGGGGGAGACGCTTCAACTTCCCCAGCCATTTGCCGTGGTGGCAACGCAGAACCCTATCGAGTACGAGGGGACGTTTCCGTTGCCCGAAGCGCAGATCGATCGGTTTCTTGTCCGTGTGCGCTTTGGCTACCCGGATCGGGCGGCCGAGGTGGACATACTTGAACGCCGTATCGCTCGCAGGGTGGAGCAGGTTACTTTGGAGCCGGTGTGTGATGCGGAGGAGCTGTTGTCCATGCAGGCGGCTGTGGAGGATGTCCGCGTGGACAGAGACCTACTCCAGTATATGACCCAGCTGGCGGAAGCAACTCGAGAACACTCGTCGGTGGAGGTGGGCGCGAGCCCACGGGGGACGCTGGCGTTGCTCTCTCTTTCCCGTGCCCGGGCGGCGCTGGAGGGGCGAGATTATGTGATCCCCGACGATGTGAAGGAGGCCGCGGTGCCGGCGCTGGCCCACAGGATGATCATAAGGCCTGAACTCTGGCAGCGGGAAATCAAGCCGGAGGAGGTCGTGCGGCGCGTGGTGGACAGCGTGGCTGTCCCCAAGGCGGAACGGTGGACAGCGCACGGAGGCTGAGGGTCGAGCTGGCTCTGCTGTTGGGGTCCTT
>PXEP01000166.1 GCA_003566155.1 Candidatus Acetothermia bacterium | reverse complement strand
TAAGAAAACGCTGATGAATCCATCATCACGAGGAGCGAAGCCTTTAGCCGCGAGCGCAGCGCGGCGGGAGGGGGCGATCCATGGCGCAGGAATGAGGAAAATAAATCTGTCCCCTTTCCTGGACCACGGCAGCCGGTTTGTTGCGCTTGAGAATGTGCAAAGGACCGGCACGCAGCCCTTCCTCGATCGCGACCATGCCGCGGCGTTTCAACTCAGCGGCGGTGAGGACATTGGCCATCATGTTCTCCTAAAAAGCACTGTACGGTTTTGAATAGTATTTTTCGAGATGCTTTCTGTACAGTTTTCGCATCGACCACATCGCGATGCGGTGACGGAGGGATGGCGACATCGCGCGGTCCGTAGCCCGCTGGTGATCCGCCGGCACGTCCCAGCAGGCCACTACGAAGCTGCCGTCCGGATCGTCTGCCAATGCGATGGGATCAACGAAGCTAGGTATGACGCGGTCTCAGATGTCCTGTTCCTGCAACCGGTTCTCCCCGAGTACGCCGATTACGGAGTCCCACCGGCGAAAACTACCTCCATCGGGTCCGCGGCAAATAACCGCGGGTTTCGGTCGGCGCTTACAGTCGAAGTCCTCGCGGAACCGGCCTTCCCGGATCAGTGGCTCCAGGTTCTGGTTGGTCGCGCAGGCGACGCGGATGGCGGATGTCCACCGCGATGATGAGGGGAGTATTCGCTCTGATCCCGGATGGGACGCTGCTTGCCACGCCGGGGAAAAGTGGTTACATAAATGTAACTATGAACGTCGTGCTCGACACCTCCGTCCTGGTTGCGGCGATGCGCTCGCAACGCGGCGCGAGCCAGCATTTGCTGCGCAGCCTGCCTTCGCCGCATTTCACGCCGGCCCTGTCCGTGGCGCTGTACATGGAATGGCAAGCGGTCCTGGCGCGGCCGGAACATCGGCCGCCCGGTGTTAGCGATGAACAGATGCTGGGTTTTCTACGCTGAGAAACCCCCGCCTTCAGAACCGCAGGCTGTAGTTGATGCTGCCGACGCTGTCATGGCTGCCCGCGACGTGCCCCGCGTCCCGGCTATGCAGGATATTCACCTGGATCCGTCCGTCCCTGCCGGCAGGGAATGCGTAGACCGCCTCAAGGTCCGTCTGGCTGCCGCTCGGGCGCAACGTGACACTGCGCTGTTCCCGAAGCACGGTGCCATCGATGCCGCGCCCAACGGGCAGGTCCAACCGGGCAGTGCCGCCGGTCATGCGCAAGGGGCGCCCCAACACCAGCGCCCCACGGTACTCGCCGTCGCCGAAGCCGATCCCTATCCGGGCCCGCTCGGTGCGCAGGCCCTCGACGCGCTGCACCAGATCGGAACCGCGGATCGCCCCCCTGCCCTGCTCCATGTGCGCATGCAGGTCGATCCCCGCCGGCAGATCGAGACGCGCGCCGAGCACAATGCGCTCAAGCGCCAGACCGTCGGCTATTCCGCGGGCACCGAGCACACCTCCGGATTCGCGGTCCTGCCCGTAGCCAAGGGAAACCTCGAGCCAGTCGAACGGACGGGAACGCCAATCGAATTCGGTACGCGCTTGCCCGTAGCCGGATTCGCCGTCTGCAGCCCAATGCACCACGTACAGGGCGTGGTTATCGTTCAGCACGAGGCGTCCATCGATCCCCAAACCGCGCCCCAAGTCGGCCCACAGGCCCGACTGGGCGTCGGAAAGAAGCCCCAGTGATTCGACGCGCCCCTGGCGCCCGGGCATCCCCTCAGGGCCTTCGTGAACATGGAACGCACCAGCCCGAATTCGGTCGCCGTCCCAGAGCACCCGCTCGCCCGCCAACGTACCATTCGGATTCAGATGCGACTCGAACCCGAAACCGCCACCCAGATCCGCACTCACCGCCCGCTCCGCCGGCCAGGCCTGCGCCAACCGCTCCACCCGCTCTCCGGTGCGTCCACGCGCTCGCTGCACCAGGCCCTCGCTGGCCACACCGTAGTCGCGGCCGAGCTCGTCGAACGCCACCATGCCATCCAGGGCGGCCGGGACAAGCGCATCCCCCCATGCACCGCCCAGCGTCATGCCCATCGCGGACAAAGGCACTACCACTCCGTCCACCCGATCCCCCGTCGGCACCGAAAGCGTTCCGGTCGGCCGCAGCGCAGCATCAGGATCCGCAAAACCTTGCCCGAAAAAGTAATAGCCGCAGTTGACGTCCTCATTAGGACCGCATCGATTGTCGTTGTACTGCGGTGCGGTCCGATCAGCAGTGTCTAGCAACAGCTCCGTGACCTCGGTGGCTTCAAGATGCGGCCAGCGGTTCAATAATGTTGCCAACATACCCGAAACAATAGCGGCCGAAGCGGACGTGCCGGAAATGACCGTGGTGCCGGTATCGGAGTGACCACTCGCCGTACGCGCCGTAAAGGGAGCCATGATGAACCGATCCTGAAGCCACGACAAAGAACCTGGATAAGCGCTCCCGCTGGCGAGATTGGTTCCACCCGCATTATGGCCGCCAACAATCACGGTTTGCTCCAGAATGGGGTCGTCCTCTTTGATGGCCTCCGCCCGATTCTTAGGGGTCGCCGGTGTTTCCGCCGCCGTTTGTGGATGGAGCCCGAGCCACCCGTAGGACAGTTGCTCCGAACGGTTTCCAGCCGCAACGACTATCGCGGTACCCAAACCGTTGTTTGCCGAACGGACCACAGACCGCAAGGCAGTCTCAGAACCGCCGCCAGAAAGAAAGTACTGGGCGCCGCTAAAGGATACGTTCGCTACCCGCGCGCCGCGCTTCGCCGCAAGGGCAATCCCCTCCCGGAGAACATTATCGTACGCCGCACCCGTGGAGAGATTATCGGAGGCGCGGATCAGGATGAGCCCGGCATTTTCTCCGTGCCCTAAGCGATTTCCGGCCACCAGCGCGGCTACCGGGGTACCGTGGTTAACGGGACCCGGACCCATGGCACCATCGGCGCCAAGAAGATTGTGCTGATCGACAATCACCCCATCGAATTCTTCATGGGTCACCCGAAATTCCGTGTCGATAACAGCAACCGGGACCCGCAGACCCTCCCACCGGTTTTGACTCGGTGCGGAACCGCTTCCGGGACCCGGAGGTTCGAATGCCCCGTTTTCCTGCCCCCCACTACCGATCGGCGGAACGGCGTCGTCGTATTGCGCATCAGGGGACGATCGCACATGGGATCCGCCCCCGCAGCCGAGCAAAGGGGACGCTGT
>PXEP01000012.1 GCA_003566155.1 Candidatus Acetothermia bacterium | reverse complement strand
TGTTTGCTGGTACTGCACCACTTCCGTTGCTCGACCAGGAGAAGGTGCGGGTGGTGGTAGAAACGGACGTGCAGAGCGTGCACCAGGTCGAAAAGGTCGCTCTGGACCTGGGAGGGGCGGTGGAGCTCGTTCACGGTAAACTGGTCCAGGCTGTCGTCCCGGTGCAGGAACTCGTAAGGCTTGCCCGGGCCGACGGGGTACGCCTGGTGCGTTTGCCGTTTGCCATGCAGCGATTGATGGAGAGCGAGGGGGTTGCCCTCAGCAACGCCGACAGATGGGGCTTACACGGATACCAGGGCAGCGATCTCAAGGTCGGCGTGCTGGACAGTAGCTTCCGGGGGTACGAAGACCTGTTGGGCACGCATCTTCCGGAGAACGTTATCACCTGGTGGGCCCCGAGCGTCGGGGGGCCAGGATACTCCAGGCATGGCACGGCCTGCGCGGAAATCATTCATGACATGGCGCCGGAGGCGGATTTCTTCTTGGCCAATGTGGGAACCGACGTCGAATGGGCGGTGGCCGTGGACTGGTTTATCGGGCATGAGGTCGATGTCATCTCCTGTTCGCTGGGGTGGCTGCACACTGGACCGGGCGACGGCACGGGTTCGATAAACGACAAGGTCGCCGATGCTCACGCGGCAGGCATCACATGGGCCAGCGCAGCCGGGAACCAAGCTCGGAACCACTGGTCGGGGGAGTGGACGGACCCACAAGGGGACGGCTGGCTTGCCTTCTCCGGCAACGATGATACCAACAGCATTTACGCCTACTCCGGCGAGCGCATCACCATTGGACTGCGGTGGGACGACCCGTGGGGTGCATCGGACAACGACTACGATCTCTACCTCTATGACGACCGCATGAACAGGGTGGCGTGGTCCACCAATCCCCAGACGGGAAAACAACGCCCCCGCGAGTTCATCGACTACGTCGCCCCACGAAGCGGCACCTACCATATCAGGATTCACAAGCACGATGCTGATGGGGAAGCATCCTTGAGCCTGATGACCTTTGACCACGAGCTCCAGTACCAGGTGGCGGCCGGGAGCTTGCTCGAGCCTGCCGATTCTCCCCACGCGATCACGGTGGGCGCGGTCCCTTGGTACAGCCCGGACAGCCTTGCCCCGTACAGCTCGCACGGACCGACCGCCGATGGTCGGGTTAAACCTGACCTGGTGGCCCCGGATGGTGTGAGCACGATGTCCTACGGTGCTCAGAACTTCTACGGCACGTCCGCCGCGGCCCCCCATGTTGCCGGGGCTGCTGCGCTTGTGAAGGGGAGGACTTCGGGACTGTCGCCGGATGAGGTGCTGTCCTACCTGGAGACCCACGCGGTAGGCCTGGGCACCCCGGGCAAGAGCAACCGCTATGGGTCGGGAAGGCTTTGGTTGCCTGATCTAGAGGTGCGCATCTCCGCTTCGGCTGGGGACAACGGAACCATCGAGCCCGCCGGTTCCGTGTCAGTCGATTACGGCGCCAGCCAATCGTTCATCGTCGTGCCCGATGAGGGCTACGCGGTTGAAGACGTGTTTGTCGATGGCGCTTCAGTGCTGGCGGAAGTGGTGATAGAAGACGGTGTGGGCACGTACACATTCGACAGTGTCACGGATGAGCACACGATACACGCTGTGTTCGCGCCTGCTTTTCGACGCACCTTTCAACCAGGGTGGCATCTCCTGGCCGTGCCGGTTGTTCCGGTCGACAATAGCCCGGAGAACGTGTTCCGTTCGGTAGTGGATAGCGGGCAGGGATTGGTGCTGTTTGAGTGGGGGCCGGGGGGCTCCTACCGCGTTCCGGCGGAAATCGACCCTGCCCGTGGCTATTGGCTGTTTCTGTCCGAAGCGGTGACGATCGAGGCCAGCGGTGGGTTACCTGGGGGAGCGTACACCGTAGATCTAACGGAGGCCGGGTGGCACCAAGTGTCGACGCCCAAATGGCCGGTGGCCTGGGCCTCATTGGAGTTTCAAAATCAGGAGTTGACCTTGGGAATCGGCGAGGCCGTTGCGGCGGGCTGGATTGAGCCGTACGCGTTCTTCTACAGCTACGAACAGGGAGAGTACGTGCCTGTAGAGCTTCCGGAGACCAGCGCGGCGATGGAAGCGTGGAGGGGGTACTGGCTGAAGACGCAGAAGCCTGAGTTGACCATGGTGATCGATCTCGGGGCCGCAGTTCAGCCGATTTAAGCGAGATCAATGGCGCCACGGACCCCACCGGAGTAGGGGCATCACGCTTTCTGATTGCGTCTTGGCTCTAGCGTGATCTTCGCATTACGGCTGCGCGAACCAGCGCAGCGAGAGGGCGCTTTGAGGACTTGTGCGGCACTCCGGCAGCCGTTGGAGAGCTTCGATGGGCTCTTTTTCTCTTGGCGATCGTGGATGCTATAGTGAGGGCAAGCAAAGAAATACTTGCGGGTGTTCGGCCGCTGTTGCGGGCTGGTCGTTGGCGGTGCTGCTTTGGGTCGCTGACCAGTTGAAGTGTGTGCAAGGAGGGGGGCATGGGTAGACGCGGCGTTTTTGGCTTGGGGTTTACGGTCCAACTGGTGCTGATGGCTTTGCTGATGGTTTCCCAGGCAGGGGCAGCGGACGTTGTCCACTTTCCGGATCCTAATCTGGAGGCTGCAGTGCGGGAAGCGTTGGAGAAGCCCACGGATGATATCACTGCGGCCGATATGGAGACGCTTACCGAGTTCGATGGGGCGGACCGCGGCATAAGCAGCCTTGTGGGCCTTGAGTACGCAGTGAACCTGGAATTGCTCGAGCTTTGGGAGAACGAAATCAGCGATCTAGCGCCGCTATCCGGACTCACCAAGCTGGAGATGCTGTGGCTTAATCGCAACGAGATCAGCGACTTGACACCCCTGTCTGGACTCACCCAGCTGAGGAAGTTAAGCCTGTGGCAGAATGAGATCAGCGAACTGGCTCCACTGTCCGGCCTCACCCAACTGGAAACGCTGCGGCTTCAGCACAACCAGATCAGTGACATAACAGCCCTGTCCGGCCTCGCTCAGCTGTGGAGGCTGGAGCTTGAGCACAACGAAATCAGCGATATTTCCCCTTTGGCGGACCTCACCCGGCTGGAGAGGCTTGACCTTGCGTTCAACGAACTCACCGACGTTTCTCCCTTGGTGCTAAACAGCGATGCCGGGGGCCTCGGCGCCGGCGACAGGGTGCTCCTCCGCAGCAACTACTTGGATCTCACGCCCGGTTCTG
>PXEP01000175.1 GCA_003566155.1 Candidatus Acetothermia bacterium | reverse complement strand
GCCTCGGCCAGCTGCATCTCCAAGGAGGCCACCTCCGAACGGTCCCGCGCCTCCAACACCGCAACCCTGCCGGTAACACGTTTGCCCTGTAGCTCCACAGGAAGCGCGCGTTTGCTCTCGGAGACGAATCTGAGTTCGACATCCCGGACTTCTCCACGCTCAAACATACGTTCCAGTTCAGCCTTGAACCTGCCCATGTCCTCCACATGCAGATACTCGGTAAGGTGAAGCGATCGCTTGTGGGGCCAACCCAAAAGCTCTCGCGAGGCCCGATTGCGCCGCACGACATTCCCCTCCCGGTCGAGCACGTGGATCATGTTCAGCGAGTTTTCGAAGATCTCCTCACCGTAAGATGTCTCCAGCCGCCGCACCACTTTTAGATGTCGGCTGCGCAGACGCCACATGTAAGCCAGGCCCAAACTGGCCCATGCAACACCCACCACCATCAGACCCGAAAGTCCCCATACGAGGGGCCTCTCGCCCAACAGACCCGGAACAAGGAGGCACATGCTGGCCAGGACGCCCCCCACTGCTCCCGCGGTGCCGAAGGATACTGCGGCCACGGTCACCGGAGCGGAAGCAAGCAACACGCCGAATACCGTGAGGTCAAGGCCAACCCCGGTTACATACAGAAGCGGCACAGCCGCGGCATATGCCACAGCCACACCGATCAACCGTACCCGTACCCGCCTCCGCCGTGTTTTCATGTGTACGCCCACTTGCTCGTCCCCTTGCCTGTCAGCTAGGGCAAATGTGCGGCATTTCGGGTTCCGCAGCCAAGGACACCGGTCACCCGGCCTCCACACATTGGAACCGGACCTAGATAATCACTGCCTCGTCCAGAGACGCAGGGAATGGCTCCATCAAGCGCTGGAGGTATTCTTCTTTGAGTATCGTAATTTTGCGGTTGTCTATGGATACGATGCCCCGGGCCTCCAGTTCCCCCAGGGTGCGAATGGCGGTTTTCGAAGAAACCCCCGCCATCTCCGCCAGTTCTCCCCGGGAAAGCTCAATGCCAGAGCGACCAAGGGCCAGAATCAACCGCGCCAGCCGCTCCTTGCTGGAGGCGTATGAGCGTTCGGCAAGCTTATTCTGAAACGACTTTATTTCTGCAGACAACCGCTCGTAGAAGCGGAACACGACCTTCGGGTGCCGCTCCAAGAAATAGAAGAAATCCCCCCGCTCGATGAAGCCAACGGTACACGTGGCCAGCGTCTTAGCGTACGCGTTGTGGACTCCCTTGTCGAACAGCGTGGTCTCCCCGAGCAACCCTCCTGGGCCGATGATCTTAAGAATCTGCGATTTCCCTTTGGCGCTCCGCTTGACCACCTTCACCGCCCCGGTAAACACGAGGTAGAAGCCGAAGGCGGGCGCTCCCTCCATGTAGATCAGTTCGTCGGCCCCGTAATCGATACGCCGGATCATGCCATCAAGCTTCTCCAGGCTGTCCGGCTTCAGATCCGCAAAGACTCGGAACGCTTCCAGTTGGACCATCCGTTCCCCCCCTCACCCAATCCGCAGTCTACAGGATGCAGGCTTTCGACGTCAACTGTTTCTTGACTTCACTACCCCCCTTCTTAGAATTGTCCGTGCCCGCCGGGGTGGCGGAAATGGCAGACGCGCTGGATTCAGGATCCAGTGGGCAAAACGCTCGTGTGGGTTCAAGTCCCACCCCCGGCACCAGTGACCGTTACCGACGCGCTCGCTTCCTTTGAACAGTACCGGCTCACGCTCCCTCAACTTCTGGATGATCTGTGGTCACGTATCGAAGCCACGGAATCCCGGGTGCACGCTTTTGTCTCTCTGGCTGACCCCAATGAACTCCTCGATGCAGGAAACAACCTTGCGTCTCTGCCGTTGCGGGGCATCCCCTTGGCGGTCAAAGACAACATTTGCACGACGCAGCTTCACACCACATGCGGCTCGCGCATGCTCGAATCGTATCAGTCACCGTTTGAAGCCACATGCGTGAACCGACTGCGTGCGGCCGGCGCTCAGGTACAAGGGAAGACCAATCTTGACGAGTTCGCCATGGGCTCGTCCACCGAACACTCCGCATGGGGTCCGACTCGGAACCCATTTGACTGCACACGCAGTCCCGGAGGATCGTCGGGCGGATCGGCAGCAGCCGTGGCCGCCGGCGAAGCGTTGGCTGCTTTGGGGAGTGACAGCGGTGGCTCTGTCCGGCAGCCCGCCTCCGTATGCGGCGTGGTGGGGCTCCGGCCCACCTATGGTCTCATCTCCCGCTGGGGCTTGGTGGCGTTCGCTTCGTCGTTGGACACAATCGGCTTGATCACTTCGTCCGTACCAGACTGTGCGCGGCTGCTGGAGTTCATCGCGGGGGAGGATCCGCGCGACTCCACCACAGTCAACGCGGATATCCCTCCCTATAGCCGGACGCTGCGTTGTGACTTGGCCGGACTACGCATCGGTGTTCCAGCGGAGTACATCGGGGACGCGGTGGGAGATGAGGCCCTGGCGCGCACGGCCCACTGGCAGAAGCTCGCGCGCGGGCTGGGCGCCCAGATCGTGGAGCTGAACATTCCTGCGTTGCACAACGCGCTCCCAGCGTATCATCTACTGGCCTCGGCGGAAGCAGCGGCCAACCTTGCCCGCTACGACGGCGTGCGGTACACGCCGAGAAGCGCGGCCCAAGACATGCTGACAAGCATCATCACCAGCCGGGCCAGCCGGCTAGGGCGAGAGGTTAAGCGGCGCATAGCCCTAGGAACACTCGTTCTGTCAGCAGGCCAGGCTGAGCAGTACTACGACAAAGCCCAGCATGCGCGCGCCTGGGTGACCGACGGACTCCGCCGGGCCTTCCACAGCGTAGATCTTCTGTTAACCCCCACCTCGCCCACACCGGCCTTCCCCTTAGGAGCACGGGATACAGATCCCGTGGCTATGTACCAGAGCGACTTGTTCACCGCGCCCGCCTCCCTGGCCGGCGTGCCCGCGATTTCCATCCCCGGGGGGTCGGTTGACGGATTGCCGTTTGGATTACAGCTTATCGCCCCCCGACTGGAGGAGGAACTCCTGCTGGGGGCGGCCCATGCGATGGAGTTGGCCGTGAGGGGTGATCTGTAGTTGGTTGGTAGTTAGTGGTTAGAGGTTGGTGGACTATCGGAAGGCCCAGTTCGTACCCGTACGGACTCCCAACCACCAACGACTCGCCACGAACCGATCGTCCACCGGCACTATGCACTCACCCTGACGGCAGCCGGGGGGCATACCAAGCCACAAGGCCCAGCGCGACAAACAGCGCACACACGATCCACAGTCGGACCACTACTTTGGGCTCCTCCCACTCCACTCCCGGCAGCCAGTGGGGCCAGTCCACGGGCCCCCGCTCCAGATGGTGATGAAGGGGGGACATCCGCAGGAGACGTTTGCCCGTTAGTTTGTACGAACCCACCTGGAGAATGACAGACAGGACTTCAACCGCCAGCAACCCCCCCAACAGGGGAAGAAGGAGCACCGCTCCGCCAGCGTAGTAGATGCCGAACAGCAATCCGCCGAGGCCCATCGACCCCACATTTCCCAGGAAGGCCCCTGCCGGGTAACTGTTCACCCACAGGAACCCCACGCAACACGCCACGCCGAGGATGGCCAGTGCCGCTACATCCGGGGCCGCGGACACAAGCGGAAGCGCACCCGCAAGGACCAACGCTGTACACCCCACGGCGAGTCCATCCAACCCATCGGTCATGTTGACCGCGTTTAACGCCGCCGGATAGCCGAACCCAACGAGCAATAGCCCTCCCCACGCGGGGATGTCCGCCGCCTGCAGCCCACGGTCAAGGAACGGAACTGCATACAGAAGATCTGGAAGCGTACGCGAGAGGCCGTACAAGGCAAGCGCTACCAGCAGCTGCAGTCCCAACATCCGGCCCGCAGTGATCCCTTGTGAACGCCGCCTTAGCTGACTCAGCATGTCATCGGCCAAGCCCAGCGTAGCACCCCCCGCGCAGGCACACACCACAAACAACGCCCGCGTGGTGAGCAGCCCCCCTGTGGCTGCCACCAAGCCCACCGCCGCTCCCCATAGCCCCAACGGGATAAGGCCGGCCATGGTCGGGGTGCCCGCCTTGCGGGAATGGGCCTTGGGCCCCTCGGGGCGCACATACTGTCCGGCTCTCACCCGCCGGGCGTACCACGCTGTGGCCACGGCTACCGCGGGAACCAGCCCCACGGCAAGAGGGAGGATCACAGCCGCAAACGCGCTCATGCCTTACCGCGCCACTCGCCCACCGCTTCCACCAGCGAGCGGCGGAGCTTGGTCCGTTCTCCCTCGTCTGCCGCCCCGGCCACAACTTGATAGAGCGTGGGAGCCGCCAGCAGCGCCATATCGTGCTCTACACATCCTCGCCGCACAGCATCGGACCATTGGGCAGGCCTGCGGGTAGGTTCGACCTCCGGGTGGGCGGCACCCACCAGCACGCCGTGCACCGTGCGACGTTCCTCGGTATGGACACGATCCACAGCCAGCAGGAGCGCTCGGTGTTCGTCTGCCTCCACCTGCCCCACGGGGGCGTACGCCGCCCGCACGAGAAGCGTTCCTTCATCACTGCGCGCCTCCACGGTGCGGGGGATGTCTGCCCGAGGAGTGCATGTAAATCCGAGCCGCTGCAGCGCCTTCGTCATCCCCTGGACCAACTCCCTTGCCCCCCGCGGGTAGAGAAGCCCGCGAAGCGACTCGTACTCCGCCCGAGAAACCGCCAATTCCTCCTCCTGGCGCAGAAGCTCCGCCCGCGCATCGGCCAACTCCCGCGCCCGCGCGTCCAGCTCCTCTTCATCAGGGAGCAAGTACCGGGCCAACCAATCGGGGCCGGAAGCAGCGACCGGACACTCGCACAATGCCCCCAATACTGGCTTGAGCGCCTCCCCCATCTCGCGGGGATCCGCCCCAGGGAACGAAGGCACAAACAGCAAACGCCCCGCCCCCACGGCTACCTCCCAGGCCACGGCATCCCCCACCCGATCCCGGGCCAGAACGCGGCCGAAGGACTCCAACGGCACACCAAACGTGGACACGATCACCGCTTCGAAGCCATACTCGGAATACCGCCGCATATACTCAGCCAGGGGATGCGTATCATCCACGTCCACAAGCGTCGTGCCACGCCGGGAGAGCAACCTGATTCCCTTCGGAAGTGCCATGTACTGACCCTCACGGGACAGATCTATCGGGGGAAGCACGCTGCGTGCGTCCACCTGTCTGTTTCCACCACGGGCGAACACCAACTCCACAGGCGGCCCTGGAGCCGACGCTCGTACCACCACCGATCCTCCCACCCGTCGCAGCAGCGCTTCCAGCTCTACCCGACGCGCCGACAGGAGCCGCTCTATGGCCCGGACCAGCCCTCCATCGCGGCCCTGGTGGATCCGCCACACCCCGTCGGCTTCCAGCTGGGCATGCGGGCGCCACAGACTCGACAGGGTCTCCGGATCAAGCAAGACCACGTCGTACTCAGCCAGAGAATCCGCATCGGCCAGCCCGTCCGCCACCGGCCCTAGCCCCCGCACGTCCCAACCAACTGACAAAATTCGCATAGCGGATTGTAAGGGGACAGTCCCCGGCTGGCACAATCGGTGGCTGCCCCGTTACCTTATCTCATGGCCTGGACATACGTGTCGACCATCTGGGGCACCTTCGTGGCCCAATGGGAGGGGGCGTCGTTGGCACGCCTCCTCTTCCCCAATGGTCATACTGAGGGTTGGGCGCCAACTCAGGCGAAGGCCGAGCCCTCCGAAGTACTTAAACTCCAACTGGCAGAGTACTTCAAGGGTAGCAGGAAAGCGTTCACCGTCCCCCTATGCCCTCGGGGAAGCTCCTTCCAACTACAGGTATGGGAGGAGTTACTGAGGGTGCCGTTTGCCCATACGATCACCTACGGGGCGCTAGCCCGCCGGGTGGGACGCCCCACGGGGGCGCGGGCCGTCGGGGGAGCGGTGGGAGCCAATCCGATCCCCATCCTCATCCCGTGCCACCGGGTGGTGAGAACAGGCGGTGGACTAGGTGGTTTCGGTGCCGGAGCCGATTGGAAAAGCTATCTCCTGCGGCTGGAGGGGGTTGGGGGGGACAGTTGGGGGGGGGACAGTCCCCCAGGGGTCACCTAGGGGGACTGTCCCCATTCACCCAGGCGGGCGCTAGCGGGCTTCTAACGCATTGATGGTGGTGGTATAGAACACGATCCGCCTCCGGTCCGTGTATTCGCCGAGGGCGCTTCCCAAGCGGAAGTTCATCGACGGAACCAGGGGACCGGGGTCTCCCCGCTGTAGCCCCACCACCACGGGGTTATGCGGCGAAGTCACCATGGACTGGCGGAACCGGACAAACCCGGCACTGCGGTCGGGCGTCCCGTTTCCGTTCATGTCCAGCCGAAGATCCATCCATATTGACGAGGCATCACGCACACGGAACGTGTGGGTCACCCTTCCTGTTCCCACTGACCCTTCAAACACCAACCGCCAACCCTCTTCAGTGGGCTCGGGCACCAAGCCCAGCGGGGCTGCGCTGGCATCGGTCGATGTGCCGATGAACTCGCCGTCCGTTCGGAGTTCAATGCGATATGGCCGTGGGCTACCCCACAGCGGGGACCCATTGACCGTAATGTTCCACCGATCGGTCCCCCATACGTAGATGCCCGGAGTAGTTCCCATATTGGGCATTCCCGGGGGCAGAGGACTGACAAAGCGGCGCACCTGCACCCATTGGGTAGACTGCGCTGTTCCTCCCCGGTTGTCGGTCACGTGGAGCGTAACCGGGTATGTCCCTTCCCGGGAGTAGACCCAGTTGACCACGCGCCCGGTGCGGTTGATGCTTCCGTCGCCCGTCAGGTCCCATCGATACGAGGTAATGGTCCCGTCCGGGGCGGAGGAACCGCTGCCATCGAACGTCACGGACATACCCACAAATGGTTCAGCGGGACTGTACGTGAACCGTGCCACCGGGGGCCGGTGTACAACTCCGACCTGTACCGTGCGGACAGTCTCCCCCGTGGCCCCCTCATTGTCCGTGACGATCAGCCGGACGGGGTACGGGCCGCTGGAGGGGAACCTATGGTAGAACATGCGGCCGGTTCCGTTAATGCGCCCGTCGTTTCCCACATCCCACTGGTAACGAACAATGGTTCCATCGGGGTCGTAGGAATCACTGGCGTCGAACTCCACCCATTCGCCCGGGGTGGGCCGCTCGGGGTCGAACACAAACCGCGCTACCGGGGGACGGTTTACGTGCACCGGCCGCAGATCCACCGACAAGGTCCGCGTACGGCCCGAGTAGATCATCACTTGCCTCGTGTAGTCCTCGTATCCTTCCTTGCGCACTCGGATGTTGTAACTGCCAGGCTCTAGCTGCACTTCCCGCGGCGTCCACCCTCGGAACATTCCATCTACGTATAGTCGGGCAAGGCTAGGACTGCTGGTCACCCGCAGGGTGCCCGGCGTCGGCGGGGCGGAGGCGACGATCTGGAAACTGGTGAAATCGAACGCCTGCTCCGCACGCTCGGGAACCAATCCCAACACTTGCGCCTCCAGCTGGTCCGGATCATCCCCTAGCTGGTGGAACGGAAATGGCTCTGTCACCGCCAGGATCTGCAACCATTCGGTCCCCAGCGGTGGATCGACACGCATCCGGTAGGTTTTGCCGGGGGTCGGTATGGTGTGCTCCCCGGCCCGAAAGTAGTTCTGGGTGTCGTAGGGGTTAGGGAATATCCGCACGACCTCTCCGTTGGGTCTGATATCCCAGACATAAATGTAGGCCCCTTTGTTGATCTCAAAGTGAATACGCGCGTAGTCCCCTACTTGGTAAATGGCCTTGTCCGTCCACACCCTGACCGTTAACCCCTCAGGGTCCGGGGGCTCAATGACGATCCCCCGCGGCTCCACCTGGCCGAGGGCAAGCACGCCCAACATAGACACCAACACCATGCACAGCACCATTGTCTTGCGCATCGTTCTATCGCTCCTTCTGTGCCAGAGCCCTGGCGGCTATCTGTCCAACCAACTCCGGGGACAGGGCTTCCAGCACCGCGTCCACCGTGCCCTGGCACGGGGCCGCTCCGCGCAGACGGACGAGTCTCTCGGCCACCCGCGATGTCATCCCGGCAACATCCTCCGGGCTCTCCTGTTGCAACACGTGGTCGCTGGCCGCCCAGCCGACTTCCAAGATGGCCAGGCGCAGGGTCTGGGGGCACACTTCTACATCCAACTGCAGCGCCCCGATCCCTTCCTGGGCCGCCAGCAAGAACTCCAAGCGCAGCTCCAACACCCCGCTTATCTCCACCCACGACAGATCCATCGCCCATCCCTTAAGGGCCTCGTTCATCAGCCGGTCGACCAGCAGGCCGCCTTCCAGCCCGGCTCGCAAGATCTGTAGGGCCGTGGCCGCATCGTCTGCCGAAAGCTGCCGGGCACGGCCTATGTATCGATAGGCAACTTCCGACGAGGCCCTCCCGGCGGGCACGGCGTCGCGTAGCGCGGAGGCGGTGGCTTGCCTTAGGCTTTGCTCCACAGGCATGCCCCGCACAAGCTCTAACACTTCATCGAGGTGACGCTCGCTTGACTGCTGCGCCGTAGCCGGCAGCAGCAATGCAAGCAGGGCAAGGCTGAGCGCAAGGATTTTCATCAGTCACCTTCCACATAGCGTACCGATGCGTATTCGCCAAAGCTTCGCACATACTCATCGGCCACCGGATCCTGGCCTACCCACCGGCCGTCAACGAGGAACGCATATTCGTAACGTCCCGGTGGCAGTTCGATCACCGCGGTCCATACCCCATCTCCCACTCGATCTTCAAGGTGCACAGGTTCCCACGCTGAAAAATCCCCCATAACAGCTACCGAATCAGCCTGCGGCGCAGCGACGGCAAACATGGTCCCCGCGGTCCTCTCCAATCCAAGCCCCCCGGGGCCCCACATGCGACCGGCAAGAAACCCCACAACCAGTGCCAACACAATCCCGGCCGCCACTGCACTTCGCATCGCCAGCGGGGGACGCCGGAGGATTCCCCACCATCGTCTCCACGCAGGTTTGGCCGAAGGTCGAGAAGCAAGTTCTACAGTGACCGAACGCTCCATGCCCTCCAGAAGGGCCCGGGCCTCTGCCCGCTCTTCCTGCAAGGACTCGCGCAGCAGTTCGTCCAGCTCCTCATATCGCATCGCTCATCACCCCCTGCTCGGTGAGCTGTGCCCGGACCAAGGCCCGCCCCCGATGCAGTCGTGTCTTCACCGTTCCCTCGCGCATCCCTAGGACGCGACAGATCTCGTTGATGTCCATGTCGTGCCAATAGCGCAACACCAGCGGCTCGCGGTACAAATCGGGCAACGACCAGACCGTCTTGCGTACCAATTCCCGGAGTTCCTCTTCGCGCATCACGTCCGCCGGGTCCTCAGGCCAATGGAAGCTTTGCGGCGGCTCCGGGCGCCTCTTGCGTAGCATGTTTCGAGCCACATTGGCCGTAACCGTAAGAAGCCAAGTGGAAAAACGTCGGGTGAGATCGTATTGCCCGAGCCGCGTGTATGCGCGGATGAACGCCTCCTGTACAGCGTCTTCCGCATCAGCTCGGTTACGGAGGATGGCGATGGCCACACCGTAGACGGCATCCTTGTACCGGGAAACGATCTCGCCCCATGCTTCCAGGTCGCCATCCAAGCTTCGCTGCACCAGTTCGAGCTCTCCCTCGGCCACGGTTATCACCCTTCGGTTCTCAACAGAATATACACCTAACCAACGGGGAGGGTTTCGTTACAGACACCTGTCCCCCTGTTGTCAGACGCACCCCCCTCGGTCCCCGGACCCACGGGTTGGCAGCAGGCCGGGCTGGGCTCTACTGTTAATGCGAAAGAATAGTCGCAATTACCCGCGCAGCGCTTCACAGGACGCGTAGCGGGATGGATAGGTGTACCTGAACGAAGGAGGTCGGAATGAGAGCGAAGTATCTACTGAGCCTTGCCGTTTTGGCGGCGATCGGACTTGCGCTGGGTGGTTGTGCCTGGTTGTTCGCCCCGCAACTGGAAGCGGTGTTGTCCGCTGACCCCACCAAGGGAGAGGCTCCCCTCAGCGTGGAGTTTGATCTATCAGGGTCCTCCGGGCCTATCACCAGTTACTCACTGAGCTTCGGCGACGATAGCGACCCGGCCACAGGAACCGATGTGGACACCACTGTTGTCCATACCTACGACGATCCGGGCACATACCAGGCCGAACTGGTGGTCCAGGATGCCCGCGGGAACATGTCCACAGCCAGCGTGAGCATCACTGTAGTGCCCGAGGATGAAGAGGAACCGGAGGAGCCCACCGCCAGCTTGTCCCTGACGAAGCTGGAAAACGGCGAGGTGGAGTTCCACGTGCAAGGATGGGCAGCCGAGGATAAGAATCTCGTGGCCTGGACCCTGTACTTCGATCACCCGGAGGATGAACCGTCCACGGGCGAGGAGGATCTCGAGGCAGAATCGATCGACGAGACTGTTCTCCACACCTACGACGAAGCTGGCGAGTACACCGCTAAACTGGTTGTCGAGGACGAGGACGGCCTCGAGGCCACCGCCACCACCACGTTTACGGTCACGTTAGCGGAAACGGAGATCACCAGCTTCGAGGTAACGGACGCCGATGCCGGCGAGGGCACGGAAGAAGAACCCTACGAACTCACCGTAGGGCAAGCGTACGAGTTCGAGTTCACCGCCGCGCCCGGCGCGGGCCGGGAGATCGCTGAGTGGCGATTGGCATTTGGGGATGGCACGTATTTGGGTGAAACCGGCCTAAGCGAGGACAGCCCGTTTACGATCACCCGGACGCACACGTACACCCAGACCGATTCGTACGTCGCCGTAGCCACTGTGTGGGACGATGCCGACAACAGCGCCAGTGAAGAGATCCACATCGAGGCCGACTAGAGACCCCACGACAGTAGAGCCGAACACCGACCTCTGAAGCGCGAGAGAACCGGGCCGGCGCCGGGCAACTGCCTGGCGCCGGCCATGCGTTCTCCAGTCCTCAACAGAACAGCCGAAACTTCCGTACACTCTACCCAGCACCCGCTCAGCACAACGGGCCAGGTGAACCCTGCGCACCTAGAACTGCGAACGCGTATACCGCCGTTCCCAAGCAATACCGCCAGCTACAAGAACTGCTGCCAGAGCCAACACCGGCCAGTCACCCACCACTGCGTACGGCGTACGCCCACGATGCAGCGGCAGCTGCACATACAAGACATCAGGCTCCAGGAGCGGCAGATCCCCTGCCAAACGTCCCCGGGGATCAAACGCGCCGCTCCATCCGGTCGTCGTGGCATGGATGAACGCCCTCCCCTGCTCCGCTGCACGCAGCGCCCCGAAAGCAAAATGGTCCCACAAGAGTCGATCCCGCCCAAACCAAGCGTCGTTCGTCGGCACCACCAACAGCTCGGCCTCATGGGCCACCGAGCGTCGCGCCAACTTGGGGAATTGTGATTCAAAACAGATGCGCACCCCGTAGGCACCGATGGGCTCATCGCTACCGCCGGGGGCAAGATCGTGAGGCAGAAGGTCCCGTAGCAGGGGACCAAGACCCACTGCCTCCCACAGTCCACGCGCCGGCAGATACTCGCCAAATGGCACGAGGTGCATCTTGTCATAGCTCCCTACCACTTCACCCTCGGGACTCACCAGCAGGGTAGAGTTGTACACCCCATCATCTCTCCGGTCCCCCGTCCCAACCAAGAGGTCGGCATCCAGTCGTTGGGCGGCTTGCTGGAACGCTTCCATAAGCTCGGGTCGATCGGGCAGAGGTACCGGAAGGACTGTCTCCGGGAACACGACCAGATCAACCGGCTGCTCGATTTCGCCCAGAAGGCTCCGATAGTGGTCCATGAGCTGCGGAACCTGTCCGGCATCCAACCGGTCCTCTTGGGTGACCCCGGTCTGCACAATGGCCACCCGCAAGGTGTCCACCTGCTCGGTGTGCGGGGCGAGCCCGGAAGCGGAAAACAAGATGCCTGGACCCAAAAGCGCCAGAAGGAGCCATGCCCGACGCCCCCGCCACCCAGCCACGGCGCAGCCCGCTGTCCAGGAAGCGGCAAACGACAGTAGCCACGGCCCCCCTACGGCCGCCGCACCCACCCATGGGGGCACGGCCAACGCCCCGGGAAGGGTGCCGAACGCTGTGCCCAGCGGGCCCGCTACCCGCGCCACCTCCAGGAGCATCCACGCTCCCGCCCACACCAGAGGCGAGCGCCACCGGCCCACCGCGGCCCCGAACACCGCCATGTACAGGGCCGCGTAGACAGCCAGCAGAATCCATAACGGTAGGGCCAATGCCCCTACGAAATTCCACAGCTGCAGTATGGAGGAGAAGGTGAGGGCGAAGTACGTCAAGCCCGCCACCATCCCTAGCTTCGCACCAGACGACCCACCCCGGCCGGAAAGGGACCAGAACAATCCCCCCAAAGCGGGCCAAACCAACACGCTCAGTCCCGGGTAGAACGCCCCCCATAGCAAGGCAGCACTCCCCGCGGCAACCACCGCACGCAGTCTCCAATCCATGCCCGGCTATTATAATCGGCATAGGAGGGGTGCTGTGCATCCAGTATTCTTGCGCTTAGGGCCCGTTGAGATCCGCTACTACGGGCTGATGTACGTCATCGCTCTAGTCTTGGGATTCTTCCTCGTCCGTGCAGAGGCCCGCCGCCGGGGGTTGGTGAGGTCCGGTTTGGGTGTGGAGGCCGTAGTTGACCTGATGTTGATCGGGGTCCCGCTGGGGCTGATCATGGCGCGGCTCTACTATGTAGCCTTTCAATGGTCCTACTATCAGGACAACCTGTTGGAGATCCCCATGCTATGGCGGGGGGGATTGGCCGTGCACGGGGGTCTCCTCGGAGGATTGCTGGGGCTATGGATATTCTCCCGCTGGAGAGGCTTCGCCATGTGGGCCATCGGCGACTCGGTGGTTCCCGCGGTGACCTTAGGGCAGGCCCTGGTCAGGATAGGAAACTTCCTGAACGGCGATGCATACGGCACACCTACCACGCTGCCTTGGGGGTTGGAATTCCCCCTCGCCAGCCCCGCCGGCCAGGCGTACCCCGGTCAGCCGCTGCACCCGGCCATGTTGTACGAAATGGTGGGCAACCTGTTGATCTTCGTCCTGTTGTGGCGGCTCCGAAAAAAGCCCGCTCAAGCGGGGTTCTTGACGGCTGTCTATTTCATCTCCTATTCGTTGATCCGCTTTCCCAACGAATTCGTGCGCGGCGACGCGTTGATGCTCGGGCCGGTGCGCGGAGCCCAGGTGGTCAGCGTGATCCTTATCGTGGCGTTCGGGACCTGGATGTGGCGTCGGCGGCTGTGGAAGCCGGGCTGGTAGGTACCGTATGGTTGGTGGTGTGTGCTTGGTCGTACACGGTAAGTCATTGGTGCGACCAAACATGCGGCGCTTGCGCGTTGACGCATGGCCCACACCACGTACCCCCCACTACCTACCACGAACTACGTACCAGTAGCTCCCCTATAAACTGAACTTCTCCCCCAAATAGGCCAGCCGGGCGGATTGGTCCTCAGCGATTTCCTCCGGCGTGCCTGACATGAGCAGTTTGCCGTGGTGGATCACGTACGCCCGATCCGTTAGATGCAACGTATCCCGCACGTTGTGATCACAGATCGCAACCCCGATGCCATCAGCCGTGAGGCGGCGTAGGGTGGTGGAAAGCTCGGCAACAGTTATTGGGTCTACACCGGAAAATGGCTCATCCAATAGCAGAAAAGAAGGCTGGGTCACCAACGCCCGTGCGATCTCCACCTTGCGCCGTTCTCCTGCTGACAGCTTTCCCACCTTGCGCCCTTCGAAACCCCGCAGGCCCAGTTCCTCAAGGACACCCTCCACCTGGGAGTCCCAGCGCATGCCCAGTCCGTCCAGGGCCATACACAGGTTCCCCCGAACGGTCGTACGGAGGAAAACCGACGGTTCTTGAGGCAGATATTGAAT
>PXEP01000211.1 GCA_003566155.1 Candidatus Acetothermia bacterium | reverse complement strand
TCTGACCAACGTGCTCGTAGCCACAGTTAAGGGTGCCCGAGGGCTCCCGCGTCCCACTACTTTCCGGTCTCACTGGCACCAAGTAATCCCGACGTCATGCCCTGCCGACGACAGGCTATGATGGCACGTGCTGCCACCTGCTGGCTAAAGGGGATTTACATCCGTAAGGGTGGCCCGCAAGGGCCATCCCCACTACTTTCGAACTCCCCGTGGGCTCGTAATCCCTGATGAGATCAGCATAATCGCAACCCTGTGAGAAAGCCTGTTAGGTAAGGATTGGCGCTCGCATCTCTACACTGCCCCCCGATCTAGGCATCACTAGCATTGCCTAGCTTGCGGGGGAAAGCCTGCGCATAAGGGTGACTGCTGCGCTGCAACGCTCAGCGCTCCCCCTACTCACGCTGGTCAAGTTCACCGCCTTCCTTGGTGAACAGGAACGCCAGGTCATCCGGGCAGCAGTCATCATCGGCGTTGCCCTTACCGGTATTTCTCTTGCCAATGACGTAACCAGTGAACGCCTTGTCCATGCCCGACATGAGCTCCGGGCGCAGCGCCACGCCGCACCGCCCGTTGCTGAGGATCGTGTTCTCCGTGATCGTTGCCTGAGCACTGTCTGCAAGCTGGATCCCCGGTCCGTTGTTGGACTCGACCGTGCACCCCTTGACGAGCAAGCTGCCTGAATCCTCAACGAACAGTCCCCCGAACGCGCCGTTGCCGACGACATCGCAGTCCATGATGGACAGAGACGCTGCCGCACGGATGGAGAGGCCCACCCATCGGTTGTGGGAGATGTCGGAGTCGCGCACTTTGGCACGGGATGATCCGGCAAGTGTGATGCCAAGGGCGTTGTGCGTGATGACCGATTCTACGATCGTCGCCTGCGAGGAGTCGCTGAGGCGAATGCCACCATACCAGTCTTGCCCCCTGATCGTGCAATGGCTGATTGTTGCCTGCGTCGAACCAGCAAGCCAGATGCCGGCAGCCCTGTTCCCGGCAATCACGCAGCTTGCGATGACCACCTCGACCGAGTCCTGCGCCCATACGCCCACCCCGCGATCGCCCTCCGCACCAGCAATGGTGAGATCCCGAATCTCTACCCGCACGTCACCCTCTGGTGCGAGGATCGAGATGCGCGGGGTGTCCGGGTCCGCGGACCGGAGAAGCACCGAATCTGCATCTTCCCCCCGTAGCACGAGGCTCCTCGAGATCTCGACGTTCTCCTGCCACTCACCTGCAGGGAGGCAGATCAGCGCGCCCTCGGGAGCGGCGTCGATCGCCTCTTGGATCGGCTCGCCCGGCTGCACGGTGACCGTGCACTCGTCAGCCAGCGCCCCAAGTCCGGACATGAACACTAGAGCGGCAATGCCTCCACATAGACTTCGGGATCGGTTCATCGTGCACGCCTCCACGCCCACCCTACCACTCCAACACCTCGGGGCCTATCGTTCGTGGGGAGCGAGGGCGGAGCGGCCGGCCAGGATCCGCCCCGGGTTGTGTGAAGAAGGTGCAAGCAATCGGCCGGCCGCGCTTGAGGCTACCACGCCGGGGAATTTGCCAGCTAATCATCCGGGGCCCGGTGTGCGCTAGGTCTCCATGCCGCCCTCGTGCATGTGCTGACCCGCCGACAGGTTCGCCGCGAGATCGGACGCGGCGGCCGTTGTTCAGGTGGCTCAATCAACACGCGGTGTGCAATTTTCACCCCTGGCGTTGGCCCAAGCGCATTCACCAATTCACCAGTTAGCTCCGGGTTTGCCGCCCATACAAGATTCCACATCGGTTCCATGCGTCACCTCCTTACTAATCCACGGCCGCTTCACATCCCCGCCATGTTGGATCAGGCAAGTGCTGGCACCCCAGAACCCCCTACCGACGGAGCGTTGAGCACCGGGTTCCACTTCCCCTCACCGCCAGCACGATGTTTCAGCTACAAGCTAGCATAGAAAGATGAAGAAGGATTGCAGACTCTGTGATACGCAGGTTCACTTGTTATGGAAGGTAGACGATGATTGGATAGAGATCGAGTAAGAACGCTGACCAGATCCCGCCCAGTCGGCGTCGCACCGGGCAAACCTCCAAACCGACCCATGCTCAGTACGGCGCACCCTCGCCGGAAGCCACTACAGGGCAAACTGAAGCGCGCGGATGCATGGAATTACTCCCGCTGGTCGAGTTCGCCGCCCTCCTCGGTGAACAGGAACGCCAAGTTCTCCGGGCAGTAGTCGCCCCACAAATTGCCCTCGCCTGAGTTGCCCTCGCCGGTGACGTAGCCGGTGAACACCAAGCGTGTGTCGAAGCACGGACTCTCGTAGAGAGCTACGCCGTAGCGTTCGTTGCTCCGGATCACGTTGCCGCTGATGGTGGCCTGGGAGGAGTCCCTAATCGTGATGCCGTCCCGGTTGTCGTTGATGGTGTTGCTCTCGATCGTGGCTTGGGCAGACCACCACACAAAGATTCCTTCCTCGTTGCTGCCGCTGATGGTGTTGCTTGCGATCGTGGCCTGGGAGAAGCCCTGCATCCAGATGCCATGACGGTTGTCGCTGATGATGTTGCCCCCGATCATGCCCTGGGAGAAGTCCAACATCCCGATGCCATACCTGTTGCCGCTGACGGTGTTGTCCTCGATCGTGGCCTCGGAGGAGGCCCACATACTGATGCCATGATGGTTGTCGCTGATGGTGTTGTTCGTGGTCGTGGCCTGGGAGGAGTTCCTCATCTCGATGCCATACCTGTTGTCGCTGATGGTGTTGTTCTCGATCGTGGCTTGGGAGGACCCCGACATCCTCATGCCATACCGGTTGTCGCTGATGGTGTTGCTTGCGATCGTGGCCTGCGAAGAGTCCCGCATCCTGATGCCAAGATCGCGGTTGTCACTGATGGTGTTGCTTGCGATCGTGGCCTGGGAGGAGTTCCTCATCTCGATGCCATACCGGTTGTCGCTAATGGTGCTGCTTGCGATCGTGGCCCGGGCGGAGTCCCCCATCCAGATGCCACGCCCGTTGTCGCTGATAGCGTTGCTCTCGATCGTGGCTTCGGCCCGGCCACCCAATGAGAGGCCGTGATGTGGAGAGTTGGCTATCATCAGGCCAACGATCTCCACAGCTTGGGCCTCGTCGATGAGCGATACCGCACCCTCAATCACCACCTCATCACGTTCCGCTCCCTTGAGGATCAGAGGCTTCCAGATGGTCAGGCCTCCTTGATGGATGCCCGGGGCTACGGTGATCGTGCCGCCTGGTGCCACAGCATCAATGGTCTCCTGAAGCGTGCGATAGGGTCCGGGAAAGGACAGATCAGTCTCCTGCGTCTCAGGAACCAACGGGACACGCAACCTTGCTGAGACGTTGCCGCTGAGGTCGGGGTGGTTCCCGCTCATGCGGTTCCCGCCCCCTTGCACAGGCTCGGTTGAGGTGGAATGGATGCCGCTCAACCGGTTGTCGCTGACGGTGTTGTCCTCGATCGTGGCCTGGGAGGAGTCCTCCATCCAGATGCCATCCCGCTCGTTGTCGCTGATGGTGTTGTTCTCGATCGTGGCTTGGGAGGACCCCGACATCCTCATGCCATGACGGTTGTCGCTGATGGTGTTTCCCCCGATCGTGACCTGGGAGGAGTCCTCCATCTGGATGCTATGCCGGTTGTTGCCGCTGATTACGTTGTTCTCGATGGTGGCCTGGGAGGAGTCGTACATCCTGATGCCATTCCAGTTGCCGCTGATGGTGTTGCCCTCGATGGTTGCCGTTGCCTTGCCATGGACGTAGATACCATAAGCGCAGATCGGCTCAGGTTCCAACTGGAAACAAGGTCCGGACGCCCCCGTGATCATGAGCCCTTGGACCGTCACCTCCAGGGGTTCCTCGCTACGGATCAGGATCACCGGCCAGCCCTCTCTGGCAGATGTGATTACCGCCTGTGGCTCGGGCTGTATTTCAGCCGCCCTGAGGGTGAGGCTCTTTTCAATAACCAGGTTCTCTTCCCATTCCCCTTCCGCCAGACAGATCACATCACCAGGACTGGCCGCATCGATCGCTTCCTGGATCGACTCTCCCGGCTGCACGGTGATCGTGCAAGGCTCGGCCAGCGCCCCCAGTCCGGCTATGAACACAAGAGCGACAATACCTACACAACACCATCGGGATCGGTTCATCACGCCCACCTCCACACCCACCATACCACGCCACCGCCTCGGGGCCTATCGTGGGGAGCGAGGGCGGAGCGGCCGGTTAGTATCCGCCCCTGGGTTAACGTCCTTTACTCGGTCTACTTCTCCCGGTTGCCGGCCGCGCTTGAGGCTACCATGCCGCGGCCCCGGCCTCCAAACTAGCTGGCCTCAGTACGGCTCGACCTCGATGGAAGCCACTACAGGGCCTCAGGATGCGGGCAGATGCACGGAGTGGCGCTGTGGGGGTAGGGTGACGCTCCCCGCCGCAAAGAGAGATACACTACCTCCCCCACCGCAGATCCAGTTCGCCTCCTTGATCAGTTGTCAGGAAGCGAAGAGTGTCTGGGCAGACGGATGCTTGCCTGTTAGCGTTCGGTTCCCCCGGTCCGGGTATAACGTTGGCTCTTCCGGCCACATACCCCTCAAACACATAGAGGGAGGGTGTGGTTGTGTAGATGCACGGTGGTGTATAGAGAAGAACACCGTAACGGCTGTTGCCCGCAATCACGCATCCCTCAATCGTGACATGAGCCTCATCGCTCACCTGGATGCCGTAGTCTTTGTTGTCCAGGACGGACGAGTTCTGGATGGTAGCCTGAGCAAACTGCGATACACCGATCCCAACACCCAGCATCCCTCCGTTTTCCGAGACGGTGCTGTCCTCAATGGAAGCCTGAGCATTTCCATGTATCAGGATACCCCACAAATCATACCCTGATACACTAGAGTCCTGGATAACAGCGTAGGCCGGAGTCGATCCGGTGTACGAGAAGATCTCAATGCCAATCGCTGATCCCGACCTGATTGTCGAGCCGGAGATCTCGACCTCGGATGAGCCTTGTACCACAATGCCGTGTCGGTTGTCCAGGAAGGTTGAACCCCGGACCGTCACCTTGGCTGCATCGGTAGCGATATAGACTCCATAGGAGTTTTTCTGAATCACTACATCGAGGATCGTCACCTTGGCGCCTCCCTTCACGCCGATTCCTTGCGACGGTGCGATGAGGGTGTAGAACGGATATCCCGTTCGCTTAGCTTGCCCCTCGACCACGGCGAGCCTCTCAATCTGCACTTCAGGAGAGCGATAACCGTGGATAATCACAACAGCCCCTTCAGTTTCTGCAGACACACCACGGATTCTGGTCTTGTCGGAACCTGCTCCCCGCAGGGTGAGGCTATTCCTGATAGATATGTTCTCATGCCAAGTCCCCGCTGCGAGACAGATTACCGCGCCAGCGGGGGCAGAGTTGATGGCTGTCTGAATGGATTCGCCTGGCTGCACGGTGATCGTGCAAGGCTCGGCCAGCGCCCCAAGCCCGGCCATGAACACAAGAGCGGCAATGCCTACACAACACCATCGCGATCGGTTCATCGTGCCCACCTCCACGCCACCCTACCACGCCAACGCCTCGGGGTCTAAGGCAGACTCAGACAAGCCTCCTCATGGTAGCTTCACGAGCACCTCCATCTCCTTCCTATACCAAGAGCCTAAGCACAACGTGCGGTTATCTATGCTGTCGTGCACCTGGTAGTTGCCCGGTAACGAACCATCAAAGAAGGTTACGAAGTAATGCCGACCATCCCATCTGGGACAATTGTAGTATCGGCTGCCGCCATTGTAGACGAACGCCCCATGGTGATTGCCTGTGTCCCGTTGGTTGGGAAGACCTACTCCCTTGCAGAATTCTCGGACTCGTCCCGAGAATTCGCTCTTGATATCCTGCCAGTCGGCGACAGTTGCCCCAAGGCCAAATTCGTCCTCCACAACAGCATCTAGATCGACGTCTTCAACTCTATACCTGTTGCTTGTTAGGACATAGCCTTCAAAAGACTTCCCAGGAGGAGGCGTTGGTATTTTCGCCAGGATGTGTTCCTTGACCTCCCGTTGTGCCTCTTGGTCCGTAGCCAACATGTAAGCCTGATAGCGCACTTCAAAGTAGTGCGCTAAGAACTCCTCTTGCTCCTCTTTATCCGGAATCTCCCGATCTATGAGTGAGAACATGTAGTATAGGTAATCGTCAAACACATCATAGACCTCATCAAATACCTCTTGTACCTCATGAGGAGCGGCGTCCGCTCTCAGATGATCTCTACTAATGAAGTACTCTTCGAGTATTACGCTCATCAGTCCTGAGTTCTCTACGGAGCTGGAGAAGCTTTCCATGATAGCGAGCCCCGTCCCTATTGTGCTGAGAATATGCAGTGCATCGACCATCCCGCCGAAGTAGATCATCCCGCTAGCTTTCGCTACGCCACTCAGGGTTCCCAGCACTCCTGATGAAGAAACATGCCGGTAGAAGTCCTGCTCTAGATCCTCACCGAACCTCTCATTCCGGTACACGAATGCATCAACGCTAGTACCAAACTCGTACTCCAGCACGACAGCGTCTGCAAAGGTGCGCTCATCTCCATCTTGAAGGTAGTCTCGTAGCTCAGCATCTGTAGCCTCCTGGTGATCGATGTCGAAGTACTCCCTGAGCTTGTCGATGAGTTCACTAGTAGCATTTCCAGTGATGCTATCCCACAGTCTACATCCCCCAAGCAGCACGACGATTGCCGCAAGCACAACAATGAGAAGCTTCCGGTACATCTCTGCCCACCTCCTAAGCTGCCCGCCTCCAGGCATCACAGCCAACCTGCCGGAGTGCCCAGTTGGAAACCAAACCGCCCACTCCCAAATTGGTTCTCGGCCATGTGACCCAATAAACGCCCGCTCGCCCAACACGCCCAGCCTACCATGGCGGTGATAAACAGGACAAATCCAGCTAGAGAGTGAAATGGACCTCGGAGTACCGGGTATTAGCTGTGGCCGGTCATGTCAGATGACCCCCCTATGTGAGGGGGGTCATGTTTCTTGAACGGTAGCATTAGCGACAAGCAGTGTGATTGTGTCACGCCGATCGGTGTTGGGATGTCTGTTCCACTCCGGGCGCTGTGCTATCCTTGCCGAGACATCTAACACGCTGGCCGTACCCACTCGGGGAACAAGGGAAGCTGGACGAGCCGGGGGCGCTTGCGGAATCGGGCACGCCAGGACCGCTACATTGTCGGGGTGCTTGCGCCGGGCCGCCTTGAGAATGGCCGCGTGTTCGGCCTTGGTGATCTCGTAACATACGACGCCAGCACCTTGAGGCCTACTACTTGCCCACATTTGCCCTACAAGAGGCCTAGAAGGCCGTTGAATCACCTCCGTGGCTGGGTACGGGGAAAAACAAAAACACCAGTGTCATGCAGACATTTTTCTCGGTTTTTCCTGCTTGCTGTTCTCCGCTGGTGCTCGAAGCAGTCTTACCGAAAATGTTTCATGGACGAGCTAGGGTGTAGTTGGCTGCTCCTACTCACGAGTCGCCCCAATTTGCATCCCTTAGAGAGCCAGAGTTGCCTCCCGGAATATATGCACGAGGGCGCCCTACGCATGCGAGATAAGCATGGGGGGCACAGCAAGCACGGATCTCTGCGAAACTCGCGCAGGGCAGACCGGTGAAGGCGTCGATGGCGGAAGGCGTACCCAGGACTGATTTGCAGAGAGGTCGGACCTACTCGTCGCCGGACGAGTCAGTGGCAGAGATCACCTCCACGTTCCATGAGTACTTCTCGATGGGCTGGCGCATCCAGGGCCGCCAGTGAACGAGATTCACCTGTGAGTGTCCCACCCCCACTGCCTCATACCGAAACTCGAAGTACCCCCCACAACCAGCTCTCCCGTCACAGTCCGGATGTGCCGTGTAATGGTCTCCGACCGGTCGGAGGATGGATGGGTTGCCCCCCTCGTGCCGCTCCCAGAGGTAGCCTGTGGTCGCATTCCCTAACACCCTCACCACAAAGACCTCGCCTTGGCTGACCGTGAGGTTGGTAGGAGTCTCCTCTGTTACGACACGCACATCAGATGCCAGAGGCAATCCGCTCACTACCTTGGTGACGCTGTCCGTTCTCCCATACAGATCCGTGATTGTGAACTCAACGGTGTAGGGTCCCAGCCCATCATAGACATGGGTGGCTCCGCCGTCGAACGTACGGAGTTCGGTGGCCTGTCCGTCTCCGAAGTCCAGGTGGAACGAGCAGTCTACATAGCAAGAGAAGAACATGCAGGCGAAATGGGCTGTCAACGTGTGCCCATCTGAGCTGACCACTGCGAGAAAGCTGCCCCTTGGCGGGCGCCCCTTCACGAGTATTTCCTGACTAAGATCTGCCGTATCTCCCCGGTTGCTTGTAATCGTAAGGGTAACCTTGTAACGCCCGTGGCGAGCGTAGGTGTGGGATGTCGTCATCCCGCGCGCTTCAGAACCATCGCCGAAGTCCCAATGGAAGTCTGCGATCAAACCTGCCGGTGATGACCTAGATGCGTCGAAGCACACCGTCAGGGGACTCTCCTCCAGCTGCTCTTGGGCGTCGAACCGTGGAGCAAGCTTGCCGAGCAGAGAACACCCTCCAAGCGCTAAGATGATCAGCCCACAAAACGCGACCACGTATGCCATCCGAGTCGGCATTGTCCTCTCCTTCTAATCCGTCCCGAAATCTCCCATTTGGCCCCGTCTTCATTCCCTGAAGCCTCCTCGATGCGCCCGACAGAGCCAGTGTAGAATTTCTTCGCCCCACGGAATGGAGCGGATGGACGAAGTCACAACTGCACTGGCAAGCTCCGGGATGCGCATGGTGCCAACCATGGAACTGTTAACAATCTTTTCTGCCCTTGGCTTTCCCACAGCCTAAGTCTTCGTCCAGACAGGTCCTTGGAAACTGGGTGGACAGCCGCTAACGCCAAATATATACAGGACCGCTGAACGTCCACGTGAGACCTTCAGACTCCACCACAGCCACGTAGATGTAGGCCGTGCTGCGGAGGTTGCCGCCGTCCCAGGTCAGTGTGCGGGTGTTGGTGTCGCTGAACTCGTCCACCTTCCGCCCGGTGAGATCGTAGATCATGATCGAGAACCTGTCGGCCACAAGACCAACATCGTCGTCAAGCATGAACGCAACCTCGTCCCACAGGAATTTTGGACTTATTACGATTCCTCTGGGGGGGGAAAACGGTTTTGGCACCCACGCGGTCGCCTCGGCGGTCCGGTCCGGCTGCGTCGGGTGCGTGTATACTGCGCGGATCGTTCCGGTAGCGATGTCACCGGGCACCTTGAACTCGACCTGGAAGAGTTGGTCGGCTATCACCGGGATCCTATCCCAGCTTAGGACCACGCCGCCGTGGCGATCCTTGAGGACGAGCACATCCTCGCCGGCGATCTCCGGCTGGCCGGCCATCGTCGGCTCGGTCACGGTGATCGTCGCCCAATCACCCCCTACGTATCGAGCACGGTCGAACGACACTTCGCTCTCCGGCCCAGGGTTTCCGCATTGATAGTCCCCCTGCACCGGCCCCAGCACACTTGCAATCAGGAAAAGGCATAGAAACCCTGTCAGTCCAATCACAAGCGCCCACCTCCAAGCCTACCCTACCACGCCAGGAGCGCGGGGCCTATCGCGGGGAGAGAGGGCGGAGCGGCCGGTATCCACCCCTAGCGGTTATGAAAGTCATGAAGCTACTTGGACCGGCCGCGCTCCACAATACCACGCCGCGCCCAGGGCCTCCAAACGGGCCATGCTCAGTACGGCTCACCCTTGCCGGAAGCGATTACAAGGCAAGGGGCACGAGGAGCCGCCCCTGGCGAGAACTCATTCTGTTTGACCTATTGGACTCACCTGCCGAGGCTCCACCTACACCAAGTCATGTAGTCTCTCACAGCCCTGGCATGGTAGGGTGTTGCTGGCTAAGAGAGCGAAACAGGCAAGCATAAGCACCGAAGGGTGGGTGGAATGGTTAGCAAGAAGGGCAGTTGCGGTTCTTTCGCACAACAGGGAGGCGATGTCTAACCATAGGGGCTGGCGCATGTCCAGCAGCAAGAGTGCGTTATGGTTTCAAGCACTGAAGGAGGATGGAAGCATGCGAAGGGCAATTGCGTTGTTGGCAATCTTCATTGTGGCTGCTGTAAGTGCCGGAGGAACTATAGTTAGCGGCTTTGAGAAGGCTCCTCCCTCAATGGGGATGGAAAGGAGAACAGCCTACACCTTGAGGGCAAGTGAACTCCAGATAGGAGCCCTTCTCGTTGATGGGTACGATCGTATTGTGAGATCTGATCTCCATGTGGACATAGGAATCAGCGATTCTCTACAGGTCGGCATGGCTGTGTTCTCAACGCTGGATGGAAGGGCACACGGATGGGTGAACGCGTCAAACCAGTTTAGCGATGAGGGTTCACTCGGATCGTGGCTCAATCTGCGGTACCACGACAGGTGGAATCCCCGCTTCTATGGCACTACTGGATTTTGTCTGGGTCTTGCTGGAGAGGCACAAAATGGCGTCTACTACTTGAATGCAGGGTTGCAGATAAGGTTCAGCTTGCATTTGGACGGTGGGGGCTTCAGTTGGTTTAAGTTCTCGCCTTACGGGATTGCACATGTGGAAGTTGCCGATTGGATTATAGCGTTGGCGGAGATTGCGTACGGCCCTAACTTCATGAGGATGGGCGTTCTCATGGGGCTAGGCGATTTCCTAGATCTGAGAGCCACCGTGGACCCCTTCGATCTTTCCGCTCAGTTTGGAGCCAACATCCGCATTAGATTCGGAGGGGTGGAGTGAGGCGGAGGAAGATATGAGACGCAGAATGGGATTGGGCGCGGTGCTGCTGAGCCTCCTGGCGGTTGTGTTGACTGGGTGCTGGCTGTTTCGGGAGCCAGCTGAAGTAGAATACCTCAAGTCGGACCTACCCCGAGAGGAAAACCCGCAAGTTGACAGGGACGAGCTGCGACAGCTGGTGGAAGGGAACAGAGAATTTGCCCTTGACCTCTATCAGGCGCTTCGCAAAGAGGAAGGCAATCTCTTCTACTCCCCGTATAGCATCTCGTCCACGCTAGCCATGGCCTACGTCGGTGCGCGAGGTACCACTGAACGAGAGCTGGCCGATACTTTGCACTTCGATCTCGAGCAAGGAAGGCTGCATGCTGCGTTCAATTACCTTTACCTCGATTTAAACCGGCGACCAGAGGAGCGTCGTGTGGAGGGCGAATTCGAGCTGACGGTGGCCAACTCCCTCTGGGGGCAGCAAGGATATCCTTTTGTGCCCGAGTTTCTGGACGTGCTGGCCGAGAACTACGGCGCGGGCATCCGCCTTGTGGACTTCGTGAGCGCCCCGGAAGCCTGTCGGCGCGCCATTAACGAGTGGGTAAGTAACGAAACGAATGGCAGGATCGACAACCTGATCGCGCCGGGCGCTCTCTCCTCCGAGACCCGCTTGGTGCTCGCCAACACGATCTTCCTCAAGGCGTTGTGGCCGGTGCCCTTCGAAGAAGAGCTGACCGAGGACCGGCCGTTCAAGTTGCTTGATGGCGGTGAAGTGATGGTCCCCACAATGGAGAAGACGCTTAACGCAGACTACGCCGAAGGGGACGACTACCAAGCCATCAGGCTCCGTGTGAAGGGAGCGTGTTCGGTATTTGTTATTGTGCCTGAGGAATCGAAGTTCCGCGAGTTCGAGGAGTCGCTTGACGCTGGGGTATTGCGCACGATCTCGGATTCGCTTGAGTGGCATGAAGTGGACCTCTTCATGCCCAAGTTCAGCTACAGCTCGCGTTTCGAACTTCGCGAAGCGCTCTCGTCCTTGGGGGCGGCGGGTGCCTTCTCGCCCGGCGCGGACTTCTCCGGAATAACTACAGCCGAGGACTTGTGGCTTGATGATGTCGTCCACGAGTCGTTTGTGGGTGTAGATGAGTATGGAATAGAAGCGGGAGGTGCTACCGCAATACAGCTCCCGACAGCGCCACCCCCTCCTCCTCCGGCAGAACTCAGAATCGATCGGCCGTTCGTCTTCTTCATCCAGGATAGTGTCAGTGGGACGATATTGTTCATGGGGCGCGTGACCAATCCACTGCAGAACTGATCGCAGGAATAGCGCTGGAGGGGGTGCCAGGTATGCTTTTCTGAGCGAGCCCTGGCTCCCCGATGCACTTTGGACTGCTGGCACCGACAACAAGGGAGTGGATGCTACCGGCCGCCGCTACTCGTTCACGGATAGACACCCCAGGGATCCGCGCTCGGCGGCCGGCCGCTCCCCTCACCTACCGTCTACCAGTGGTGAAAACCTCTATCTCCATGAGCGGGACGTCTTGAACGTTGCCGTCAAGTATGACCTCTTGTGTGCCGGAGCCTTCCAGTGTCACGTCAGCCTGCCACATTCCGGTGTTGGGGTCTGCCAGTTCTGCCGTCACCCAGTCACTTTCGCCTACCTGGACATCGACCTCTACTCCTTCGGTTACGGGAACTCCATCAGCATCGACCACGATAAACTTCACCGGTAGTGTGCTTCCCGACCTGTACCTATCCCGAGGTGTGTCCAGTGGAGCACTCCAGCCATCGAAATACAGAGGAGGCTCCTCCAAGATTCTTATCTCTTTTGTGTCAGGATATTCTCCCAACACAGCGTGAATATATGCAAACGTGATCATCCCGGTCCCGGCATCTCCCACTTCGGTCTGCCAACTCAGTTCGAACGTTACGGTGTCACCCGGTCCAATGTACCTCCTATCGGTGTCGACTATATTCCCATCGAAGTCGCGTAGTTCAACCGGGTGTCTGAAACCAAACATCGAGTCGTTCATGACTGTAGCTGTAACCTTGAGAACCTCACCTTGGACAATCGGAGCATTGGTTTCAACGATCTCCACATCGAAGAACCCGAATGCTGCAAACGCCCATACACAAGTGATGGCTAGGACGATACCCATCACCCGGAACAGTCCCATAGCGAGACACCTCCTTAAAGCATAGGGTCACCTAAGGCTAGCAACTGTCTACGGGGGTTGTAAAGGGGAAGAAATGTGCCATGCGGGAGGAGCCTGAAGGTCGTCCGAGTTTCTCATGTAAGTTCAGCATGGGGGTAGAGGACGAGGGCTGCGTTCAGCCCCCAAACAGACTGGCCGCACAAGCTCTGGGTAGAGGGGCAGCTGGACCCACAAGGGACGCTTACAGAAACGGTCAATGAACGCGAACACCCCCACCGTATCAGGATGCTCCCGCCGCGCCGCCTCGAGCATGGCCGTGTGTTCGGCCTCAGACAGCTTGCAGCAGGAGGGCGGGCCGTGCTGACCCGCCCTCCGTACATAACTCTGCCGTCCTTTGGTTCAGCGCAGGATCAGCAGTCTCTCTACGTCTGTAGTGGTCCACTCTCCGAGCGCGTTGACCTGCACGGTGTACAGGTACACTCCGCTCGCCAGTGCTGCTCCGCTCTGGCTCGTGGTGTCCCACATGAGGCTCGTACCGGCCTCTTCTCCCTGGAACACAAGCCGCCCGCTCGTATCGTAGACCTGTACTTGGATCCGGTCCACGAGATCGGCGTACTCGCCCGACACGCTGAACACCGCTGAGCCACCTTCCCTGACTGGATTTGGCGTCGCGGTTATCTGCAACCCGCCGATCACCTCCGCGACGCGAGGCCTTCCTCTCCCTGCCGCGGGATTGATGATGCGTATGCTGTCTGTGCCCTCAAATGGCGTCCCATCGTCGAGTCCCCCTGCCAGAGTCAGCTCCACCTCTTCGTCAGGGAGGTCTTCGAACCATTTAGAGGTGGCGCCCCTGTCGAACTTGACCATGAGCACGTCGTCCCGGACGTCGCTCTCGTCAGCATAGAGTTCGTGACCTTCGAAGGAGAGCTTCACGGTGCCAACATCGATCTCGGCCACGTCAAAACCGTCGGGGAGTTCGATGTAGGCAGTGATCCAGTTACCCCGAGCACGCAGGTTGAGGGTCGCTGGATCGATCTGGACAGCTGCTTCAACTGGCGGGACCTCTTCC
>PXEP01000019.1 GCA_003566155.1 Candidatus Acetothermia bacterium | reverse complement strand
TTCCGAGGATCCGATTGCCCGACGCGTGAAGCGGGCGGACCTGGAGGACAATCTCAACCTGACACGGATACGGAAACTCACTGATCGAGACCTGGAAAGGGTGCTTCGGTATCACCGCGCGTTCGAGATCCTGGCGGAGGGGGAAGCTCGATGACGGCCGAGCAAGGAACACGGGGCGGTTACGGGTGCGAGCGGTGTTGGCCCCACGATGCGGCGGCGGCGTGGGAGGCGCGGCAGGGGCTCGCACAGGTGGCGGAGTTGGTCCAGGAGTCGCATTACCGCGTGGCGATCCATTCGTGTCCGCACTGCCGTCAAAACTTCCTGTCCGTGTTCACCGAGTTGGTGGACTGGGCGCTTGGACAAGATCCAATGTACTGGACAGTTGTGCCCGTCGAGGCCGATGAATCAGCGGCTTTGACGGATTTGAAAGGTGAACCACGCGAAGCCGACCTTGAGGCCATGGCAAGTGATCGCCGCTCGTTGCTTCGGGACTTCCCGGAAGGTGCGTCCAAACCCACAGTGGGCTGGGGTGTTGGTCTGAGGATCGGACCACACGACTGAGCTGAACGTGATCCTTGAATACCTCGCCCGGTTCGCAATTGTCGCCAACCAAAGCGAGCTGCTCTGGAAAAAGGGTCTGATTCATTTGCTCGGTCGACCCGATGCTCGTGCCTGTCGTTGATCGAGTGACCCCTACACTGTCGAAGGACGCGGAGAGGATCAATCCGATCGCGCTGGAATCGGTTGCAGGAGAACCTCAGGGGGCTGGAACCGAGGGGCTACTACCGCCGTTTCCTGTGCCGCCCGGCTGCTGGGCGCTCAGGAACCCTGCTTCAGTATCGGCCTTCGTGCTCCGTTGAGGGGCTCAATACCCCGATCTGGATGGGTTTCCATCACGAACCGCCTCAATGTCGCATCGTGCTCGATCGTTTCATGCGGTCGCCGTTTCGCGACAATCTGGTCCACAGTGACGGTCGCGTCCCCTGGAACCACGAGAAAAATTGCGACATTTGGTCCAACGTGGCGCCATGCAGGGCGCTGTCTGTTGTGTCGGCTGGCGCGTTGCAAGGCTACGTGGGGTGCGGCAACGGACGTCGATCCGGGGCGCACCCGACGGCTGTCTTGCTGGAAAGACCGAGCCAGTGCGGTGAGAATCCTCTTGAGGATAGGCGTTTTGTGCGGAGGCCGAGATGAAGAGGGTTGTGTTGGGATTTCTTTTGGGGAGTCTGCTCGTTGCGTCGGCCCATGCAAGCAGCCTACGAATCCAAGGCGAACTGATCCGAGCGGGAACGCCCGTGACAACGATGATCCGGCTCCTCGGGCCGCCCGAACATCGGAGTGTGGTCTATGCCTGCCCCAATGGCTGCGCCCCCGATCACGAAATCTGGCTCTACCGAGTGAATAATCTGAACTACCAGTTCCGTGTTCGGGGCGGGAAGGTCGAGAACGTGCAATGGAGCCGCTTCTAGCAGCGACTTCGCAACCGCAACGGCCGCGAAAGCGTGATCGAAGGTGAGAGAGCGGACGGCGCGGGGAAGGTACGAGTTAGGCAGGTTCCTGCCGCGATGGTATGCGGAGGATGAAAGGGCGCATCCTTGGAAACGCTTGCGTGTTCCGTGGCTCGCTTTCGTGGCGTCATCCGGCTTGTTCAGCAAGGGTGGCAGTGGTGCCCTGTGTTCGGCGAACAAGCGTGCTTACGCAGGCAGTCTGGATGGATCGCCGGGTAATACAACGCCGCCGGATGTGCGCTGGAGCGGGGCTCCACCGGGGGATCGTTATCGGGGAGTCCTGCGCGTATGAAGGCACTTCGCGCCGGTAGGCTCTTGAGGATACACCGCCCTGGAGGAGGGCGACCGGTTCGGCCGGTGGTCAGTGGATACGGATGGCGCAGCCCCTGAGCCCGGTCTGCGTTGGGGCGCCGACAGCGGCGCTCCTCGTCGCGCGGACGAGCGGGAAGGTCGTTATGAGTCTCCATTCGCGCTTGCATCATCCTTGGCCAGTTTTTTCCGGTTCTGCATCGCCTCGCTGAATGCCGCGGCCAGGATGCCGGTGGGCATTGCAATCAGGCCGATCCCGGCGATGGCGGTGAATCCCGCAAAGATCCGTCCCAGTGCGGTCACCGGCGTCACGTCGCCATAGCCAACCGTGGTCAGCGTCGCGACGCTCCACCACAACGCCCGAGGGATGCTGCCAAAGGCGTCGGGCTGTGCATCCCCCTCCAGGACGTACAGGAAGGCGCTGGAGATCAGCATGATCAGGAAGGCGACCGCCCCGCTCAGCGCCAATTCGAAGCGCCGGCCATAAATGGCATCCGTCAGCGAGACCCACGCCTGAGAAAACCGACCGATTCTCGCGACACGCAGGAGCCGCAGCAGCTTCAACAGGCGGATGATGAACGAGTTATACGCACCTCCCGTCACGATAAAGGGAACGATCGCAAGCAGATCGACGATCGCCCACCAACTCTTCATAAACCGCAATCGACCGCGGAGGCCGGAGTACCGCGGGTCCTCACCCGCAGCATAGACCCGGGCCAGATACTCGATCGAAAACACCATGACGATGAAGAGCTCAGCGATCCAGAAGACTTCCGGTATCGTCCCCCGCAGGGTCTCCTCCGTCTCGAGTATGGCCACCACGGCCGCGAAAACGATGAGCCACACAATCACACGATTGAAGAGAGAAAGGCCTCCCTCCGGTCGTGCCGACGGCTCAAGATTCCTGTAGAGGAATTCGCGCAGTTGAGACGACGACCTGCTCACTCAAACCTGCTCCAGGCTACCTGAGTTCGCAACCAGGTCTTCTCGCCGTCTGACCGGCAGTTGACGCCAGACCCGTGTAGCTGTCATCTCGTATGCCCATGGTCGGTCCGCTCTCAGGCCTCCCGGGATTCCGGCGCGGAATATGCCTTCGCCTGAAGCCGGAACGAAGCCCTGTCGCGCTTCTTTCGGCAATGCGCGAGAATTGCAGCTCCTGCGGCAGTGTTCCGAACGCGACAGGCTGCCTTGTGGCCGTCATTATGGATGATGATCCGGAGATCGACCATGACCGTGATGAGACGCGACATCCCGAGAGCGCCGCTGCCGCGAATGCTGGCCATTGTCATTTTGTTCTTCGGCCTTTTCGGCTGCGCCAGCGTTGCCGCAGGGGATGGGCACCCGTCAGACCCCTTCGAGCGCTACAACCGCGCCGTTTTCGCCTTCAACCAGGGGTTCGATCGGACGG
>PXEP01000159.1 GCA_003566155.1 Candidatus Acetothermia bacterium | reverse complement strand
GCGTACTCGTCAAGCGGATCCTTCGAAACCACGGCTATCCCCCGGACAAGCAGGAGAAGGCAACGCGGACGGTGCTTGAGCAGGCCGAGGTGCTGTCGGCGGAATGGGCGGTGAGATAGTTCTATGAGCCAGATTAGGCATCATGTACATACCGGTGTGTCTGATTATTGGGTTCCCCGTGAAGTCGCGGGGTGTCGGAGGGAGGGAGAGTGAAAATTTCGAATATCCTCGAGAAGATTGAGGACAAACAGTTATTTGTCCCCGCGTTTCAGCGCGAGTTTGTGTGGCGCAGAGAGGACGCCAAGCAACTAGTTGACTCGCTGATTAAGGAGTATCCCACAGGGACTATGCTCACCTGGGAGACGGCGAATCCTCCGGAGTTCAAGGGGCCACATAAGTATAATGACAGCCAGGGCGCCGTTCGTGTGCTTCTTGATGGCCAGCAGAGGGTCACCACTCTCTACATGCTCATACGGGGTGCAATTCCTCCCTACTACACGATTGAAGAGATAATGCATGACCCCCGAGGACTGTACGTCAACCTTGATACCCTGGAGCTGTCTTACTATGTGAAGACGCGCATGGAGGGGAATCCTCTATGGCAGAACATCACCGACGTACTACAGGGAAAGGTAAGTGCCTTCGATCTACACGATCAATTCAGGCAGCTGGACGCGGAGCTGAACAATGAACAGCTCAAGCGTCTCAATGACCACATCAACAGGATTACGCTGATTAAGGACCGCGATTTTCCAGAGCAATCCGTTCCACCTCATGCCACCGTGCGCGAGGCGATAGATATCTTCTACAAAGTCAACGCCAGCGGCGTTTCACTGACCGACGCAGAACTCGCATTGGCACAGATCTCGGGATACTGGCCGGAGGCCCGCCAACGGTTCAAGAGGAAGCTGGCTGCATTGGAACGGGAAGGCTTCCTGCTGAGGCTCGATTTCTTGGTGTATGTGTTGCTGGGGTGCCTTCACCACATGGGTTCTGACATGCGCCGGCTTCACGGTGAGGAGAATCGAGAACGATTGCAGGATGCATGGGGGCGGTTGGAGGGCCCGGTCCTCGACTATGCGGTGAACTTGCTCCGGAGTCGCGCCTGCGTCGACCATAGCGACGAGATCAACTCGATCTATGCGCTGGTGCCCATCATCGTCTACTGTTTTGATAAGCCAGGCACCCATCTAACAGATACAGAGATCCGGAAGCTTGTGAAGTGGTTCTACTACTCACAAATCCGCGCTAGGTACGTGAGCCAGATGCCGCAAAAGCTGGATCACGACCTCCGCATTGTGAAGGAGTCTCGTCAACCCTTTGATGATCTTCTCCAGATCATTGCTGAGGAAAGCCGACTGGAGATCATGCCCTACGAGTTTGTGGGTCGCGGGGTTCGACACCCTCTCTTCAGCATGGTGCGGTGGTACCTGAAGTCACGTGGTGCAGTCTGTATGACCACCGGAATGCCCATCCGCAAGAACATGGGGAGCAAGTACGAGCTGGAGTGGGATCACATCTTCCCGTATTCACGACTGAAGAAGCGGGGCTATGGGAAGGGAAACCGAGTGAAATACGCTCTTGCCCAGGAGCTAACGAATAGGGCGATTCTCACGCAAGTAGCGAATCGGGCCAAGGCTGGCCGGACAGCAGCAAAGTACCTCGCCTGGGCAAGAGAGCGTTTTCCTAAGGCCTTGGAGCTGCAATGCATACCGGAAGACGAGAACCTTTGGGAACTCGACAACTATGAGCGTTTCCTCGAGGCGCGGCGCAAGCTGCTTGCAGATCACCTAAACGGCTTTCTGGAGGGAATTACCAAGACGGAGGAGGCAGCCACGGGGGTCACTCTGGAGGACATGATCGCCGAGGGAGAGAGCGATGAGCTGGAGTTCAAAGCTTCTCTGCGCTGGGATGTGCGAGAGAGGATGATCAACAAGAAACTGGAGGAAGGCGTGATCAAGACCGTGGCAGCATTCGCAAATTCCCAAGGCGGCACGCTGCTGATAGGTATTGACGATGACGGCCAGATAGAAGGACTCGACCACGACTATCTCTCACTGGGCGGCGCAGATCAGGACAAGTTCGAGCTTCATCTTCGCAACCTTCTCAATCAGCACCTGGGGAAGGCGTTTGTGGCAAGCAAGGTCGAAGTCAACTTCCTAGAGGTTGCGGGAGAGGAAATCTGCCAGGTGGATGTGCAGCCGGCAACAGCTCCAGTGGTCATGAAGGCCAAAGGCAAAGACGGGCAGAGCACTGAGAAGCTCTATGTGCGGAGCGGAAACTCATCACAGGAAATCCCTCTAAGCGAAATGCACGAGTACATCAAAGAACGCTTTTGATCACCTCATTGAACGGGTGCTTGATATGAGGATACGAGTATCGGTGACGCGGATAGGCGCAGCAGTCCAAGCTGCGGGAGGAGAAGAACGTGACAACTGAAAACGGAGCCTGGTATTGAAAATTGTTCTGAGCCGCAAGGGCTTTGATTCGACGTACGGGCGGGTGCCCAGTCCGATCCTCCCGAATGGGCGAATGCTTTCGCTTCCGATTCCCGGAACGGAGGAAGCAGCCAAGATCACCTACGACGAGCTTTCGGTTGGAGACTACACCTTGGGGCGGGTGGTTCGCGACTTGACGCGTGATGAACGCTTCGGATCATGCCAGGTTCATCTCGACCCTGACCTAAGGTCCGAACTGCTGGAGCGCGAGCCCGGCTGGCGTGCCATGTTCGGTCAGGACGATGCGGCGCAGCGGCACCTGGAGCGGCAGGGCGTTGGCGTAGGGGATCTGTTTCTGTTCTTCGGGTGGTTCAGACAAACTGAGCTTCGCGATGGGCGGCTTTCGTACGTCAGAGAGGCTCCGAATATCCACGTTTTGTTCGGTTGGCTTCAGGTCGGAGAGGTACTCAAGGTGAAGGCTGACGGCAGCAACGTCCCCTCCTGGGGTCGACGCCATCCCCATGCGACCTCGGATATCCATCCGCACAACACGCTCTACATTGCCCGCGAGGAGCTGTCGCTAGCGGGTTCAGCTCACGATGTCCCGGGAGCTGGTGTGTTCCCCTCGTACCGCCCTGAGCTATGTCTGTCCGCGCCCGGGCAGCCGAAGCGCAGTCGTTGGCAACTGCCTGCCTGGTTCCATCCTTCCGAGGGACGCCGACCCCTTACGTATCACGGGAACCTGTCGCGGTGGAGCAAGGCGGACGGCTGGGCTTACCTCGACACTGTCGGGCGCGGTCAGG
>PXEP01000086.1 GCA_003566155.1 Candidatus Acetothermia bacterium | reverse complement strand
CGGGTGGCGCCATTGGCGCTGCCCTCCCTCCTGCTCCTTCTCACAAGCCGCCAGACTGGCCGGGACGACCGAAGGGTCTCAAATACGGCTCACTCCGGTGCTATGCATGCGTATTACGAGGCTTAATAGGTATGGTGTCGCTGGATTCCGTCGCGCCCGGATTATACACCTATCCCCGAAGCGAACTTCTCGATGGCATGTCTTATGCTCAGAAGGACTTCGTTGTTCTTGTCCATAGCCAAGCCTCTCTGCAGAGACACCTGCGCCTGCTCTATGTTCAACAGTACAATCTGCTTCTCACGATTGATGGCGGCCTCTTGTGCCTGATCAAGACGGAGCTGTGCCATGCCTCCGTAGTGGACCGGATTATTAGGGTCCAGTTCCATGGCACGCTTCAGGCATCTCTCGGCCTCGCCGAAATCCTTTCCACGCCGCAACAGATTGGCTCTAGTTGACAGGTAACTGGGATCTGCCCACCCATCCCCGGGGAACTTATCCAATGTGTTCTGAGCCTCTTGGTACTCCTCCACCTGGAGGTACACGTCTGCCAAGGCAGTATACGAGAACGCTAGGGCGGGGTCCGAGATGGCCTGTCGCAAGTGGTCTCTCGCCTCTCTGAGACGTCCTATCTGCTTTAGGATTGCCCCAGCTCGGGCGTGTAGACGCGCATCAGCAGGTGCCCTCTGAAGGGCTCTCGAGAGAATCTGCAGTGCGCCCTCAAGATCGCCTTCCATCTCCAAAACCTTCGACATGATGCTAACAACGTGAGATTTCGCCGGATCCTCTTTGAGGGCCTGTTCGGCGAATGGTCTAGCCTCCTTGACGCTTCCCATGTCACACAGAAGATCAGCGAGACTTGCCAGAGCAGTAGACCTAGGCCCGCTCCCTGTCGCGACAGCTCGTCGGAACGAAGATAGGGCATCTTCTTTCCTGTTGAGCCACCGTAGAATTGTTCCCAGAGCATGGTGATAGTCCGACCTGTCAGGGAATCGCCGTACCAGGTTCTCCATTATGCACAGCGCCTCGCCTGAACGTTTCGTTCGATTCAGGGCCAAGGCATAGTAGAAATCGTACGACGGATCAGGGTGTTTATCCATCCTCTTCACTGCCTCGACATACAATATGGTCGTTTTGTACTCACCACGTCGATACGACTCCACAGCAGCCTGCTTGGCCTCTTCCAAGAAAGCGATACTCAAGTGCTTCGCGTCTTGAGTGCGGCCAGCAGAAAGAGCGTGGAAGCAGGTGAGACTCCCGTATTCGGCCGACGCTGCGCTGTTATCGGGAGCAGCTATCCATTCGTTTCTGAAGAGATCAGCAATTCTGCTATGAGCGGTCTTGATCTCATCCGGCCGCGCTATTGACTCCGACACGTAATCAGATACAATCGTATGAAGACCGTACGAGTAAGACGTTGCATCGAGCAGTTGTTTCATGCCAACAGACCCGATCGCGCTCCAACGGTCTCCGGCAAGAGCTTGCAGTTGAGCAGCAGTCAAAGGATGTCGGGACGTCGCAAGCAGGATGAGCAAGTCCCTCTCGGCAGGATCAAATGAGAGCCCTCCCAATAGGTCGTGTGCCAGCTCAATCATCATATTGTGTAGGCCCGGTCTGTCAGCAAGAACGGCATCCAGACCACGCTCAAGCACTCGCCCAACAGCCAAGTTTAGCGCCAATGGGTATCCCCTCAGTTCACTTGCCAGCAATTCAAGCTTGCTGACTTCGTAGTCAACGTAACCAACTAGACTAAGTTGGTATCTCAGAGCTCTCACCATGGACCTAATGTCAAGCGCACCCACCTGTAGTCGGCCGTACTTGGCCGCGGTCCCTTGAGCAAGATCAGGGTTCCTTGCGGATACTGCGATCACGTTTGGGTTCTCTGACTTATGGCACTTAGCAAGATCGGAGACGACCTCTTCGACCAACCTCCCTGTGACTAGGCTCTCTACCCTCGGAGAAGTGGTCTGAGTAGTCAGACTATCCAGAACGACAAAAACCTTCTCCGACTGCGCTATCTCAGGTAGCAGTGTCTCGCGCCACACGCACAGAGGATCTTGCGCCGACTCGGCGATATCAATTGCGATTCCCAATGGGCGGGCAAAGGCAGATAGTAGGCGAAGCGGTGTAGAGCAGACTGCAAGATCGACCCAGAGGGGAGTGAGGTGTGAAAAAAGTCGTGGGATTGCCCGCTTGATCAGAGAGGTCTTGCCCATCCCATCAAGACCCAGAACCAGGATCCCCGAATGGTCTTGCGAAAGTGACAGTCTCTCCAGGAGATCCATCTCTCTCTCTCTGTCCTGAAACGAATCCTTGAGGGCAGGCTTGCCCACGAATGCCTCTTCTGGTATAAGGTCGTTCGCTACACCTTCGAGTTTCCTGCAGACATGATCCAGACCCTGTGTGCCGTCTATGTATACGCGATAGGCAAGATAGTCTGGCAAGGCTGTGTCATCGACCCTCACAATGACCAGGCGGAACCCTTTATCTCGCATTAGACGTGCTCGCGCCTGGTTGGTCTCCTCCTCAACCCATGGAGACCTGCAGGCATACTTGCTCCAGCACAGAACGAATATCCGAGAGTCAGCTATCGCGTGGTCGAACTGGAACACAGGTTCACCGATCTTTGCTTCCCACTCATAAAGCCAGCATCGCTCCTTGCCAAGCCCGGCTGCCATCTTCGTGACATATTCCATATCCTTCTCGCTATGACTCAGGAAGAACAACCGTCTGTCCATAATGCTCAACCTCCTAGACATTCGTGGTGCTGATTGCAGGACCGCCTCGCCTCGTCATTGTGGCGATAAGTGTTCTTGTTGAGCAAGTGCCATCAAGCTCAACCCCATACCCCGTCAAAGACTGCGAGTTCTCCATTTCTCATGCTCCGAGACCAGCCTGTCTCGATGCCAATGCCTCTACCTCTGCCAAGCTCAGTTGGATGTCCCTCCACAACGGTCTGAGCGCAGCCAGAGCCTATGTCTCATACACCTTCAAGACTTCGTCGCCGTAGTGGTTGATGACTTTGATGGCGATCTTCCCGGTTGACGGTGGGTCGAATGGGCGGCTGATCGTAGAGTACAGGGACGACCAGGCGGCCTCGTCGATTTCAGCCCGCAACGCTCGCTTCAGCCTATCGTACGGTTCTTCGGCACCCGTGAAATATGCGTGGCGGACAAAGAAGCTCTCCTCGTTATAGTCGGTATCGATGAACCAGCAGGCGATATCGTCCGTGGAGTTGCTGCGAATCTGGCCGGTGGTCG
>PXEP01000007.1 GCA_003566155.1 Candidatus Acetothermia bacterium | reverse complement strand
CTGTGCCGGAGCATCCTCCTGTGCCGGAGCATCCTCGACGACAATGCGGACGACAATGCGGACGTTATGAATGGTTACGTTGCGGCCCTGTACGTCAAACCAAGAGTCATCTTGGATCGTGAGGGTTATTCCGTCGTGCTCAGCGGCGATCGCAACGTTGTGGGCAACCTCCACCACAGCGCCGGCGTCTGATTCAAAACTCGTGTCGATGCAGATGTTGTTACCCTCGATTTCCGCCTGATCGACCAGATCAGCCCAGGTACTGACGCGTTCGGCCCCCGGCGGGCATACCGCCAGGCCGGAGAAGCCAGCCAAGAGCAGCGCCGCCCCCAATACGCTCAATATTTTGAGCTTTTTCAACTCGTACCTCCTCCCATTCTTGCTTTCGTTCATAACGCTTGCCCGATCGGATGTCGGCCCGTTCGTTTTCTGCGAGCTTCTTGCCCAACCGATCGCGCACCACCTCCTTAAACTCAGCATTGACAGTGTGTTCGCGCATTCTAGCGCTTTCGTGCTGCGATCGTCAATAACTGAGCGTATTTTCATGCCGCCCTCACTCGACTCCTACTTCTTCTTCAGGCGGGAAAAGCTCGCCGAAGTTGAAGCTTGCCGAAAGAACGAGGGTGTTGCCTAGATCCTCGCGTAGAAGGTACGCAGCGTCGATGCTCAGTCCGGCGAACATGACGCCAGCGCCAAGCGAGAACTGGGCGTGCCCGAAGTCCATGTCGGGAAGCACAAGGCCCCCACGGATGGACAGGTTCTCGATCAGCATGACGTTAAGGCCGGTGCGCAGGTCGAAGTCCCCGCCAACGATGCCCACATCTGCGGACAACGTCAGGGCGCCCTCCAGAAGGTGCGCGGCCATGCCGACCTGGTAGGCGCCGGGGATGGTCTCCCCTTCGACCACGGTCAGGCCGCCCACATCGCGGGCCATGAGCCCGAGTGTGATGTCATCGGTGAGGTGCATCCCCAAGCCGATGTCAAAGCCGATGCCGGTTCCCAGGTCCTCGTCGTACCCTTCCATGATGTACTTGACGTTGACCCCCACAGCGGCGATCTCCGCCAGGTGCGCGGCCACGGTGCCCATGAACATGCTCGCCGTGTACCGCTCGAAGGTGGCATTGGCCCAGCCAGCGGCGAGCGCGTAGCCCTCCAAGGTGAAGCCCCCGGCCACGTACTGATGGCCAACGAGTTCGAACAGATTCGCCGTGCTCCCACCCAACCATGCGTTCTGCTTGTGCACGAGTCCGGATGGATTCCACAGCGCTGCACTTCCATCGTCGGCCAGCGCAGTGAACGCGCCGCCCATCCCCAGAGCCTTCGCCCCGTGGCCGCCCTGGAACACGATGTCTCCCTCGTATCCAAAGGCCATGCAGGCGATTAGCCCTGTAAGCAGCACTGTCAAGATTGCTTTCATCTTCGTCTTACCCCCTTGCCTCATCGTATTCTCCTAAGAGGTCGGGTCGGGCCGGGGCCCGAAGTGGGCCCCGGCCGTCTGCGTCCCCTTTTATTACCGTCGGATGTAAACCGGTCCCCGGAACACCCATTGGTCGTCCGGTCCTTCCACAACCGCCACGTACATGTACGCGCTGCTGCGGAGGTTGCCGCCGTCCCAGGTCAACGTGTCGGTGTCGGTGCCGCTCACCTCGCCTACCTTCCGGCCCGTAAGGCTGTAGAAGGTGATGGTGAACGCGTCGGCCACCGCTCCTGCCGGTTCGGCGTCCAGCCGGAACTCGGCATAGGTCTCGAGGAACTCAGGCTCGATCGTGATGCCGAAGACGTTCTCCAGCTCGGCCACGATGACCTGCGCGGTCGCCTCGGCGGTCCGCTCGGGACTCGTCGGGTGCGTGTACACCGCCCGGATGGTTCCGGTGGCGATGTCCTCGGGCACCGTGAACTCAACCTGGAAGCGCTCGTCGCCTACCGCTGAGATCGTATCCCAGCTTAGGACCACGTCGCCGTGGCGGTCCTTAAGGACAAGCACGTCCTCGCCGGTGATCTCCGACTGGCCGGCCATCTGCGGCTCGGTCACGGTGATCGTGCCGGTATCGCGGCGGGCGTACTGCCCACGGTCGAAGCTCACGCTGGGTTCGTCTACCGGAGCAACCGGTCCACCCTTTACGAGCACGGAGACGATGGCGATGTCGTGATGGTTACTTGGGTCCTGGTAGAAGGCGACGATGGGGTCGTTTTCCATCCCGCCAAGGTCGCTCACCCTGAGGCCCGTGGTGGAGCGGAACACGCCCGTGTCCCGTCCGGTCTCCATCAGGTCAAGTGCCCTCATCTGGCCCGTGCGCGGGTTGAAGACGAACACCTTGGCCGGATCCTCACGCTCGAAGTCGCGTCCAAGGAAGTCCGCCAGCGCGCTTTGCTGGGCGCCCCAAACGGGCGACGAGTCGACTACCGGCCTGTCCCAGCGGCCGGAGATCCGCTCGGCAACACGGCTGTCCTCGTTCTGATCGAGGTCCGTGACCTCCAAGTAGATCTCATCGCTGGGCCGGTAGTAGGGCTCGGCCCGCTCTTCGATGGGCTGGAACCTGCCGTCCATAAGACGCATCGTGGTCCGGGTACCGTCGAACACCTGGTAGTCGTACACCTGTACGGTGTCGAACGAAACGTCCCACGCGTAGTAGGGCAGATCGACGTCATCCACAAACCGCGGATCCAGATCGATGATCTCAGGCGGGAAGTGGTCCTTGTCATCCAAGGCGCCTACGCCCGCACCAAGCCTGCCTACGTGATCGGGGTTGTACCGCACCGAGTTGTAACGGACGAAGATGGTGTCGGCGTTGAATCCCTGGAACTTCTGGTCGTCCAGCACCAGCTGGTACCCTCCGACCGCGTCCCACACCGGCTCCAACCTCATCGCGCCCGAGTGGGCGAACACCCCGGCCGGACCCAAGACCTCATCGAGCTTCCAGTATTCACTGTCGTCTTCGCCGTGGACATCGCACACATGCACCAACACGGATTCCTGCAAGCAGTCGTCCATGTTCTGCTTGGTGTCCTCCACGCGGAAGTACAGCCCGTCCTCGCCCAGGCGAACCTCATCGACCTTGTTGCCGTGGGCGTCGGTGATCTCCACCCGCGAGCGGGTGTAGGGGCTGGCCACATGGATCGTGGTGACAGCCATGTCCGAAAAGTCGTTCGGGTCAACATAGTAGAACGCAATGGTGGTGCCCGCCGGGAAGCGCTGGAAGCCGAGTCGCTTCTGCAGCTGATCCAGCGAGCCGAAGTTGAACCGGAACACGCCCGTGTTCGGTCCCGTCTCCTGGGCGTAGAACGTCGCCCGGGCCACGCCCGGCAGACGCTCGATGCTGCGTTCGCCGTCCGGTGCGATCAGGCTGGCGGGCACGTTGTCGGTGCTCGCAGCCGGATCAGGCGCCGGCGCCCAGTTCCATCCGTCCGGCCGCGTATCGGTAGCGTCCGCGTCGAACGGGTACTGGATGTAGCGCAGATCGTAGATGTTGTACCAGCGGATGGGGTCGTTCATCATGGCGGCCACGCCGTCTCCAACTTCCCGTGTGGGATCCACGCCGCCGGTCTGCATCAAGGCGCAGAAGTTGTTCACGCCGCCTGCTACCGCGGGCGTTGGGTCCGGATCAGGATCCGGGTCCGGGTCGTCCGGCGGTGGCGGAGGAGGATCATCCTGCAGGGCGGTCGGCGGTGGCGGTGGCATGTCGTCGTCCGGCGGAGGCGGAACGTCGTTGTCGACGCGCTCCACGTTCCACGAACCGGGGTTCACGATGACGAAGAACGGTACGAAGTCCGGCCTGTCGCTGGACAACGACTCGTCCCGGTCGTCGATCTCCACGATGATGTCCGAGCAGCCGTAGTAGACTTCCTCGATGCTCGTGGAGAGCTCGGCCTCGGTCCGCTTGATCTTCATCTGCCCGGCGCCCCAGAAACCGTCCGTCAAATCTTCGACCAAGACCACCAATGTGTCGTGGTTTTCGAACCTACCCAGCTCTTCGAACTGATAGCGCTGGGGGACACCGGTGTTGGCGCCGATGGTGGTCTCGCTGCCTTGCTGATCAATGTATTCCCAGTTTCCGTCCATCCACCAGCGGCCATCCGTGCCCGGGCCCCGCGTCAGGTTGTCCGTGACATGCTCAAAGCCCAGCGCCAACTCCTCCCGCAACGTGCGGTCGGCAAGCTGGTGCGGATACTCATAAGAAATGGGTTCCCAGTTGGCCCGGTCCCCTATGGGGATGGCCCCCTGGTCCCACACGAAGATTCCCTCGGCGTAGCCCATCTCGATGAACTGGGCCTCGACCTCTCGGTAGGCCCCCGTCTTGTAGTCAAAGATGAGCACATTGGCCGCGAACGAGTCGATGCCGCAGGCCACCTTATAGGGATCCTCGACCGCGACGTGTACTGAGCGACCCTCCCAGATCTCGGTGATTTTGCTCCCGTCGGCGTGGGAGAAGTACGCCTCAAATCCTAGTGCCGTGACCGATGTCAGTGCCACGGCAGCCAACAGTACGCTGATGAGCAGCTTATTGCTCCTCAAGTTGCTACCTCCTTCCCTGCTACTTGTTGTGGTGGCGCTATCTTGCCTTCCAGCAACATCCAATACGTCTCTACCCGCATATCGCCCTTCACTCGTGCCACTTCGTACTACCACCTCCATCCCCCAGTCCTCGTGGAACGGGGTGTGGGGAACGACAACTTGACTCGCATGATACAACTACGCCCTGCACTGGTCAATATGCATTCACCGCTTCTGTTGCCCGCGTTCCCTTGTTCGGAGCCCGGGACAACGGCCGGTATGTTAGCGGTCCGCATCCCCGGCGTCAAACGCTGCATGTTCCCCTCCTCGTCAAGCTTGTGCCGCACCCCCGGGCCGGAACGCCTGCAGGGCACACGCTCCGCCCACCCGAAATATCCCGTTCTTCTCTCAGGCGCCCGGCCTGCCGTGGCCAGCGCGCCACCACACGGCACCCATTACACGCCATGCCGCCCGACCGACCTATCCGTCCGGTCCGCAAACGGGGGGACGTCTGTCCGTTGTGGGGAATACCGACAGGCCCCGCGCTCCCCTCTGACACAACCGTCCCGAGAGCAAACGGGCTGGAGTTCGTTTATAGCTGCACACCAGCAGAGTTTCCTCGCCGCCACATGCATCGAGGGAAACTCACCCCCCACCCCCGTGCGCCTCCTGTGGAGGCACGCCAAAAGCTTGATTGCTCATGGCCACTATACAACGTGCGCCGGCCTGATGCCAAGCGGGTCTTTTTCCGGTCCCACGAGTGGAGAGGGGCAGCTTGTTGTTTCCTAGAACCTGAACACCGCAGATACAACCCACGTGTGGGCGGGGTCATCGGGGTCCAGCTCACGGTTTTGCACCCAGGCGGCGTCGATCCCCAGTTGCAGCATGCGCACCCCCACACCGGCGGAGTACGAGGGCAGCATCTGTTCGAACTCCTCTCCCATCCTGAACGACGCCCCGCCGCGCAGGGAGAGAAAGCCCAGCGAATATTCTACCCCCCCGCGGAGTACGCGGTTTTCCACCAGCGGCTCGAGCGAAAGATCGGCCGCGACCACCAGGCGGTCATCGTCCCAAAACAGCTCGGAGGCGTCGTAGGCTGCCCCGGCCGCGTAGCGACCGGCCACCAGATCGGTGGGCTCCTGGGGCGTGTTGCGCCACTGGATACTGCTGTCGGCGATGTCGGAGGCGGAAATACCAAGCCATAGCCCCCGCCACACCGGCGCGGCCAGCCCGGCGTCGAAACCGATCCCGAACGCGGTGGCGTCAACGCCCTCCACGCCGGCCTGCGGTGCCAAAAAGCGGTACGCCTTCACCACACCGCCGGCATAGCCCAAGCCCGGCACCCAGCCAGCCGCGCCCAGCGAGTACAACGCTTCGCTGTAGCGGATGAGGCCGATGGGGTTGCCGCGCTCGTCGTAGGCACGGACCTCGGTGGCCATCTCGGTAAACGAAGCGCCCAGGGCCAGCCGTACGCCCGGCTCGTCGCCGGCGGTGTGCGAGGGCGTTTGTTCAGCCCGGCCCAGCTCCCAGGGGTACACACCAGCCAGATAGTTAAGGAAGATCTCCGCTCCGTAAAGCTCGGTGGTCATGCCTCCCGCTTGGGGCGATTCGGCCCGGGCCAGCCCCGCCGGGTTCCAGTACATGGACGAGTAGCCATCGGCCACCGCCACGTGCGCCCCGCCCATCCCCAGGGCGCGGGCGTCGACCCCGCGGCGGAGAAAGGCCGCCGCGCCCACGCCGGGCTCCACGGCCGAGGCACAGCTCGCCAAGAGCACAAGGCCCACGGCTACCGCGATCAGCAAATTATGGATTCTCACCTTACGTTCACCCCTCCAGAATCACTTTCAGCGCAGCACAAGCAACCGCTCGACTGCCGTGCGCACAGTTTGCCCTTCCGGGGTGCGTACCTCCACCCAATACAGGTAGATCCCTCCGGCCACCGGTCTCCCGCGGCGGTCGTAAAGGTGCCACTGGTAGGTAGGCCCGGGACGCCAGTCGCTGTCGTAGACAAGCCGCCCGGAAACGTCGTGCACCCGGAGGCGCACCTCCCACGCGGAGGCGCCCTCCACCGTGAAGCGTACCTGGTCACCCCGCACCGGGCTGGGCGCGGCGATCACAGACGGTTCCTCCTGCGCCGGGGACACCCGGAGGAGAGCGTCGCCCATGACCGTGTCCTGATTTACGTTCCCGGAGAAGCGATAGCTCTCTTGGAACTCGTCGGAAGGTACGGTCAGGGTGTACGCCACCGTGCGCTCCTCACCGGGGGCAAGCGTGTCCCAGCGCCACAGGAGCTCATGGCCCTCCTCGGTGCTGTCGGCCCCGCCAGAGCTTTGGATCGTTCCTTCCAAACCCTGAGGGAGGGTCTCCTTGAGTTCCAGGCCGCCCACTTGGGTAGACGGCATACGCACGGCTATTTCTACCACCACCGTATCTCCCGGCTGGGCCGTGTCCCCCTCGGGGACGTGGATGGACCGCTCGGCGCGGGGTTGTTCTACCCAAAAGCGCGCCCGGCCATGGCCGTACACCGGGTCGGGTCCGGGCTCGCCCAGGTCCGCCGCCCAGCGCAACAGAAGCTGCCGCAGTGCATCCCGCGCAAGCTCGTTTCCGTCACGCCGCGCCTGGGAGAGAAGCAACGCCGCTCCCCCGGCCACATGGGGCGCGGCGGCCGACGTCCCCCAAAACTGGGGATAGACGAAGTTCGTCACCCCGTCCAGGCCCACAAGCTCGGGCTTAAGCCGCCCGTCGGCGGTCGGGCCCTGGGAGCTGTAGGGCTGTTGGGGACCGGCGGGCCAATCGCCCACGCCGATCGTGCCCACAGCGAAGATCTCTTCGGCGTTGCCCGGCTGGAGGATACTCGACTCGGCAACGTGGGGCGAAAGCTTATGCCACAGGCTGAAGATCCTTATCGGTACAGGTTCGCCCGCCCGCTCGGCCCGCACCCTAACGTAGTAGGTCCCCGCTTGGGCATAATGGTCGATCATCTCGGTGGGCGGGGCCTGGCCTTCCTGGCTCCGACGGGAGGCGGCGACCTGGCGACCTTGATCGTTGTACAAAAAGAGATCGAGATCGGACCCCGCGTGGGGCCACTCGTCCCAGGTGAGGGCAACGCGCACCAGCCCCGGCCCCTCCACGGTGAGCTCAAGCTCCCGTAACCCGGGTTCGAACTCCAGCCAATCCCCCGACCCGATGGCTGGAGTGCCCGTCCAGTGCCGTTGGGCGTGATTCCCCGCGGCGTTGATCCACTTGATCCCCTCGGCGGTGGCCTCGCGGACGATGTCGGCAATGACGCCGGTGCCGTCGTTGAAGCTCGTGTTGACCCAGCCCATAGAGTGCACGATGAGGTCGACATCGCGTTCGATGCAGTCCCGCACCGCCTGCGCGAGGTCCGTTTCTGTTCCAATGCGGGCAAGGTAGAGCTCGGCTTGAGGGGCCATGTTGTGGACCACCTGGGCCACCGCCGTCCCGTGGGCGGCGTTGGCCCCGTTTGCCTCCAGACCTACGCCCGTGTAATCCCGCGTCCAGACCACCGCCTCCGGGTCGATCTCCCCCATCCTGTAGCTTTGGGAAAGCGCCGAGAATCCCCCGTCGATCACCGCCACCTTTACCCCCTGGCCGAACACGCCCGTGGCGTGAAACAGGCTCGCCCCAAGAAGATGCACCCCCTCGGAGACAAGGCGCGGCCGAGGATCCCCCAGCGTCACCGGGGTGTGCGGCCGCCGCACGTACGCCACCCCGGGAAGCTCGGCCGCATCGGCCAGACGCTCCTGGGGAATCCATACTTGGAGGAGTCCGTCATACAAGCCCCCAAGCTCGGCCCCCAACTTGCCCAGCGCCCTGGCCAGGTCCCCTTCTACCCCATCGTGCTCCACCACGGCCAGCACACGGCCGCCCTCGATTCGCACGCCGGCCTGGGGGAGAAGCTCCTGGGGCACAGCGATCGCGGGGGAGTCAGCGAACAATCCAGGATCGACCCTCGGGTGTCCTGCGGCGGCGCCCCCGACAGCCAAGAGAACAACGAGGACGATGGCCAGCCTACTCCACCGTCTCAATAAAGGTCTGTTCCATCTCCTATGCATAGCTTGTGTTATGGTAGCCGGGGCCGCTCCCCCCGTCGACCAACCTTAGGGGTCAGCCGCTCGAGTCCCAAGAGGTGCTATAATGCTTGCGCCAGGCTCATCACCCGGGCTTGGGGACGCGGATGCCGAGCACACGAAGCTCCGCGAGAACGATCCCCGGCCCCACCCGGCAACCCCGCCGGAGGAATCATGGTGATGCGGTGGTACTTTTAGGGAGGCAACCATGCCCCACGCACGGTATGCGTTGGCGGTGGTGCGAACGTGGGCGCTCGTCTTGGGCAGCGCGGCCCTGATGGTGGGGGCAGCTGGTGGACTCGCCGTCGCCCAGGAGACATCGGGAAGCTTAGCCAGTCCCGGCCCCGGGTACGTACAGGTCGATTACACAATAAGTGGGGCTCGCCTGGGGGCGTACGAGGATCGGGACGCCTCGTCAGGTTCCGATAAGTTCGAGGTGCAGCGCAGGTACTCAGACAGTTCCCTGGCCAGTTCCCGGCTGACGATACGGGGCGTGGCAACAGTCGCCGGGGGCGAGGTCTGGCCCAACGCCAGCATTGCATCGGTGTTGGTGTTTGTGGAAGTCCAGGACCCTGACTCAATCACTGGCAGACGCAGACTGGATAGCGTGAGCATTCAGTTCGAGCCCGATTCGTCTCAGGCTTTCAGCCTAACCGTAGCGATCCCCACAGCCGGCGATTGGGTGGGATTCGAGATCGTGGGCGCTGGTTCTGGCTTTGGATTGGGTTACGAGGGGACGCAGACCCATCAGGTGAGGATCCGCGGACGGCTCATACGCGAAGACGACGACGAAGAGAGTGTCAGGATCGGGGTCTCCTACCAGCTCGGCCATCACTTTCCGGCTAACGCCCTGCGGGTGGGGCCGCTGCTGATCAAGTTCGAGATCGAAGAAGGCCCGCCTGGGGCGTACATCAAGCAAGTGGTTAGCGTGACCCCGGGGTGGGATGTCTTCCACACGCCGGTTGACTTCCCGCCGGACGATCCAACGCCCACCGTGTGGGAGTACGGGTACGCTGATTTCCACTGGGACGACGTCCTCCAGGCCGCCGACGGCACACCAATCCAGTACAGGGCCGTCCTCGAGGTCTTCGTGGGCTATGACGGAGACGAACAGGTGTTCGAAAGGGTCAACGTGCAGTTCGTTGTCCGGGTGGACGCGATCGCGCGCATCGGCTTGCTGCGCGGCGAGGCGTATCTTATGCCCAAAGGAACAACCCGTAGCGTACGATCGCACAGCCCGCTGCAAACCAACCAAAGCGTCGGAGTAACCCCCGGCGAGGTACTGCGTGTCTACCCCCATACGCGCGTCCTTATGCATTGCGTGTCCGGGATGGTATGGCTGCTAGAGACAGGGTCCGTCGACACCCTGTTTGTGGATTTCACCCTCGGCGCATCCTGGGTGCTCACGTTGTCGCAGTTTCCCAAGCCTCGCGATGCCTCCTATGTAGAGATGGCCTTGAACTGGGGCGCCGACCAGGTGCAGGACGAGGCGCGCGACAGGCTGGTGCAGAGGGCCGTGGGAAAGACGGCGTCAGGATTCTTCGGCAAGGTGACGATGGTACTCGGCATCCTCGGAATAGGGGATGAAGCGCCTCTGGGAGGCAACGACGTGTTCGCCGTGCGCCTGCGCTCGGAGGTCTCCCTGGACTTCCGCGCCGATGGAGGCGTGATAGCGCGCACGTTCGAGGGCGCACCGGAGGTGATCGGAGCCGGCGGCGCGAAACGACCACTTCCAGTAGGGTACCAATCGACACGACAGCCGGGAACCGGTTCGTTCACCACACCCGTCCCGCACAACTACCGCAGCGCCGACGATCTGCCGCCGCTACCAGGAGACCCGGGCGATCCCCAACCGGACCCAAGCCCCCCTGACGACGCCATGACCCATACATACGGCACCGTGGGCGGGTGGTACTTGATGTCTGTGCCGACCGCGACCAGCTTGACTTCCGAGTTAACCTTCTGGCGGTGGAACCCCCGGACGCGGTCCTACGAGCGCCCCACGTCACTTCAGCCCACGCACGGATCCTGGGCACGCCTGCAGGCCCATACGCGGATCACCTTGTCCGGTGGCTCGCAGGTGACGTCCGACGCCACGTTGGACCTGGGCGTGGCCGGTTGGCACATGATCAGCGCGCCGTGGAGTTACCCGCTTTCGGCGGTGCGGGTGGTGCGCGGCGGGCAGACGCGGACGTGGGCCGAGGCGGTGGCCGCCGGTTGGGTGCGGCGTGTGGTCTACGGGTTCAAGGCCACCGATGGCGCGTACACGATGCCCTCGACACTTCACCCCTGGTACGGCTACTGGCTGGATGCGAAAGTATCCGGGCTCAGCTTGCGGTTTGTGTACGCCTCACGGGTCAGCACCGCGGATGCGGGCAGCCCGGCGGCCCTGGCGCCGACGGCGTTGGGTCCGCTGGACCTGCCGCCCTTGCCGCCCGCCGCGGGAGCACCCACCGGCTTAGCGGCAGAGAGCCATCCCAACCCGGTAACCGGAGACGCGACCACATTCCGGGTGTCCGGCCCGCTAGCGGACGCAGTGGAGGAGATCCGCGTGCGCGTTGTGGACCTAAGCGGCCGGACGGTGTGGGAGGATAGCACGGCGGGTGGAGCGCTGTCTTGGCACGCAGGCGGCATCGCCAACGGCGTGTACCTATACGAGGTGCAGGTCAAGCTGTTCGGCGAATGGACATCGCTTGGAAGACAGAGGCTCCTGATCATGAGGTAACGCGGGGTTCGTACTACCGAGGGCAACGAGGGGGCCCGGGCGACCGGGCCCCTTCTTCGTTTAGGAGGCTGGCCGAGCAGAGCTGTGGTGTCCGTTCGCACCCCGCAACGTGGCATCTACATGTGTGGCCGCAGAGCAGATATACTCAAGCGGGGGTGACAGCCTGTGATCCGTTGCATACTGACGTTGACTATAGCCAGCGTGCTTGGCATGACGCTTTGTCTTTCGGCGGCCGCCGACGAGGCGGTGGACGTAGAGAAACTGAAGGAAGGCCAGTGGACGGTGGCCTTCGTCGTGCTGCCCGAGGTTCCCGAGTGCAAGCTGGCGATCGAGTGGCTGGGCGAGCTGCAGCACTCGTTCCCCGAGATGCAGTTCCTCGTGCTCAGCCCGTGGCTCACCGATGATCTCAGGGATGCTGCCGCCCGCGCGGAGCTACCTGTGGCCCGCGACGAAGAGTCCCAGCTGGGGAAGATCCTAGGGATAGACGACGTTCCGACCATCCTGACCTTGAGAGAGGGCCGGGTCGCAGACCGACTGGTGTGGCCGTTCCCACAGGAAGCCGTGAGAGAAGCGGTCGAGAAGCTAGCCTTCACGCCCGATGACGGCCCCACAGCGCTGTTGGATGAGGGCATCTCCCTGGGGAAGGCCACCACCCTCGAAGGGGAGGAGGTCGACCTCGATAACACCGAACATCCTGTACTCCTATCGTTCTTCCAACCCATGTGCCCGGCCTGCTGGCGGGCGTTGCCCACCCTGGTCGAGCTGAAGGACGACATCGAGGTCGTCCTGGTGGTCCTGGAAGCGGGCGCAATGACCGATTCCGAGCAGGCGGAGCTACAAGAGACAGGCCTGACAGTCGTTCTCGACGATGCGCGGCAACTCCTGGAGGCGCTGCGCGTTCGCAGCACGCCCACCTACATCTTGCGGGACGAGACGGGGACGATCCGCTGGGTCAAAGAAGGCGTGGCCGAACTCGAGGAGCTCCGCGACCAAACGTAGGGGGACAGTCCCCCCCAGAGAACGTACGGGGACAGGCCTCCTACAGGGTGAACCGAAAGCTTATCGGGGTCCCTGTTGTCGGCCTATATTCAAGCGTGTAGTGCTGCTGCTGAGCACACACCTCGAAGGCCAATGCCCCGGATTCCGTCTCCCCGGCAAACATGCCACCCCGGGAGTCGAGGCGCTGCTCGTTGAGCGCCGCAGTCACCCCCGAGCGCTGATGGGTGACGCCGTCGGCTTGCACCACGAGAAACGCCTCAGCCAGTACAGCTACACCGTCGCGCAACGCCTCTGCCCGTAGGTCCACGATCACAAACACATTTCCTTCGGCAGGCTCCCGGCGAGAGGCCCCGCTTCCGATCTGTTCCTCGGTGCGCAACCCTTGGAGGGTAACCGCCAGGCGATCGTTGCTTCTCGTAACGCCGATCGCCGAGATGACAACCTCCTGGGCCGGGGACCAATCGCTCACCACGTCTGTGTTCTCCATGCAGCGGGCCTGCGCCCTGACCCGGTGAGTGTCCTTGATGTCCCAGGTGTTGGTCGCAGTGGAGGACGGATCCCAATCGGAGTAGGTCCCGTCGCCCCAAGCAAACCGGTATTCCACGGGGTGCCCTCGGCTGCAAAGCGCGCCGCCGGAGGAGAAGGACAAGGCTCCACCTACCGGACCGGAGGTAGGGCCGCTCGGGGTATCCGGTGTGGAAACGGTGTGGGGAGCAAACAACCCACATCCGGCCAGCACAAGCACCATCACACACACGCCCACAGTTCCCGCCAGCCGAATCCGACACATGTGCATCACCACCCTCCCTAGTCGCTCTACGATAGCATGCCCCCGTGCACCTGCCCAGCAGCGTCCGCCCCCCGGCCATCGCGATGCAGGAGAATCCCACGGACGTAACCGGTGCCGGTGGGCCGCTACGGGGAGAACCTAAACGATATGGAGTGTCCCCAGTCCGGCCTGTATACCAACGTGTAGTATGCTTGTTCGGCGCACACCTCGAACGCCAGTTCTCCGGATGCCGAATCACCGGTATACATGTTCGTCCTTGTGTCAAGGCGGTCGGGGCCCAACGCCACCGTGGCACCGGAGAACTGATGCTCCTCCCCATCGGTCTGCACCACTGTGAACCACTCGGCGACAAGGTGCACCACATCTTGCAACGCCACTCCCTTGATATCCACAATGAGATACACATTGCCTCGAGCAGCTCTAGCCGTACGAATCTCCGTGGCAGTCCGGACTCCCTGAAGCGTTATCGCCAGACGCCCATTGTCTTTTGTGGCCCCAATCGCATGAACCGTCACAGCTTGGGCAGCCGACCAATCGCTTTGCACTGAAGTGTCGGCGGCACACCGGGCCTGGGCTTTCACCGCATAGGTGTCTTCGGTGTCCCAGGAGTGGCTCGCGCTGGTGGACGAATCCCAAGCCGAGTACGTGCCGTCACCCCAGTCGAACCTGTACTCGACGGAGTGTCCTTCGCTGCACAGCGCGCCTCCAGTAGTGAACGTAAGGTGCTCGCCTGCAGGACCGGACGCGGGGCCGGTGGGGGTATCCGGGGTGGACACGGTGTGCGGAGTAAAAAGGCCACACCCCGCCAGCGCCAAGACCACGGTGCAAAGTACAGGGACAACAACTTTGTCTGCGCCCCGCATGCCGCACCTCCTTCACCAAGATCACCATACCCGCCCGCGCACAACCACCCATCAGCAGGAGCCAGCACTTCCCACAAACGAGCCGGGCCCGTGTGCCAACAAAACCCGGATGGAGACAACCATGTGGACAAACCTCAGTGCTTGCTCAGCCTACGGCCGCGCCCGTGGGGTGTTCTCATCGACCCGCAGGGGCGTGATGGATCACCGGCTCTGCATTACCCAGCCCATCCAATCGTCCTCGTCTTCCGGCCACCCTTCCTCCACCCTAGCGCCCGGAGGTGGACGGAATCGTGCATCCGGAATGTGGCCG
>PXEP01000121.1 GCA_003566155.1 Candidatus Acetothermia bacterium | reverse complement strand
GGGCCGAACTCTTCAGCCATGGCGATTGCACGGGTCTTGCGGCGGATTTGACGCTGCACCTGCCGCATCAGGGTGTCTTCGCCGAACTCTTCCAGAAACGCATGCAGCCGATCCGGGTCATCGGTGCGGTAGTGCACCTGCCGGCCCATGGTAAGCGGCTGGTCGCCGGGCTCTAGCGTGTGACGAGTCTGCAGCGTGTTGTAGATTGCTTCAGCCGATGCGTAGGGGTCAGGGTGCCTATCTGTGTCCAGTAGCTCCGCCATTTCCCTGATGGCTCGGTTTTTGTCCTTTGCCAAGCGCCCAGGAGACAAGTTCTGCGGTCGCCAATGCGGCATCGTCTCGACAAACACTCCAGCAGCTCGCAGCCGATCATCCATCATTTGGTTTCGTTCTTTGAGCATCTGCGCCGCCCGCCGCGCAACCGGGTCGCCAGTGTCATGCCCAAGCATTTCCCGAGACAGGTTCCGAGTATCTTTGGGCCTCGGGTTCAGAAAGCCTACAAAGTAATCATCAAACGCTTGGTTCAAAGCCTGCATCTCTCGGTGCTCAAGATACCGCATTCGAGAACTAACAGACGGGCGTTCGCGCCGAATCCGCGGGTCGCCACTCTCCTCTACAGCATCCCGCAACCTGCCGATGTGCTCGCGCTTAAACCCATCGGTCTTCATCGCCCAACCTTCGGCAATCTGGTTGGAAATTTCATCTGAGACGGCTTTGCGGGCAGCCGCTTTTTGCAGGGTTGCTACCTGCTGCCGGGCCTTAGCGAGTTTGACTTCCTCACTAACAGTCCTGTCGCGGATGATCCGCTCTAGGGTATTTTCGAGCATGTGACGATCAGTATCTGTCTGCTCTACTTTGCGGATTTCGTTGAGGGCCACCCGAAGGCAGTCTAAGGCGCTCATATCTGGCACTCCGTAATTGCTCGCGCTGCGGCGCTGTAGCTGTTGTTTACCTGCTCGAAATCGACTCCGTTCTGCCGGGCATACTGGACAATTTCATCCAGTTCGAGGTCGGTCAATCGGTCATCATCAGCGCGGGTCGGTGGGCGCTTGTCCCTAGCAGTGGCCGTAGCTTCCGGTGTTTCCTGCTGGCGGGCTGACTCAAACCTGCCCGGCTCGGCCCGCTTAAAACGCGAAGCGTTAAGGATATCGGCAACATCATCCACCGACACTTTTTGCGGGCGCTTAGTCTGTCGACTCCGGACATCGGCAATTAACTCATCGACTTCCCGCAAATTGTTATTCAGCCGCTGCTCAACTTCTCGCTCCGCCCGGGGAGGGCGCCCGCGACGGCCACGACGGCGCTCTTGTAAATGCCCAAGCCTAGCCGCCAGCTCATTGGTTTCCGCAATTTTGCGTTCTACGAACCGAGCACGAAGCCCTTCGATACCGTTGTTGGTGAACGCCTGCCAATCACCTCGAGCATGTTCCGGCATGCCTTCCATCATCTGCTCGGAAAATTGCCGTACTGAACGGGTGTCACCCTCTGCGGCCCGACCAAGAAGGTCAATCTGGCGGCTTTCTTCACGGTATGCAACTCGACGCACGTCGGGCTCTACCCGGTTAGCTTCAATCAATCGCTCGACCATAGGCCGCATAGACGCAGGCACGGCTTGGGGGTTTTCCTCATCCACCGCCCGGCGCATGTTTTCCGCTTGTTGCCGCACAGCCCTAGAGGAACTGCGCACGGAGCGGGCCCGCCCGACTGCATCGGTAGCAACGCCCTCAAACCCATCCGGAACGGTGGGTCTCCCACCAGCGCGAACATAGTCACGGTAGCGCAGTGCATCAACCATTTCAGGGTATTGCCGCTCGATGTCGGCTCGGCGTTCATCCGCGCTGCGGGCGACCAGCCGCTGCTCTGTAGTCTGTGCAAATGCCGGGGTTTCCTCGGCCATCGCCAGCTCTTCCGCCCGCTCAAGCAAGCCGCGCTCACGCAGTCGCGCTACCTGGGCCTCTGTAGCAGTACCTCCGGCGTAGGAGTCCAAGGCGTCAAAATCTAAAATCTCTTCCCGGCCAGCCGGGGTGCGGCTGGCTTCCACAAAAGTCCGCTGCTTAACTTCCCCAAGCGCATCGTCAGTTAGCCCGATGCCGCGACCATACTCGAACGCCTCCGGGCGGTTCTGTGCTATGTCATCTAGCCATTTGGGCGCCCCGCCTGGGTAATTAGCGAACTCATCGTTCAGACTGGCGGGGACGTAATTGTCCGCGGGCTCCCGCACTCCCGTAGGTGCTGGAGTAGACGCTGCATCTGCAGCTGCTCGCTGTTCCCTGGGCGTGAACGCTCGGCCAAACGCAGCACCAGCCGGGATAAACACGAAGGGTGCGACACCAGTCAGAACTGTTTCCAACGGATCGACATTGCCGTACACCGCCTGCTGCGCTTGAATGTTGAGCGGCACGGTAGCGGCAGAAATTTGAGTCGCAGCAAGGGCGCTTTGCCGCATAAACTGCGCAGTTGTGCCGGCTTGCGTTGCCGCCCGAATCGCCGGGCCTCCTACCCAAATGGTAGACAGCACCTCGGGGGCAAGCATGCCGCCGCCCATAGCCCCCAAAAACCTCGTGCCTTGTCCTGCAACACTGCGATCAAAGGTCTGCATGTAGCTATCGCGCTTGTGCCGCCGCAAATTATTGCGGAACTGCCGCACTGTCATGCCCGGCTGAAACGGTACGTCAATTTTGCCCAGTATCGGGTCGTCTCGGAGTTCCTCGTACCGCTCTACTGTTAGCGTTTCTTGGTCATCGTCAAATACAACGTCGCGTAGGCTTGCCCACTGGTCACGAGCGTAGCCTAACCCATCGACTGCGAATCCCTGCCCAAGAGACCGGAGGAAGCCAGCAGTGCGCTCCCCAGGGTCTAGGCGGTCTTGGATAGGCACACCGAAAAGCTGCTCGCGCTCATCGCCATGAATGACCGCCTCTTCGTTTTGAACAAAAGAAGTGCGCCACTCAGCCATCTAACGACCCCTTATGCACAAACGCTTCGATGTCCTCGGGCACTTGCTGTAGCCACGCATCGCCCGCTGCGTCGATAGCATCTTCAATCTCTTGCTGCCCAGCTGCAACCGCAGCTAGAGCTTTTTTGCGGTCCCCACCGAAGTGCCCAAGCATTTCGCCAAAAAACGCCAACGTCCCAAGCCGACCCCTAGCACTCTGAGACATAGAAACCGGGCGGCGTATAGGTTCCGCAACCGGAGGTAGTGGCATGCCGTCATGCTCAAAAAGTTCTTGGGCGGCGACATTTGGTGTGGGGCGCTCGCCCAAAACCTGCACTGCCCGTTCTATGTCATCCGCGTAGCGCGACTCT
>PXEP01000035.1 GCA_003566155.1 Candidatus Acetothermia bacterium | reverse complement strand
GGCGCAGCTAATCTACCCTTTGAGAAGGCAGAAAGCTAAGGAAGTGAGCCAACCACAGATGAGCCTGATCGAACTCAAGGGAATCACCAAGGAATATCAGCTGGGCAAGAGCGTCGTCCGGGCGTTGCGGGGCCTCGACCTCCATATCGAACAGGGGGAGATCGTAGCCCTGATGGGCCCGTCCGGCTCGGGCAAGTCCACGCTCATGCACATCCTGGGGGCGCTGGATACGCCCACAGGCGGCAATGCCTACATCGAAGGGCACGACCTGCGCGACCTGAGCGAGAAGCAGCTTGCCGAGCTGCGGGGGCGCAAAGTGGGGTTCGTGTTCCAGACGTTCCATTTGGTTCCTACGTTGACCGCCCAGCGCAACGTGGAGCTGCCGATGATGTTCCTTCGGATCCCCAAACAGCAGCGCGCCCGTCGCGCCCGCGAGCTTCTGGACAAAGTGGGGCTCGCCGACCGAGCCAAGCACAAGCCAAGCGAGCTCTCCGGCGGCGAACGTCAGCGGGTGGCCATCGCCCGGGCTTTGGTCAACGACCCCGAGGTGATCTTGGCCGACGAACCCACCGGCAACCTGGATTCGGAGACGGGAAAGGCCATTTTGGACCTCTTGGCCCGCCTGAGTGCGGAGGACGGCAAGACGGTCGTGCTGGTCACCCACGACCCGGACGCCGCAGCGATCGCCGGCCGGGCGGTGCGCCTGCGTGACGGTCGGGTAATGGAGGAAACGCAAAGTGCTGCGTGATTTCCTGGCTCTTGCCGCATCGAGCATCGCCCACCGCCGGATGCGCAGCTGGCTCACCGTGATCGGCGTGTTCATCGGAATCACAGCCGTGGTAGCGTTGATCTCGGTGGGACTGGGCTTAGAGCAAACGATCGAGGACGAGGTGGCCAAGGTGTTCGGCGTGGACACGTTCGTACTTGTTCCCCGCGGGGCGTTCGGCAGACCGGGCACCGGGGGGAACCAGAGTCAGTTCGCCCTGGACATGGACTGGCTACAGAATGCCGAAGGGGTGAGGACCGCCGCTGCCGTGCGCCAACAAACGGGCTATATCGAAGGGGAACCCGGAGCCGACGGCCGGGTGGTGCGGGGGTTCTTCCCGGTGGTTGGCCTGTCGCCGGAGTTGATCACCGAGTTCGAAGCCTTCTTGGGCCCGATGGAAATCCAACCCGGGGGACGGCTGTTCGCCCCAGGGGACGAGGACGTGGCAGTGCTTGGCCATGACATGGCCAGGCAGCTCAACGCCCAAGTGGGCGACGTGATCACGGTGGAAGGCGAGTCCCCCGAGGACGTGATCAGCCTCACAATCGTCGGGATCCTGACCGAGGACTCGGCGGCCGGCGGGCAGCAGCCGGGGTTCGGCGCGAGGATTTCCGCCGGAGGGGACACGATCTTCGTCCCTTACGAAACCATGGAGGTCCTGTGGCCAGCTGCCCAGGACGTGCGGGTAACTCTGGTGAAAATCGAGCCGGGATGGAATGTGGACACGGTCGCCGACCGGGTGCAAGCCCACCTGCGGGCCGAAGGGTCCGAGGTGTCCGCCGTGACCTACACCGATATCAGCGACGCGATCGGCACGGTGACCTCCACCGTGAGCGCGTTCCTCGCCGGGATCGCGGGGATATCGCTCCTCGTGGGTGGGGTGGGTGTTATGAACACCATGTTCACTTCCGTTCTCGAACGAACGCGGGATATCGGGATCATGAAGGCCGTGGGGGCAAGCAACGGCAACATCATGCTCCTGTTCATCATGGAATCGGGGCTGATTGGCCTCGTGGGCGGCGTCGTGGGGACAGTCCTGGGACTTGGGCTCAGCGCGGTGACCTCCGCGGCGATCAGCAGGGTGTTCGAGGTCAACGTGGCGGTGGTGGCCAGCCCCGTGTTGATCGTCGTGACGTTGGCCCTTTCGTTCGCCCTGGGCGCGTTCGCCGGGTTGTGGCCCGCCCGCCGCGCGGCCCGACTCCCCGTAGTGGAGGCGCTCCGCTACGAGTAAGGGGCCTGTCCCCTTTCTCCGTAACCATTATCCGTTTTGCAAACGGTGACTGTCCTGTTACCCTGCTCAGGGAGTCATGCTAATATAGTAGGTGGGCTTTAGGTTATCGATTAGCAGTAAGGAGGCGGTTATGAAGGTACATCGGCTGTTGCTATTGGGTGGAGTTTTCGTGTTGGGGTTCGCGCTTTCGGGAGGCGCGCTGTCGCTTTGTGACTATGTTTCACCTACCACATCGATCTCGCGGATGCCGTTGTCGTTCAACTACACGTATGTGTACGACGGCGTTGCCGACGAGGTGGTGGTGAATGCCGGGCGCATCCGCTTGGACTACAACACGCTGTTTGATTCGCCGGACTTTGGTTACACGGTCAACGCCCGCGGGCAACTGAGCCTGACGGGGTTGGAGGTCACCGCCGGACTGGTCCGTTCGACTGGAACGCTGCGTTATTACTTCGGCGAGGACATGCCCCTGTTTGCTTTCGGGAGCCTCTCTATGTCGGCGGTTTCGATACCGCTCGACCCGGAGTTGGATGTCACCGCAGGAATGGGCTACGGGCGGTTCACGGATGTCACCCCGCTGGCCAAGGCGATGCGCATCGACCGGCTGCTGGTGGCCCGTGGGGCTACGCCCCAGCCTCTCCCGGATGGCACGTTGATGGATATGGCCAGCATGATCGGCAGGCTGGATGAGTACCCCGGAGTAGAGGAACTGGTTGCCGAACTGGTGACCATGCTCGAGGAAGAGGCCGAGGCGAACGTCGATCCGCGATCGGTTCTGTATGTCGAAGACATCGTCGTGGAGACCGGAGACAACCGCTACTGCGGCTGGGCAGTCCAGGCGGGCCTGAGCTACACGCTGCTCGACCCCGACGACGGGCCGCAGGATCTCAAGCTGGCGGCTTCGGCATCCATGGCCCTGCCGCCCACGCCCGGCTCACAGCTCCTGTTTGAGGCGAGCCTAACTGGACCGATGAACATCGTCGAGCATCACACGCTCGATCTGTCAGCCTCGTACGAATTTGTGGGCGACCCATTGTCCGCTGGCGTCGACTTTCTCCTGACCAGGAGGCAGCGACCAGAGCTCGATCCCCAGGTCAGCGCATCGGCTACCTTTGCGGTCAGCTTCCCGGTACGCCGCGCCACCGTGGGGATTGACCTTCAGCTCACCAAACCCGCCGCTGCGGATCAACTGTCGGCGGAGTTCAGCGTTTCCGCTACGCTGCGGCTTCTGTAAGAAACGTAAGGGGACAGTCCCCAGAGGGGAGCGTAGGGGGACAGTCCCCTAGGTGGTGCTCCTGGGGACTGTCCCCCTCTACTGTC
>PXEP01000228.1 GCA_003566155.1 Candidatus Acetothermia bacterium | reverse complement strand
GTTATAGAGGTCCTGTAAAGGGCAAACTCACTGGAAGGTGAGGGCGCAAAGCCGCGGACCCAGATCGGGCTGCCGGGCTGCCGGGACGAAACCGGTGGTCCGGTTTTTTGCTGTCTTGCCGGCCGCCCGTACAGATAGCTGGGGGAGAACATGCAGGTAACGTTGTATTACAGCGATGAAGACCAGTACTTGATGGATCTTGTGGACCAGAAGGCCTTGCGCGAGCGCAAGTCCCGCTCCTCGGTCGTGTTGTCCATTCTGGAGGAGCACTTCGAGCAAGGCAAACGGATTGGCGAGATCCTGATGGACCTGGGGACGCTTAACGCCAGGGAGCTGGAAGCCGCGCTGGAACGCCAGCGCGCCAAGGATAGCAATCGCCAGCTCGGTGAGATTCTGGTCGAAGAGGGTCTTGTTGACGCATCGCACGTGGATCGGGCCCTGACGATACAGGGCCGGTTTCGGAAAGACAGTTAGCACTTAGGTAACAAGCACATTACGCCGATAACGGCGAACCGCTTGTGAGGGCGGGGCGCAAAGCCGTGGGCCTCCGTGAGGCCGCCCGGTTGCCGAAGCGTACATGGAGGAGGAAACCATGGGAAACGCTTCGGGGCTTGGATCGTGGTCTAGGCGTGGCGTAGCACTACTCGGGTTTGCACTTGGTCTCTTGCTGCTTGTGGCAGCCGTCTCGCTGGCTGACAGCCAGTGTGACGAGCATAAGATTGAATTCTTGGGATCATACTTCGACGGCACCAACACCACCTTCAACTACCGGGTGACAAGCGGTGGCGGAGCAGGGGTAAACGCCATCAGCCACTGGGTGTTGGGTTTCCCTGAGCTGTGCGCCGATTGCGGTTATCTGGTTGACGCAGGCCCCGGGAAGGTGGTATGTGGCAACGATCCCACCACAGGGGTCTACGGGATCAAGTTCGACGACGGGTTCAACGAACACGAAACGCGGGAGTTTTGGATAACCCTTGCCGGATACTGGCCGGAAGGGACGGTCGAAGCGGCCATCAAGGCAGGTCCTAACGAGTGTTACTACACCGTTCAGGGGCCCGCTTGCCCTGAGGATTGCAACTCCGAGCTTTCCATTGACAAGACGGCTGACGTGAGCGCCGCTGCCATTGGTCACACCATCAACTATACCATCACCGTCGCCAACACCGGCGATGTAGCGGTGGAAGATATCTACGTAGAGGACGACCTTACCGGTGATGGGTGGATCATCAACTCCCTCGCTGTAGGCGCGTCTGAGACCTTCTACACCTCGTACACCGTCACCGAGGATGACCTCTGTGGTGATCTGGTGAACACAGCTACTGCTGAAGGGTACGACATATGCAACCAGCCCGTTGGCCCGGTAAGCGATTCGGCCATGGTGCAGACCAACTACAACGCTGAGATCTCCATCACCAAGGAAGCCAACGTTTCCGAAGCTACCGTGGGGGACACGGTCAGCTACACGATCACGGTGACCAACGACGGCAACGTAACCCTGTCTGACGTGACCATCAACGATGCCGCACTGGGATTGAGCGAGAACATAGGCGACATCGCCCCGGGGTCCTCCCATACGTTGTCCCCTGAGCCTACGTATACGGTAAGTGAAAACGATCTTCCGGGGCCGTTGTCCAACACCGCTACTGTGCAGGGCACCGATCCATGCGGTTTCACGGTGGAGGACCAAGACTCCGCGACGGTGAAACTCTATGCGCTCCCAGGAATCGAGCTCACCAAGGAAGCCACTGATCTGAGCGGGATGGCTACACCGTATCCCCAGGTAGGGGACGAGATCGTCTACACGTTCACGGTGGAGAACACGGGGAACGTGACGTTGACGGATGTCGTGGTGGAGGACGAGAAGCTCGGTCTCGACCACTACGTAGGAACCCTCGGTCCCGGAGACACCGACTCGTTCACGGCCTCGTACGCGATCACCCAAGCGGACATCGACGCGGGCAAGGTGTACAACCTGGCGACGGGTACGGGCTACTACAACGACACATCGGTGGAGGACGAAGACGACGAGACGGTGACCCTGGAGCAGCAGGCCTCGATCGCGCTTGAGAAGACCGCCACGCCGACGACCTACAGTGCTATGGGCGATGAAATCACCTACGCGTTCCGAGTGGAGAACACGGGGAACGTAACGTTGACCAACGTGACGCTGGACGACCCACAGGTTGCGGTGAGCGGAGGGCCGATCGCTGAGCTGGCGCCAGGCCAAGTCGATGACACAACCTTCAGCGCAACGTACGTGATCACACAAGCCGACCTGGACCGCGGCTACTTCAAGAACACGGCAACAGTAACAGGGTACGACCCCGATGGATCTCCAGTGACGGACGATGACGAGGAGACCGTCGATGCACTACAGAACGCAGATATCACCATAGAGAAGGCTGCGGACAGAGAGTACGCCGCTGTGGGTGATGTGATCGCGTACATCATCACGGTAACCAACGAGGGGAATGTCACGCTAACGGACGTCACAGTGATCGACGGGAAACTCGGTCTGGACGTTAACGTCGGCACCCTTGCGCCGGGGGCAACGCACACACTGGTCCCGAATCCCAGCTATACGGTTCAGGAAACCGATCTCCCCGGTCCGCTTACCAACACCGCTGGCGTGATCGGTTACTACGATACGGCACAGGTCACCGACGAGGACGACGCGGTAGTCATGCTTGTCAACGGGTACGTAACGATCACCCCCCAGGAGGACACGAACGAGGTTGGAGATCCTCACGTATTCACGATCACGGCGTACGCGGAAGGCGGACAGCCAACAAGCTGGGAGTTGACCAGCTACGAGGTCGCTCCTGATCCGGACACCGGGCCGACGGTGGCTGGGCCAAACGTTGCCGGGGACGGAATGAGCGCCACATGGGACCTCACGATCAACCACAACTTACCGGAGACGTTCGCAGCGAGCGCGACGGTGTCGATGACGTTTGGCCCCGATGTCACTCTGATACGAGAGACGGATGGGACCGGGCAGAACTCAGGATCAGCGGAGAAGGAGTACGAGTACCGCCAGGCTAGGATAACGCTTGAACCGCAAGCGGACACGAACGAAGTCGAGGACGAGCACGAGTTCACGGCAACGGTAGAGGTGTGGGATGGTGGCGAGTGGGTGGCTGCACCTGACGGGACAGAGGTGGAGTTCAGCTTTGTGGACAACCCGATCGGGGCGACGTTCGTCACTGCTACCACGACCGTTACGACCGATGGGCTGGCACACGCCACGATCACCGCCAGCGAGCCAGGGGTGGTGACGGTGCAGGCTACGGCGGACGTGTACGGGGAGGGTACGCTGACTGCGACCACGGGAACTGGGGAGAGTTCTCCTGATGCAGACAAGGCCTATGTGGACGGAACCATCGAAGTGACGCCTGGGGAGGCGTGGAACCAGCTCAACGACCCGCACGTATTCACCATCACGGCGTATGCCGAAGGTGAGCAGCCTGCAAGTTGGGAGCTTGACTACAGCGTGAGTCCGAGTCCGTTGAGCGAGAGTTTGACTGGGCCGAATGTTACCGGGGACGGGATGAGCGCCACGTGGACGCTTGAGATCAACCACGATGCAGTGGAGTCGTTCGCGGTGTCGGCCGAGGTAACGATGGCGTTCGATGGGACAACCGTGGTGCGCCAGACCGACGGGCTGGGTGGAAACAGTGGCGATGGCGTCAAGCACTACGTGGACGGGTATATTGAGATCACGCCCCAGGAAGACACGAACGTAGTGGGCGACGAGCACGTGTTTACGGTGACGGCGTACGCCGAAGGCGGACAGCCGACAGGCTGGGCATTGACCAACTACGAGGTGGATCCTGTTCCGGACACCGGGCCGACGGTGTCTGGGCCGAACGTTGCCGGGGACGGAATGAGCGCCACATGGGACCTCACGATCAACCACAACTCACCGGAGACGTTCGCAGCGAGCGCGACGGTGTCGATGGAGTTCCCGGATGGGACGGTGGTTGTACGGACGACCGACGGCGCCGGCCAGAACACCAAAGCTGCTCAGAAGGACTACATTGACGTGCGACTGAGCTTGACCCCTGAGGCCGACACGAACGTCGTGGGAGACGACCACGTGTTCACGGCGACGCTGGAGTGGACGGCGGACGGGATCGACTGGCAGCCAGTGGAGGGCGAGACGGTGACGTTCGCGATCACGGGCGGCGTGGGCGCGCTGGATCCGCTGAGTGCCGAGACCGACAGTGCGGGTCAGGCGACGACGATCCTGAGCTCGAACGATACGGGGACCACGACGGTGGTGGCCTCGTACGAGGGGCTCGTTGAGGGCGCTTCGGTGGACATCGCCTCCAACGAAGCTGAGAAGGACTGGATCGACGTCCGGCTGAGCTTGACCCCTGAGGCCGACACGAACGTCGTGGGAGACGATCACGAGTTCACGGCGACGCTGGAGTGGACGGCGGACGGGATCGACTGGCAGCCGGTAGAAGGGGAGACCGTCGTCTTCACCAAGACGGGCGGCGTGGGTGAGCTGAGCCCGTTGAGCGCGGTGACGGACGCCCAGGGCCAAGCGCAGACGACGCTGAGTTCGACCGAGATAGGGAGCTCGCAGGTCACCGCCTCGTACGACGGGCTCGTTGAGGGTGCCTCGGTGGACATCGGCTCCAACGAAGCTGAGAAGGACTGGATCGACGCGTACGTTGAGATCACTCCCCAGGACGACACGAACGAGCTTGGCGATCCGCACATGTTTGTGGTGACGGCGTACGCTGAAGGCGGGCAACCCACAAGCTGGGAGTTGAGCGGCTTCACGGTGACACCCGATCCGAGCGAAGGTCCTTCCATCATAAGTGGGCCCGTCGTGGCCGATGACGGCTTATCCGCCACGTGGCAGGTGGAGATCAACCATAACGCCGAGGAAACGTTTACGGCCCTTGCCGAGGTGTCCATAGTGCTTGGCGGACTCACAATTGTGCGGGAAACCGATGGGACCGGGCAGAATTCAAGCCCGGCGACCAAAGAATACGTCGAGCTGTACCTCCTTGCCGAGGATGCCTCGTACACCGTGTGTATGAACGACTCGATCACCTTTGACCTCGTGGGGCGTGACCCGCTTGCTGATCCCGATGCTCACCCCCTGACGTTCACCATTCAGGGTGCGCCGGAGAACGGAGTGGTGTCCGGAGAGCTCGATGCTGTGATATACGACGATCCGGACCGTGCCGCTGTGGAGGTTACCTACACACCGAACCCGAACTTCCTTGGGTCCGATACGATAACGTTTAGGGTAACGGACCCGTTTGGTGAGTTCGCCATTGGGGTTGTGGATATCGAGTTCGTGGACTGCGGTGACGAGCCGGTGGGTGGTGGAGGGGCGGTTGGTGCCCCGATCGCCATCAACGAGATCGCGTGGCAGGGGACGCCGGCGAGCATCTCGCACCAGTGGGTAGAGCTCCTGAATACTGTGGGAGAGAGGGTCGACCTCGACGGTTGGATGCTCCGCTGGCGCCGGCGGGACCCGGTATCGGCGCAGGCGAACCTCGTCTATGTGGCGGACGGAGAAGCGGCTACTGAACGGGGTTCAGAAGGGGAACCCGCTGGCGAGGCTGGTCGCGATGGGGCATCTCCAGTGCAGTACGAGACCAGGGTTACGCTGTCCCCTACCGAGGGTGAGTACAAGCCAGGAGATACGCAAGAGCTGACAGCTCTTGTCGAGGTCTGGGATGGCGGTGCCTGGAGAGCTGCCCCTGATGGAGGCAGTGTAACTTTTGGCCTTGTGGAGAACGCGGCACAGGCCGAAGTTGTGACCTCTAGCAGGGTGACGCTTGCCGACGGCACGGGCAAGGCCCACGTGTCCATCCGCGCCGACGGCACAGGGAAGGTGGAGGTGCTCGCCGAGTATCGCGAACCGTGGAAGGAAGTGGAGCTTGAGGGGTACATCGAACCGCACGGTTACTATGTCCTTGAGCGCGAGTCGGACAAGGTAATCTGTGACCTGGAGGCTGATCTCATCTATGACACCGAGCCTCCGCACAAACTCTACTTCACTCCCGAGGGTGATGTCATCGAACTGCTGGACAGCTTCGGCAACCTCATGGACACGGCAAACGTCGACAATCCGGACCGCACGGGCTGGGCCGCGGGTTACGGTACCGACGGAGGTCACGAGCTGGGCACCATGGAGCGAATCGATCCTTTGGGCCCGGATGTCGATGATAACTGGAAAGGAAACCATCGTATCATCACGACCGGAGTTGATGCCGAATACAACTGCATCATCGGTACACCGGGTGCTATCAACGAGGAGACACTGATACGACAAGTGGCCGGCAGACTGCCCCGCGAAGTCACTGCAGGAGCAGTGCTAGTGTACTCCGCCCAGGCTCCTGAGCCCTGCTGGGAGGAGGACTGTCTGCCCCGGGCTACGCTGACCAGGGTTGATCCGGCGGTAGGTGGTGCGGGAACGTTGGTCGATCCTGTACGAGAGCAAATCGCCATTCGGGGTCAGCGCGAGCCAGGTACGAGCAACTTCGAGTTTCGCCTGGACACAAGCGGGCTGGAACCGGGAGAGTACTCCGTATGGATCTCCATGGGAGGCCGGTCATTCTATCATGAGAGGATCAGCCTAGTTCCGTAGTCAGGCCCAACCAGGGATCGTGAAGCACCCCGGGCGTAATCCGCACCCCGGGGTGCTCTAGTATTTTGTAGCGTGATCCACATCACGGACAAGGTGCCGTGGTGGGGGAAACAGGCTTCGCTGACGCACTCCCGAACACTGAGGCATGCTGATTCAAATGGCACACAAGGAGTGTACCGGCGGCATGCTCATCAAAATCGCGTCTGTTGTTGCGGTAGGGGTGCTGGCAATGGCAATTCCCAGCACGGCGGGAGGGTTGGAAAGCTTCTCCAACAGCCCTCCTGAGGCAGAGTACAAGGAAATCGGAACCACAGAGGGCACACCCGTGCAGTTCTTGCTGCGGGCCACTCACCCGGATCTGGATGCGGCTGCTTTGGACGCATACCCACTTGAGTTCACTATTCTCGAGCCACCACAGAACGGAACGCTGCGAGGAGACATTGATGATGTGCAATACGCGGCTCCCCACACGGCGTATGTGCAGCTCTCCTACTTGCCCGAATCCGGTTTTACCGGCTCGGACAGAGTGCACTACATGGTCACCGACATGTTCGGAAATGCAGGGATCGCCACAGTGGACATCGAGGTCTACGGAGCCGTGGGGGGCGGTCCTAACCAGCGGGGCACATACTCGGGAACCTGGAACGCCGAGCTGACGTTCCGCGAGGATTCCGGTGGTGTAGACAGGTTCGATACGTATGCATTTGTGGACTATCGACTGGGCAATTACAGCTTCCGCATCCGCGGCAACATCTCAGACTTCGAATTCAACAGGCTGACACTGGAGTCAAGGGTACCGCTGGGAGAAGTTATGGCGCGAGGCACAGTATTGTTCGATCCTCGAGTTCCCGAGTTCGAGTATCTGCGTAATATAACTCAGTTTACAGCCTTTGAGACTTCTTTCACGCATACATTCTTCCTCACCGACGAAGAGGACGCCTCGTACAGCCAGCTGGTCGCTCGAGGATCACTGAATGGAAACCCCTTCACAAGCACTACACGGTTTTCCGGTCTAGGGTTTGCGTTTGACTACCAACTGGTGAGCGTACGTTGGTACTGCGAACTGTGCAACTTCCCCGTCGAAACGCAACTGAGACTCACCAAGACCGGGTTCGATCATTTTCGGGTTGTGGCCCGCGACCTGAGGTTGCCGTTCTTTGATACGGATTGGCTCCAACTATACGCCGACGTGGAAACCACATTCGCGGTAGACGCAAAGACGGTGGTGCCCAGCCTGAAGCTGCGGTCTACTTGGGAGTGCTGCGTACGAGGGTTGTTCGAGATCGGTGCGGAGGACTCCGAGCAGGGAGGGTTGCGTCTCAGCGACGTGTTGTTCTATGGGTACGATATCCGCCTCACACTCGAACGAGGCATTCAGTTTCGGACGGCAACTTCGTTGATCCCGGACAAGAACGCATCGGTGACAGGTTTCGGCGAGTACTTCGAATTCTGGATGCTTTCCGGTCCCGTCACTCCATGCTGCGGAGCCCCAGGTCGCTGGCAACTGGCCACGTACTTCAGCGAAGACAGAGAAGAACTGTTTGGTTGGGGCATGACGCGCATGGTGTTGGAGTTCCCTATTGCGCCACGGGTACGTGTTCGTAACACGCTCAGTGTTCGCTCGGCGGAAGACGACGACTGGGCCTGGGAGTTCAAGACAGACTGGACCGTCCGTTTCTAGGTTCCAGGACAGTCCAGTCTGCAGTTCGATTATACCTCTCGGGGATCGGTGATTACGCCGGTAACTGCCGACGCCGCAACGGTGGCTGGAGAGGCAAGGTACACTCCTGCTTCCTTGGAACCCATACGGCCCTTGAAGTTACGATTGGCGGTGGACAGACAGACCTCACCTGGGGCGAGTACCCCTTGATGCGCTCCCAAGCATGGACCACAACCTGGATTCAGGACCATCGCCCCGGCCTGCGCAAATTGCGCCAACAGACCTCTCTCGGCCGCTTGGACCCACACTTCCCGCGAAGCGGGCAGTACGAGCATACGGACGCCATCGGCGAGTGGTCGGCCGGCCATGACCTCCGTCGCCAATTCCAGGTCCTCCAGGCGTCCATTGGTACATGTTCCAAGCAGCACTTGGTCCACCTTCGTTCCCGCCACTTCTCCTACCGGCACGGTGTTGTCCACCTGGGACGGACAGGCCACCTGCGGCGCTAGTTCAGTAAGGTTGTACCGATGCCGGGCTTCGTAGTCGGCGTCCTGATCCGGATATATCGGGTTGATCTCGCCCTGCACGCGGTCGGCCAAGTAAGAGAGCGTTGTCTTGTCCGGAGCGACGTATCCGTTCTTGGCTCCCATCTCGGCAGCCATGTTGGCCAACACGAGCCTATCGGAAACGCTCATCCGTTCCACCCCAGGGCCGGAGAACTCCACCGACATGTAGAGCGCACCGTCGGCGCCCAGCGATCCGATGACGTTGAGCGCAACGTCCTTTGCGGTCACCCGGGGACCAAGCTCCCCATCGAACACAAGCTGTAAACTGGCCGGCACCTTGAGCCACAGCCGTCCGCTCGCCCACAGGGCAGCCATCTCCGTGCGCCCGACCCCGGCGGCGAACGCTCCCACCCCACCGTAGGTGGTTGTGTGAGAGTCGGAGCCCAGTACAAGGTCTCCAGGCTTGGCCAGTCCTTCCTCGACCACCACTTGGTGACAGACCCCACGCCCAACGTCGAACAGGCGCATTCCATGTTTGCGTGCGAACTCTCTGGCATCAAGGTGGTTCTGTGCGTGTTCCACTTGAGCAGCAGGGACGACGTGGTCGAGTATGACGACGAACCGCTCTGGATCGACCACTCTGTTGACCCCAATCCCCTGGAAGGTCTTGGCGATGGCAGCCGTGTTGTCATGGGACATCCCCAGATCCGGTTCGACTTCGACAATCTGTCCCGGGGAAACAGCATCCAGGCCCGCCTTCTTAGCTAATACCTTCTCCGCAAACGTAAGGGGCATGGTCTCATTCCTCCCTAGTAAGAAGCTGGCTGGCCTTCACGCCGGTACGGTGTCAAAGCAGATGAAGTCAGCGTGGTGAACGACAGCCCCTTCCGCCGTGCGTGGAGCGTGCCCACCCTCATGGGAATGCCCGCCGATGATGTGCACCACTTCGGGAGGCAACCCCTCCGTGTAGGCAATCGCCGCTCCGGAGAACGGGTGACGTACAACTTTGCCCTCCGCCGACTTCTGGAACCGGCCGTCCCGTTCTTCTATCTCCATTAGCTTACCTACATCATGGAGGAGGGCACCGGCGACGAGTATGTCATGGTCTAGCGCGACCTTTCCTCCCAACGTCTCCTGGAATGTGTGATAGACATCGCGGGCGATCCTGGTCACGGCATGCACGTGGTCAGCGTAAGTGAGCCCGGACTCCTTGAGCAGCGTGAAAGGAATCCGCGTCATGTCCTGCGGCTTCCATCCCCCCTTTCGCAGCGCACGCTCGTAGGCCGCCAGTACGCTGTTTTGCAGGGAACTGTCTTGGATCCAGTCTACCTCCGGAAACACCTTACGAATGTCATCTCTCATGTCCATCCCTCCACTTTCCTTACGACATCTAGCACTGTCCCGTCCCGCCACTGAATGACGGCCACGACTTCCTCTCCGAGCGCAGGGTGCTTGGCCTGCCCCACCAGGCGTTCGGATCCAGCGCGCAACTCTTCCAGCGTACACACGGGTACCCCCGCCCGCCGCAGATCGTCGGCCAGATCAGGTCTGGTTGGGTTGACAGCTACTCCGCGCTCTGTAACCACCAGATCTACCACCTCTCCGGGCGTACTGACCGTGGTCACCTGCTCGCGAATGGTAGGGATCCTGCCCCGCAGCGTGGGTATGGTGATCACGGTCACCCCAGCCCCGGCAGCCACATCTTGGTGACCCCCGATGCCGTGCAGGAGTTGTCCGTCGGAGTGCGTGTTCACGTTCACGTTGAACGCAAGGTCAACCTCCGTCCCTCCCAAGAAGGCGAAGTCGAGCATATAGGTCGCGCAGCCAAGCGAATCGTAGTCGGCATAGAATCCAGGAGTGATGGGGTGATGTTGTGGGTTCGTCCGAAGCGAGTCCACGGCCTCCGTATCGAATGCCTGCCCGTTTAGGATAGCCCCGATCAAACCTTCCCGAAGCATGTTGACCAAAAAGCGCGTCGTTCCGCCGATAGCAAACGAGCCATGCACTCCGCGGCGGGCCATGTCCCGGGCAAGGAAGTCCGTGGCGGCAAGCGAGACGCCCCCGGCTCCTGCCTGAAAGCTCATGCCGTCCTTGACCAGGCCTGCCCCTTTGACCGCATCCACCGCCAGCTGGGCGATGCGAAGTTGGGTCGGTGAGCGGGGTATCCGTAGGGTTCCGGTTACAATACCCGCTGGATCACCCACTCTGTCGAGGGCCACCACTTGATCCACATAACCTTGTTCTATCTCCGGCGGAAGCGCCGGGTAAGTGGCTAAGTGGTCGGTCGCGACCACCACATGATCAGCACATTGGGCATCGATGGCAGAGAAGCCGATCGGGCCGCAGGCGTTGGGCCCCTGAATGCCGGTGGCGTTCCCGTAGGAATCAGCGCAGGAGGCAGCTACAAAGGCTACGTCCACGTGCACGTCGCCGCTGGCGATAGCACGCCACCGTCCCCCGTGGGAGCGAAGCACCGGCGGCTCAGTGAATCCCCCTCCGCGGGAGGCATAAGCACCCAGCGGACCGTTTAAGGAGCCTTCGATACGATTGACAACTCCGCTTTTCACGTGCTCAAGCAGCGGCTCGTGGCAAGGGAACAACGCGGTGGGGAACAGTCGCAGGTCGCGGATCCCCAGGCGGGCGCAAGCATCGACCACTTGGCAGACTAGCAGATCGCCATTTCGGAACGCGTGATGAAATGACAGCGTCATCCCGCTTTCCACTCCCGCTTTGCGGATCGCCTCCTCCAGACTGGCCGTGGATTTGCTTTGCCCGGGGCGAATGGTTTTGCGTGGGCCGCCCACCCGTCGCCCGCTGGGCGTGGTGGCGAAGGCACCCTGATAGGGAACGATGGGCCGGCCGGCGATCTCATCTGGAATATTGCGGCCTGCAGCGTTAACTGGCATTCTCCACCTCCATACCGAGCTTCCGGGCGACCTCAAGGATGCGGCGAGCACGCAGCAAGACAGGCCGGTCAACCATGCTACCTTGATAGGTCACCGCACCCGTGCCTTTTCGTTCGGCCTCCTCCGCTGCCGACACCACTCCATGTGCCCAGCGTACTTGCTCTGCTGATGGTGCCAGAGCTTGGTGCACTGCATCGATCTGCAAAGGGTGGATCACCCCTTTTCCGTCGAACCCGAGCGCTGCCGCATGCGCTGTGTCCTCCACCAATCCGTGTTCGTCCTCTACATCGGCGAACACCGAGTCCGAAGCTTGGATGCCCGCCGCCTTTGCTGCCGACACCACTTGTGCTCGTGGCCAAAGGAGCGCGTCTCGGTCTCGGCTGCACCCCACCTCGCGGGTGTAATCCTCGGCCCCAAAGGCCAGACAGACCACACGCTCGGATGCCCTAGCGATGTCCGGCGCTGCAAACACACCCTTGGGAGATTCGATGATAGGCATGATCCACACCCGCCACGGTAACCCGTACCGCCCTTCCATCTCATACAATCGCCCGGCGAGTTCAGTCACCTGTACAGCAGACTCCGCCTTGGGAAGACATATGCCGTGAGGCCGTCCTCCCAAGACTATCCGCAGGTCGTCGTGGCCGCTCCTCTCTAGAGGATTGATACGTACCCACAGCTCAGTCTCGCCGAAGTCCAGCGCCGAAAGCACGCGGCGGACAAGGAAGCGGGCCCCGTCCTTCTCCCCGGTCGGCACTGCATCTTCCAGATCAAGCAGCAGACAGTCCGGGCCGAACGCATCGGCGAACGCTAGGGTTCGGGCGCTGTTTCCTGGAGCATAGAGTCGGGAACGACGAAAACGATCCCGTGAGGTGGCCGTGCGGGACACCTGCAAGGTGAGGGGCCGATGAAATTCTTCACCGCCGCCTTCAGCACGCCACAGAGCGCCCTCTACCCGCGCGGCGATCACGTGGTCGTAGGCTCCGAACTCGCGTACCTCGATGTGCGCGCCCGAAAACCCAAGACGATTCACGCACTCCCGAGTGACCTGCGCGATCCTGTCCTCGTACATCGGTCCCGACTTCGAGTGGACCGTGACCTGCAGTTCATCTGCAGGGCGAACACGGACCAATGCGTCGGACCTTTCCTCGCTGCCGCAGACAGCTTCTCGCTCGATCGGCATCTCCTCCTCCTAGCCCAACAATCTGACCAACGCTGCCTTTTGCGCGTGCAGGCGATTCTCCGCTTGGTCGAAAATGGCCGAAGCCTGGTGGCGAGAGGCTTCATAGGTGAGCTCCTCACCGTAATGGGCTGGCAGGCAATGCAGTAGGATGCACCCGTCATTGGCGGTGCTGAGAAGTGGTTCGTCCACGGTGAACCCTTGGAACACGTTGTCCCTTTCTGTGGCCTCGTTCTCCTGTCCCATGCTGGTCCAGACGTCGGTGTACAGGACATCAGCTCCTTGGGCGGCTTCGCGCACGTTGTGCATGATCTCCACCTGCCCGCCTTCCTTCTGGGCGTAGGCAACGACCTTGCCGTCCGGCTCATGCCCACGCGGACAAGCAATGCGGAACGAGAGCCCTAGCTTGGCACAGGCAATGATGAGCGAGTGGGCTACATTGTTCCCGTCACCGACAAACGTCAGGGCCAGGCCTTCAAGCGTACGCCTCTTTTCCCATATCGTAAGCATATCGCCTAGTGCTTGGCAGGGATGATAAAGATCGGACAGGCCGTTTATCACCGGTACGGTAGCGTGACGAGCCAGTTCCTCAATGACTTCATGACCGAACACCCGGGCCATAATCCCGTCTACATAGCGGGACAGTACGATGGCGATGTCCTCGGTCGTTTCCCGCTGACCCAGCTTTATTTCGTCCGGTCCTATGTATAGGGCTCTGCCGCCCAGTTGGTTCATCCCCACTTCGAAAGAAACCCTTGTCCTGAGCGAGGGTTTCTGAAACACCATCCCCAAGGTCATTCCTTCAAGCACCGGTTGATGGGAGATCCCGGCGCGGTGTTCCCGCTTTAGATGGGCGGCCAGTTCCAGAGTTTCCCAAATATCTTGGGAGTTCCAGTCCGCCAACGTGGCCAGATGGCGCAACATCTTCGTACCTCCTTTGCTGATCCCGGCCGTCTGCGCGGTCCTGGCTTCACCGAGCAGCGATTTCTTCCTGCACTCGTATGTTCCTTCCCTCTAGCTCTTTCATAAACGCGTCATACAGGTCCCCAGTAATCGCATCTTCGGGCGGCACTATCCCCGGAGTCGTGATGTCCCCACGTCCCACCATCCATGCCCCGATAGCCGTGGCGAATCCAGTCACCCGAGCCATAGAGGAGATGCCCGTATCGCGGTCCGCCTCGTCCCACATGTAGTAGTCGATCCGTGCCGGGTTCCCCTTCAGGGTTCCCTGCGCGGTGTTCCACATCACGCACACGTCCGCGTCGCCCTCGCTGGGCTGTAGCCGCGGCTGCAATACGTGCAGCAAGAGCTCCCGCGGGACGACCTGGGTGCCGTCGAGTTCAACGGGTTCCAGCTCCAGCAAGCCGCACTCCTTTAGGACATCGATGCCTTGATAGTGTCCCGGCCAGCGGATCGTCTTCTCCGTAAAGTCCTTGAGCTGAGGGCGCGTGTAGATGAACGATGGCATCCCGGGGGTTATGGCACACTCCAGCTCGTAATCCACCCCAAACCGTTGAAAGCGGAACTGTTCGCGCTCTGTGAGCGCGGG
>PXEP01000139.1 GCA_003566155.1 Candidatus Acetothermia bacterium | reverse complement strand
GGTATTACGGCAAAGTCGTATGCGATCACCTTGAGAGACTCTATACCTAATCTCTTGATTGTGCTTAGTAATCGAGTCTATGTAAAGGACACGTCTTCATATAGCCCTTTAGTTGGTGAACTTGACGAAGTTATGTATGAAGACGTAGAAGAGTTGCTAAGTATCACTCCGGGACCGGACGAATGGATTCCACTGGATAAGATAAGCAATAGGGATGTTTGGGTTCAGCTCCAAAATGTATTTGACGAATTACGTAACATGTGTTATACGCAAATCCCATTTGATGAAATTGTATATGAAGAAACAGAAAGAAAGATTTCATTTCGGGAAGACGAAACATGGCAAGACACCGCTGAGGAAGCTTGGAGCAAAATGTACACCGACACGCCTAGAGAGCACTTTGAGGACGCCCATGATAGCGGCATGTTAGGGTGGATGCTGAGGGTGTGGGCATTCACTGGCGGAAGATGGACTGCGCGGGGGAATATAAAAACAACAAAACGAGTATTATCTGATTCTATGTCACACGTAACGGGTAATTATAGAAACCATTGGATTAAATGGGGGGCTGATGATAATAATACAGATAACGAAACATTAGACCCCGATCTGATAGACCAATACGAGAATGAGTTTAGTGTCGACGATGATTATCTACTGCCAGGTAACGAATTATATGGCCTGGATTTTGAAGAGGATTATGATTACAGTGCTACGTTAGAAAATTTACCTAGCGACATACCCTTTGATCCTGTATCTGATGATGTCGGCAACTCCATAGCGCCCGGCAATTCGCGAAGAACAAATCCGGAATTCTTGCGAATTTTCACTGAACTACAGGTCCCAGACGACCTAACCTACGGCTAACGGGGCGCCCATGAACGATGAACATCAGAGCAACGGATCACGGCGTGATACCGAGATACGGCATGTCGCACAGCGCATAGACAAACTGGAGGAGCGTATGGACAGGATCGAGCAACACATACACGGACTAGGCCAACGTGCGCCGCAATGGGCCGTCACTGTGATCACGATACTGAGCACGGCGTGCGGGATCCTGTTGTCCGCGCTCGTGACCGCGCTGGTGTCGTAAGCGTAATGACTGCCCATAAAATCATATACACCGCACTATTCGACGGCTATGATACGCTGGCGCCGATACCGGACAGGTATCGTGACGACTGGGACGCTATCTGCTTCACTGATACGCCGGAGGCTGTGCCCGATGGATGGCGCGCGGTATTCCTGGACCAGTCGTGGTTCCCGGGACTACCTCCGGTCGCGATCTCGAAGATAATTAAGCACCAGCCAGCAAACTGGTTGCCGCCGCATGACGCGTCTATATATATAGACGCGAATCGGACTGTAATCAGGCCATTGGATGAGTTCGAACAGGAGTTTTGTACTGACACTGAATTCCTGAGTATGACTCATCCGGGCGCCGCGTATCACGACGTGTACGCCGAGATCCGCGCGTGCAAGCGCCATAATCGTGACTACCTGAAAGTAAAAGGCATGGCAGATAAGCTCGACGCCCAGGAGCAGGCTTATCGCGCGGTGGGCGCGCCTGAACGAATAGGCCATCTCTGCGAGCTGGGCACTATTTACCGGCGCGACACGTGGACATCCTGGTATATAGGCTCACTATGGTGTGCCGAATTTCTAGTGCGCGAGACGTGGCGTGACCAGATAGCGCTACGCTACGTGCTCTGGCGATACGGGCTAAGTATAGACCTAGCACCGCGCGAGGAGGTCATGATCTCGGGCAAAAAGATCGCGCGCGCGCGCTCGAATCGGTATTACTTCAAGTTCGACGTACACCGTCCCGCCCGGAAGCGAGCGCTATGCAAATAGATATCCGTATACCTTTTGAACCTGACGCCGATCTAGGGCGTGAATATAACCGGATCATGGAGGAGTCGCGCCAGGATTGGGTGTTATATTTGGACGACGACGTGTTTATTAGGCACCACCCTAATTGGTATGCCGTGTGCCTAGCCGCGATAGCGCTGCATCCAGAAGCTGGTATGTTTGTGCCGTGGGCGTCTGCGAGCCTCGCGCCCGGCCGCCCACAGATACACCCCAGAATGCCGCGATCTCTACAGCAATCGAGCGCGCGGATCAAGGAGCACCAGGCGTTCGCGCGCCGGGTCTGGGACGTACGGCGCGACGATGACCCTGGCGTGTCTACGCCGGTTAATTGCCTGGTGTCCGGGCTATTTATGCTGGTATCGCGCGCGGCATGGCGCGCGTGTGGCGGATTCCCAGAGACTGGGGAATTGTTCGGCGTGGACCAGGGCTTCTGCCGGCGTCTACTGGATGCCGGATACGATATAAGACGAATCGAGCGCCTCTACGTATATCACCTGATGGACAAGGATACGCCCTCGTGGATGCCAGGCGTGGCGACGAGCACTGAACTATGGGCGCAGTGGAAAAAAAAGAGGTAGAGACCAATGATCCATAATTTGCTCCCCGCTGATTTCCTGCGCCACTCAGCGGTAAACGCAATGGACGAAGACAAGCTGCTGTTCTGGGCGCTGTTGGCGCTAGCGATGATGTGAGCCGGTGTGGTACAATAGGAGCCAGAGGAGGTCACGCCATGCAAAGTTACACGGCTCCGATGCGGGGCTATGCAGTAGGTCTCTCAGGCCGCCCTATCCCCGAGTCTGACCCGGCGCACGACGCCGCAGTAGGTCTCCTCGGGCGGCCAATTTTCCATCTCACCCGCCCATCCGGGTGTTTCCCCCCACGCCCTCGGCGCGTCCCTCCTCTGCGCGCCGGGGGCGGCCTTGTTGAAAGGACGCGACCATGAAACCATATGATAGACATTGGCGACTGGCGGTGATCGTGACGGCGCTACTGATGCTCCTGTCAGGCTGCGTTACCACCACCATGCCGGACGGAACGCAAGTGCGCGAGTGGGATACCGGCACAATATGGGAGCTGGCCCGCGTAGCGCAGGAGATCGCGGTGTTGCGCGCCGAACTTCGCGAGCGCGAGCACGAGTTGGATACACAAGAACGCCGTGAGCGGGAGCAGCACATCGAAAACCTCATGGAGCGACTGGCGGACTTGAGGGGCGATAATGGGCAAGATTAAGGAAGCGTGGCAGAGTCTCCGAAGCCAGAACAAACACCACGTGGGGGTGGAAGACCGCGACCTATGGACGGCGGTCGAGGAAGAGATCGAGGCGCTGAAAGCGCGCGTGGAGCGGCTTGAAGACGGTGCTACAGATGATGGCAAATAACTCTCACAGAGCCCCGGCGGTCCTCCTTTCGACGTCAGCGGGCCTCCTTCCCCCAGGGCGGCGTGGGGCGGCCTTTCCCTCCGCGCCTGCGCC
>PXEP01000048.1 GCA_003566155.1 Candidatus Acetothermia bacterium | reverse complement strand
GCGACGCCGTGACGGAAGAAGTAGACCTTTTGCGTGGGTACGCCCTCGAAGTCAAACGGGCGGGGAAGGCCGTGGGGGTTGAGCGAATCGTCGTACACGGTGACCAAGTCGGAAACCAGCTTCTGTCCCAGCCTGCCTTCCATGAAACTGCGCCGCTCGAGCAGCGCCCGCGCAGAGAACCCCATGAAGCTAAGCATCCCCAGGACGGTGGCCACGGCCGGTTCCTCTAACACCACTGTGTATTCCCCCGGCTCGAGGCGCTGGCGTTCCTCGGTCTGAAGCGCCTTGTCCAGCGCCTGCTGGGCCACATCTTCCGGCTGGAAGTCGGACAAGCGCACGGAGCTGAACTCGGAGTAGCCTGAGCCGCCGTTGTTTCCTGTCACGACGTTCACAAACAGTGCCCGGGTTGACCTGGTGTGGGCTCTGATGCCGGTGGTGCTGGCCACCCATATCTCTCCTCCGCCGGTGCTCAGAGAACCGGAACTGTTGACCCCGGCATCCTTCGCGCCCTTGACCACCCTGCCCACCAGCTCAGCGCGCAAGGAAGGTGCGGCATCCCAGGTGTCTTGGTCCCAGGCGGCAACTTCCGGCGCTTGGTCGGGGGCAGGAGGTGCGTAGTCGGCACGTTTGGTCTGGCCGCGGGCCAAGCGTTCGGCCACTTGTGCCGCGCGAACGATTCCGTCCTCGGTGGCGTCGTTTGTCTCGGCGACGCCGATCTTCCCGTCAACCCACGCGCGCAGGTACAGTCGCACTTCATCCGAAGCAACGTTCTGGTGGATCTGGCAGTCGGTGAACCGCGTGAGTTCCTCGCGTGTGCGCATGGCCAGGACTTCAAGATCGTCCACGCCGTCGTAGGCCAATGCCTTGTCCAGCAAGCCCTCTACGTTCATTGTTCCCCTTTCGTGGCCGGCCCCGGTGGCCAGCCCAGTTTCTCGTGCAGCCTATGGAATGTCGATGGTTCACCGGTCGGCTTCACCAGGAGCGTCGTTGCTGATGCCGCCCACAGCGTGAGCTCTTCCCCTGGTTTCAGCTCCCCGATCGTGTCTCCATCCAGCATTATGTGCACCGGGTAGTGCGTACGCACGGTGACCGTCGCGGAGTCGGGCAGCACCAGGGGCCGCGCGCCCAGGCGGTGTGGGGCTACAGGAACCAACAGCAACCCCCGGAGATAGGGAGATACCACCGGTCCGCCACATGCCAGTGCGTAGGCTGATGCGCCGGTGGGGGTGGCGGCGACCAGGCCGTCCCCTGTGAGCGCCGCTACGGGCTCGCCATCACACCACAGGTCCAGCTTAGCTAGCTTGCCTCGATTTGCTCCAAGGAGCGCGACATCATTCAGGGCAGTGTGTTCGTTTTTCTCCCAGTTGGCGGCCAGCCGCGTGCGTTCTTCCAGCCCGGCGTCGCCGTTCATATACTGCGTCAGGACCTCCGGGAGACAGTCTGCGGTACAGGAGGAGAGAAAACCCAGTGAGCCCATGTGTACCCCGAGTATCGGAACACGTGCTGGGTACAGTACGGATGCCACCCGAAGCAGCGTGCCATCTCCGCCGATCGCCACCGCCAGGTCTCCCTCCCGGCAGTGGAACTGGCGTCGAGAGGTTACCCTGGGGGTGATGTGGTTCTCACGACACCACGCTGCTCCACGCTGGGCAACCGCCCGAGCGTGGGGCTTGTTCGCGTTGTACACGAACACCGCGCGGTCAACCTTCGCCATGGCCCTCCAGGTGACGCCAGCGGCACAGCCAGCGATCCAGAAGATCGAGCCCACTGTAGAAGGTGAGGCCGAGCAACGCCAGCCCTACCACGCCGGCCATTGCCAGATCGGGGCGGAAGGCGAAATGGTCGATCAGGCGCCCCAGTCCGCTCTCAGGGCCTGCCACTAGCCCGAGTTCGTTCTCGGCGATGTACACCATGGTGATGCCCAGTCCCACCGATACCCGGGCGGCAGTGAACACGCTGGGCAGGGTGGCTGGGAACACCACGTGGCGGTAGAGCTGCCAGGTGTTTGCCCCGGCAGACCGCACGGAGGTGATGTACGACTGAGGGATCTGGCGAGCCGCCCCCTGTGCCGCCACCAGCACCTGGAAAAACAGGGCCACCACTACCACAAGTACTTTCACCGTTTCCCCAATGCCGAACGCCAGATAGAGGAACATGAGCAAGGCCACCGGAGGGATCGGGTAGGTTAAATGGACCAAGGGGGAGAAGTACTCGTACAGCTTCCGCTGGAACCCCACCACCAGTCCTAGAGGCAGGCCGATGGAGAAAGCGATACATAGCGACAGGAGGAACCTCCATGCGGAGTTCCCGAATGCCGTGGCCAGAAGTCGGATGTTCTGGGCTCCAACCTGGAAGGTCATCCACGGCGTAGGCAGCACCTGCCTCTCGTGAACCAGAAACAGTATCCATGAGGCCAACCACCATACCCCGAGCAGGAGGACAAACGCCAGGCCGTAACGCGCTATGTACCTCATTCCTCCTCCTCCTGCAGTTTGTCTCTGAGATAACGCACCCGTTCCGAGAACTTCTCGCTTCCTCGGTATTCAGCCATTCCCGCCTCTGGATTGGCCAACACTTCGGACAGAACGGCCGGGCGGGGGGAGAAGACGAGCACGCGTTGGCCAAGCAACACGGCCTCTTCGATGTCGTGCGTCACCAGCACCCCGGTGAACCCCCGTTCCTTCCATTGTTTTAGCATTAGGTTCTGAATCTTCTCTCGGGTGAGGGAGTCCAGGTTGGCCATCGGTTCGTCCATGAGGAGTACCCGAGGATGCAGGGCGAGGGCGCGGGCGATCCCCACCCGGCGCTTCATCCCTTCGGAAAGCTCCCCAGGATAGCGGGACTCGAAGCCCTCAAGCCCCAGCGTTGCCAGGGTTTGGGTTGCATCATCCTTAAGACCCTGGATCCGCAATCCTAGTTCAGCATTGTCCCGCACGGTTTTCCAGGGCAGAAGTCCGGCATCCTGCAGGATGAGCGCTACGTCGCGCCTGATCCCATGGACTTCCTCCCCGTCGATACGGATGTGGCCGGTTGTGGGTTTGATGAGCCCGTCCAAGGCGAACAGAAGCGTACTCTTTCCGCAACCGGATGGGCCGACCAGCGATACGAGTTCTCCTTCCTCCACCGAGAAAGAGATGTCGTCCAAGGTCATGATCTCCCTCCGGCCACGACCGTAGGCGAGGCTTAGGCTCTCTACTTCGATCATCTAACAGGGAGAACCACGACTTCGTCGAACTCCAGTCGGGACCGTACGTAGCCCCTTCCCTCGGCCCAGGACAGCACCTCGTAGAACACTCCCTTCTCCAGCGGAGCCGGCTTGGGGAAGTCGGGGATGAACAAGGCCTCGAT
>PXEP01000233.1 GCA_003566155.1 Candidatus Acetothermia bacterium | reverse complement strand
CTTGCGGTACCGTAACAAGAAATGAAGCACAACAAAGCAATGACCTTAAAGGAGGTTAGCGCATGAAGCGGGCTCTCGCGATTTGTGCAAGTTTGTTGGTATTTGGAGCGGCAGGATTTGGGTTCTCGATTTCGGGCAGCTGGGATGCTACGTTGGAAATCCTTCCGGACGTTGGGCTTTCCGAGACGACACTCGTGCTGAACTACGAGCTGGACATGTGGACGATCTCCAGCACATCGGTGTTTACGGGTGACGACGGCTTTGTGACCCAGGGATTCACCCTGAGCGGCGATCTCGGGCTTCTGGATGTCAGCGGAACGATGAACTTCGACCCGACGATCCCCGCATACTTGGACATGGACCTTGGGGCGTCCATGAGCTTCCTGGGGCTGCTGTTCAGCGTTGACATTTCGCACGAGATCGTCGATCCGGAAGCACAGACTCCCTCAGCGATTATGGAGTACGACTTCGGGCTAGCGGTAGACAACTACAACCTAACGTTCGGTTTCTACGACGAGTGTGAAGGGATCATGTTTAACCACCTGACCTTCACCGGCACCGGCCTGCCCCTGTGCTGCGGCGTCACCTACGACTTCGAGTTCTACTTCGACAAGCTCGGCTTCCAGTATATGACGTTCACCTTCGCTGACTTCCTGACCATCTTTGACTACTGGACGCTGGACGTGGGCATTACCTACGGCGTCGACTACAAGGATGTTTCTCTCGATTGGGACTTCGACGGCCCGGTGGGCGTTTGTGTCGAGTTCTTCCTGGATAGCGACGGGCTGTTTGACATCTCCTTCACCGGGTTCAAGATCACCTGCGAGCTGGACACGTGCGATTCGTTCAGCTACGAGATGAACCTTGGCTGGGTAGACTGGCTCGAGGAAGAAGCGTGGACCGATCAGACGCTGGGACTCGAGTTCTGTGGTCCGGCGTGCTGCGGCCAGGACTATCTGGTGTACGTGGACCTGATCTGGGAGAACGTCGAGAATCCGGGTCTGTTCGGCCTGACCGAGTTCGCCGGTGGGTTTGACGTCGGCCTGTTCGAGGGCTTCTCCCTGAACTCAAGCATCTGGGTGGATCTGCTTGGTGTTGAGGACACCGAGCTGACCTTGGGCTGGACGTTCACGTTCTGAACCCGATAAACCTGTAGCGTCGGAGCTTGTCTCCGACGCCTAGGGAAAGAAAGAAAAGAGGCCCCGGGGAAACCCGGGGCCTTTCTTTTATGCACGTGCTGCCCTATGGCGCCAGGCTTTGGTCGGAAGGAGGTTGTACGGCAACGGCCAGAGGGCTTAGGGGGCAGTTCACTTCCCGTCGCCTGCAGGCGTCCAGCATCCCCCGAAACCGAGCCCAGCCCAGAGCCAAGGAGGTTCCTTCAACAATCGGTGCCCGGCGAGCCACGGGCTGAGGGTGGGTGCCCTCGACGGGGTGCTGGGTTTCTGATGGTGCTCTGCGTGTGGGGAGGCGTACCCCCGAAGAGTCGCCCGCGGGGATCATGGAATGGCAGCCAACAGGTACGCCTGATACGGATTGGGTCCTGGAGCAGTGCATGTGGTTGCCGGCGAGGAGTCAGCGTCTTTGCCCCTTTCACGCCCTCATCTCGTGGTCCACGGTAGGGATTCCGTACGCTCGTGCCGGGTAACCTGCCGAGAGGGGGCGCCTTTGGGCACGGGCAGCGGGGGCGGAGCGCTGCTGGCAGAGGGAGGGGATCTTGAGCTTCGGGGCGCACGTGTGCCGGCGCGCTCGGTCGAGCCTGGCGCCGGCATCGGAAGATGAAAAGCGTGCGCCGGAGGAGGAAGGTCGGCCCCCTCCTCCGGCGCACGAAGCTATTGTGTACTTCTTTACCGCTCGAGGTCTTCGATGTTGTAGAAGAACCACGAGGTGGACAACGTGCCTCTGCCCATGCGCCAGTTCTGGTCGGGAAGCAGGGTTCGCGCCCCGTCCGGTGCCTGGAGCATAAGCGGATTGTGCCGCGGGTTCACCTTTTGATCCCGCAGAAACACCATTCGTGTGGCTTCTTCCTCGGTCTGCGGCTTGGCCTCTCCGTCGCCGTCCAAGTCCAGGTACAGGGTCATCCGCATTCTCTGAGCTCCCGAGGTCGTGAATCGCAGGTTCACCCAGCTTCCGTGCACCGTGCCCGTCCACTCGAGCTTCCTGTTGCGGTCGGAAAGCTGGGCGGAGGGTGCGCCGGATGGCGCAACAGCGAGTCCCCCGAACGTGCCCCGCGATTCGAGGATCACCTCGAACGGACGCGGATCGTCCCATTCTGAAGAGCCGACCACGGTGATGTTCCAGCGGTTCCGGGTGTCCCCCCACACGTAGATGCCGGGCCTGTCGATATCGGGCATCCCCGGCAGGGGCTCCAGTACCTCTCCTACCTCGATCGATCGGGTCGTGCTGTCGGTGCCGCCGTGATCGTCTGTGACCGTGAGGCGCACAGTGAAGGTCCCTTCGGAGGCGTAGCTGTGGTTGGTGGTGCGTCCCCAGCCGCTTGAGCCGTCGCCGAAGTCCCATCTGTACTCCACGATCGAGCCGTCGGGCGCCGTTGAGTCCGAGGCATCAAAGGACACGGACTCCCCCGGATCGGGGTTCGTCGGACTAAAGGTGAACCGGGCGGTCGGCGGCCTTATGTCCCGCTCCACCCTGACGGTGCGGCTGGTCGTGTCCGTGGCCCCGTCGTTGTCGGTGACTGTGAGGCGGACTGTGTATGTCCCCTCGGAGCTATAGCGCTTCTGTACAGTGCGTCCGCTGGCGGTGGCTCCGTCGCCGAACCTCCAGCTGTAGCTTACTATGCGGCCGTCCGGGTCGTAGGAGTCGGAGGCGTCAAACGTGATCCACTCGTTTACGTCGGGCCCGCTCGGGGAGAAGGTAAACCGGGCCACGGGGGGCTGGTTCACCGCTGCCGCCCGCACGGTGACCGATCGCTGGTTGTTGGTCGTATCCGATTCCTGGACGTCATCGAATGGATCCACAGTCGCGGTGAACGTCTCCGGGGTTCGCGTGAGCGGCAGGCTCATGGTGCCCGTACGCCGAGAACCGGCGCTCAGGCTGTCTATCGAACCCAAGCGGGAATCCTCCGCCCCTTCCAGGCGTATGTAGAACCTCCCCGCATCTGCGTTTCCGATGTTGGCGATGGTGATCTCGAAGGTGATCGTGTCCCCGACCTGCGGGTCCGTGGGGCGGTACTCCAGGCGTTCCACGGTCAGGTTGGGGAGGCGCTCCTCCCGAACGGTAACACGCGTGGTGGCGCTATCGGTGCGGCCGTCCGCTCCCCGCACGGTGAGGCGCACGGTGTAGGTGCCCTCCCGAGTGTAGGCGTGTTGCACTGTCGAACCGTAGCGCGTGCGTCCGTCGCCCATCTCCCAGCGGTACTCGACGATGTCGCCTTGCGAGCCG
>PXEP01000006.1 GCA_003566155.1 Candidatus Acetothermia bacterium | reverse complement strand
CTACGGCAGCATCGACTGCATTGCCGCCCTTCTTGAGCATCTCGAGGCCGGCCTCGCTGGCCAGTGGGTGGGCAGCAGCCACAACGCCCGACTCAGCAATGAGTTCGGGGTTCACCAAATCGGGATGATGTACCTCCTCAACTTGGCCTATCCCGGAAACTGAAGCGAGAACAAAAAGCAGTATCGAAACCCACAAGACGTGTTTCTTTGCAACTTCCTTCATCATTTCCTCCTTAAGAAATGCTCACCCTTGTGGCGTCTGGCAGCATCCCATAAGGAACCGTCCCCATTCCAAGAGGATACGCTCCTCAACCCATAGCATCGCGGGCTCGGGGGAGCATGGTCCCTGTTTGGAAAGCACTCAGTCGCCACTAGGCGCATCCTCTCATCGCTAGGTTAGACACGTCGCCCGCCCCATCACCCCCTCCGAAAGCGCGACCTTTGATCGCCACTCCGCCCGATTGGCTGCACCCTCATAGTAGCGCTATGCATTCGCTCTCAAACCAGCATAGCACCTTCGCTCAATCGCCACAACTCGCGATGGAAGGGAGAAGGAATGCCCCCTGGTCACTTGTCAGAAGGGCATGTCCAGGGGAAGCGAGAAGTAGACTGTTGGTCGCGGTTCGCCCACCCCCTGGGCTACACCGACGGTCAGCGAAAGCGGCACGTTGTACGCAACCACGGCTGACAGAGATAGGTCGATGGCCAAACTCACTGCTCCTTGCTCCAGCCGCAACGTGTCCCCGGCCGTCCCCGCCTCCAGCATTACCCGACCCCGGAGGCTCTCGAAAAAGAGCGGCCGGTGCCCAAGGCTGCGCTCGATGGAAAGCAGAGGAAACTCGTACAGGACGGCTCCACGAAGCGCCTGTGGGCCGGTCAGGACGCCGCGGGAGAAACCCCGCAGGGCAAAACGCCCGTCGGTGCCCCCGAGCCGGAGTTGCGCCTCCGGCCGCACGGCATCGGTCCACCCAGCCTCCAGCCTGACAGCCAGCCAGTGAGGTTCCTCCGTCGGCAGTCGGAGCGCTCGCTGCAGACTCAAGTCCAGGGAGTGCTCTCGCTCGCGCTCCCACATCGTAAGCGCGCCCCGCAGGGACACCGTCCCCTGTTGAGCAAGAAGATCGCTCCGCAGGAATTCGCTCTGACGAACCCCCAAAGAGAGCGTGCGTTCGACCGGGCCCCCCGCAGTCGACGCCAGGGAAAAACCGACATGGCCCCACCTCTCCAAGCTTGCCCCGAGCTCCACGGGAAGGGACAGAGAAACCCCAGCACGGCTTCCCCACCGACCGGCATTCAGGTCAAGCTGGACAGGAAATCGCTCGCGGACAACGTAGCTCAACTCAGCAGCCGGCCGACCGGCTTTCCAGTCCCAGCCAATCATTCCGGCGTAATAGTGCTTGCCCAACGGGTCCTGCCCGGCAAGGGCCAGTCCCAACCCACCAGTGACGGGCACCGGCAGACAGAATGCCGGTCCCAGGTGTTCCAGGGCTCTGTACGGCCGCAACTGATGATCCGTGTCCGGGTAGCCTTGCCACTCTGGAATCTCCTCCCAGAGGAAGCTCGTCTCGTGCCAGGTATCGGGGCTCAGGCCCATCCGATAGACGTCGTACCCCTCGCTTCCGTAGCCCAGAAAGGCCATGTACTCCCCTTGGGGGCACACCGTCGGCGCCCCGGCAAAGCTCATCGTCCATGTTGCCTGGTAGAACGTTTCCTCGGCAAGGCTGTAGGCATAGATGTTGCTGATCCTGTCCGGGTCAGAAGCGAACAGGATGTGCCTGCCGTCTGCGGACCACACCGGATCGGCAACCTCGTTTCGGTCCTGTGTTAGGGGAACAAAGGCTCCACCCCCGGCGTCCCCCAAGTAGAGATCTTGGTAACCGCCCCGTCGCAAGAGAGAAAGTGCAATCCTCTCCCCATCAGGGCACAAGGCAAACGAATGCACCGCCTCCCCGGGGAACTCGGCCACGGTGGTGATTTCACGGGAATCCAGCTCCAACCTGCGCAAGGCGGTGCTCCCGTCACGCCCGAGCGCGCAGGCGTAGTAGACATATCTGCCATCCGGAGACACACGTGCGAAGTACGCCCGCTCGCCGCTTGTGAGCCGCTTCTCTTTGCCTTCATCCAGGTCGTACATATACAGGTCGCTGAGAGTGTTGTACGGCCCGTGATGGTCAAGCCGAGCGTAGACGAGACCTAGTCCGTCAGGCATCCAGTCGGGATGGGAGATATCACCGGAGACAAGTTCCCGCTCCCGGTCCCCCTCCAGACACACAATCCGCAGTCCTTGGCGGGCCGTTCCGCGATGCGTGTAGGCGATCCACTCCCCGCTCGGCGACCAGGCCGGCGCCGCTGTGTGCCAGCCAAAGCTCGTGAGTCGGAGCCCCCGGGTGACCCCAGCTTTCTCCAGCTTCTCGGCCTCCGCGGCGAACTCCGCGCGCAGCCACTCCCGGAACCCCGCGTACAGCTCGTCCAGCCCTACATCGAGTGCCTCCCGGACGGCAAGGTCGAAATCGGTCATCCCTCCGGGAGCGAACAGGTTAGACAGCCTCCCGGCGTTGGCGTCGTTGATCCGCCGCAGGGCGTCGTCTCCGTGCGCCTCCTCGATGTACAGCATGAACCAAGCGGAGAAGTTGTAGATAAGAAGCCCCCCTGCAGGCCACTCAGTCCGGTTGTAGAACTGGCCAAGCTCATGAAACTCGGGGATCCGCCCGTCGAGTACGAGATGTCGGATCATGGCACGGGTACGGGCATCGTTCAGACGGGACTCTCCCAGGTGCTTGTACTTCATGTATACCGCCAGTCCCTCGATGAACGACCACGGCTTCCACATATTGGGAAGGATCACCTTTCCCAGCAGCTGCCGGGCGTCCTCAGAGATCCCCTTGGTTCGGTCTAGATCAATGGCGTGGACAAGCTCGTGGAAGACGACCATCTCCCACCACGAGTCGAGCCGTACGTTGGACCAATCAGACAGCCTCCCCTGAAAGGCGAACACGCCGATATGGTCGAAGAAGGGATTGGCAAAGCCGTTGGAGAAATCAAACGGGTCCACAAGCATGATGTCCAGTTTGTCCGGCGCCCCGCCGAACTCCTCCCGCAGAGTTCCGTAAGCCTCCTCGGCCAGGCCGGCCACCTCCCGGGCCACCCCCTCCAGTCCCTGGTGAAAGTGGATGCGGAAGTGCTCCGTCTCCAGCGTCCAGAAACTTAGCTCTGGATCCAGCGCCGGCAGGCCGAACACTTGCCCGCACGCTCCGCCCGCCACCGCCAGCAAGACTCCTACACACAAAAGCACACCGCACCTCATGCCGCCCCCTTTGCGCCTCCCATCTACGCCGGTTGTTCAGCAGCGATGTTACCGCTCATCGTCCACAAAAACAGTCAAAACATGTAAGGAAGAGAAGCGGAGG
>PXEP01000113.1 GCA_003566155.1 Candidatus Acetothermia bacterium | reverse complement strand
GGGGCGACCTGGACATGGAGGACTGGCACGTGACGCCGGAGATGATCCGGGACTTCGAGGAGTCGATGCAAAAGCGCGGCACGGAGCGCTGGACGGTGTACGTGCGCCACAAGGAGAGCGGTAGGATCGCCGGGTACACGGAGGTGGGGTGGAACCGCCATGAGCCGCAGTTGATCCACCAGTGGGCCACCGCAGTGTTCCCCGAATTCCGAAGGCGCGGCCTCGGGCGCTGGATCAAAGCAGCGATGCTGGAGGAGATCATCGCTCGGCGCCCCGAGGCGAGGTACGTGCGTACGGGGAACGCGAACATGAACGCGGCCATGCTCAAGATCAACCACGAGCTTGGGTTCAGGCTGTACAACACCCAGACGGAGTGGCAGATCCCCATCGAGCGCGTGCGTGAGCGCCTGACCACACAGAGCCCAAAGCTTGTGCCTGCACCTTAGAGCATAACCCGCACACGTGAAGCTGTTACACGAGCTATGACTCATAACGCGTCGGTTGACTGTTCTATGCAAGCGTGTAACATTATAATGATGATATTGACTACTGAGCCCGTACCGACTAGACTACTAGTAGACTATACGCACCGTTCTCGCCACGGCGAGGGCGGAAGATATACACGAGGGGGTTGGCTCAGGCCAACCCCCTTCTCTTGTGAGAGGAGGCTTGCGTGAAGAGGGTTGCCATCTTCATTGACGGAAGCAATCTCTATCACGGGATGAAGGGACTATTGGGCCACGCAAGCGTAGATTTCCGTAAACTTGCGGAGAAGCTTGCACGTGGTTATGAGTTACACCGAGCCTATTACTACAATGCAGTGTTAGAGCAGAGCGTCGATCCCGAGAAATACAGAAAGCAGCAGAGCTTCTTCAATCGGCTTCGTGAGCTTCCATATTTTGAGGTGCGCACCGGACGGTTGAAGCGCCGCGAACAAGGGCTCAAGGAGAAGGGCATCGACGTCAAAATCGCAGTTGATATGGTGTCCATGGCGTACCGAGACCAGTACGACGTGGCAGTTCTTGTCAGCAGTGATGGTGATTATGTCGAGCTGGTACATGCGGTGAAGGATGCCGGCAAGCATGTCATAAATGCCTACTTCGACGCCAATCGTAGCGACGCTCTCCGACATGCCTGTGATGACGTCATTCGCCTAGAGAAGGACTACTTCCAGGAGTTAGCACTAGAGCGTAGTGAGTGAGCGCGTGCCGGGTTGGGAAACATGGACATTTGAGCTCAGTATCGGCCCCACACCCCATGCCTTGTGCTTTCGTTTCTGGTCACTGCCTGAGCGGCGGTCGCGGGAGATGCGTTAGCTGCGGGGCTGCTCCTCTTCGGGCGCTTGTTCGGCCCCGCCCGTCAGATCAAAGCCGCAGGCCCGTAGCTGCTCCAGCACGGCCTGGGGATCTGTGAGCCACTGCCCCCATTTGCGGCCCATGTGCTCCGTCCAGCTGTAGTTGCCGAAGTGGTGGGTTTCCTCGGCCTTTCCTTCGAGCTTCACCATGACGCCGGCCTTTCGGTAGTAATCCTGGGCAAGGTAACCCTCATCCATGACCGCCATGGCTGCTTCCAGCGACGCCTGGTCGTCCTCGGGGTAGCGTCCCTCGTACAGGGTGAACGGCAGGGGATAGCGGGGGCGGGGCGGCGGGTCCTCCGCCGGATAGCCCATGGCCAGCTGCACCAGGGGGAACACCCTGTCGGGAAGGGCGTATTCCTTCTTGATCTCTGCGGCGCGGAACGGAGGCATACCCAGAAAGCAGCTTCCCAACCCCAACGCGTCCGCGGCGGTGACCATGTTCTGGGCCATGTAGGCTGCGTCCTGGATCCCGAAGAGAAGCGTAGCGAGGTCGCAGCTCTTCCTGGCCCAACCGCGGGCAGCCATCACCCGCTCCAGGCGGTGCACGTCGACCAGCATCGTGAACAAGAGCGGTGCCTTGAACGGATGGCGCTCCCTCTCCCGGGAAAGCAGGGCGCTTCCAAGCTGCGCGGCGAACGGCGCCTGCCGGCCGGCGCGCACGATCGTCTCAATCACGTCTTCGCCGGGCACATCGGGCTTGTAGCGGCGGATCGACTTACGTTCGAGCAGCGACTTCAGAACAGCGTTCTCTTGCACATCGACCTCCTCCAGGACGGACAATCCCGAGACATGCCGTTCGCAGGAAGGCACACTAATGCACGCAGGGACATCGTTAAGCCTTCCTGCTTTCTCTCACGACCCTTCATGCCAGGAGCAGTGTAGTGGCGCCTATACCGGGGGGCAACGGCTGCGTAGGTGCGCGCTCCGACGTTCAGCGCTGCACCGTCGCATGCAAGATGCGCCGCTACAATCCAGGCCGCCAAGATGCGACGCCGCAATCCAGGGTCACCCGCGTTAGCTGGAGCGACTGGAGCGAATCCTTCACCCTGACGCGGCGAAGATCCTCCATCGCATGCGTTCGAGGTTGATGCCTGGCCGGGGCACGTTAACATGCAGTGTTGTGCAATATTGCAAGGACTGGCGGCTACCCGAGTGGCTGACCGACGTCGGCAAGGCGCTGTCACACCCAGTGCGCTTGCGTATCCTGGAGCTTCTGGCCGGGGGAGAGCGCTGCGGGTGCGAGATCGCCCCCAGCGTGGGCTTGGATCCATCGGTGGTTTCGCGCCATCTGGGACTGCTCTCCCGGGGCGGGCTGGTGCGTTCCCGCCGGGACGGAGCACGCCTCATGTGGAGTTTGACCAATGACGAAGTCGTCGCCCTCCTCGATCGCCTGGGCCGCTGCGGCCGGGAGGGCCGACGGTGAACCGCGAACTGAAGGTGCTCCTGTGGATGGCCGGGATCTTCCTCGCGGCCTATTTCGTCCCGTTCGACCTCCCCCGTGTGCAAAGCGCTCTGGCGGAGGCGTTTCTCTTGCTCCAGTACTACGCTCGGGAGCACGTGCTCACCTGCCTGATCCCTGCGTTTGTCATCGCCGGGGGGATCGCCGTGTTCGTGTCACAGGCGTCGGTCATCCGGTACCTCGGCTACGGGGCCAGCAAGCTCGTGGCCTACGGCGTGGCGTCCACGTCGGGGATGATCCTCGCGGTATGCTCATGCACGGTGCTGCCCTTGTTCGCGGGGATCTACAAGCGGGGAGCGGGCCTAGGTCCGGCCGTGGCCTTCCTCTACGCGGGGCCGGCGATCAACATCCTGGCCCTCATCCTTACCGCGCGGGTACTGGGGCCCGAGCTCGGGCTGGCCCGGGCGCTGGGGGCGGTGGTGTTCTCGGTGGTGATCGGCCTGTCCATGCACCTTCTGTTCCGTAAGGAGGAGCAGGCCAAGGCCGAGGAAGCCGCCCTCGCCCCCGAAGCACCCCCGGCGGAGCGGCCCTTGTGGAAGACCGCCGTCCTGTTTGCCTTGATGATCGGCGTGCTTGTGTTTGCCAACTGGGGCCC
>PXEP01000147.1 GCA_003566155.1 Candidatus Acetothermia bacterium | reverse complement strand
TCTAAGCCGCAGGTCGGGGGTTCGAGCCCTCCCGGGCGCACCAGGGGAGCGTAGCTCAGAGGTAGAGCACCGCGCTGTGGCCGCGGTTGTCGCGGGTTCGAGTCCCGTCGCTCCTCCCAGCGCATTGAAGTGCGGCCTATGGCTGCGAGCCAAGTGGTATGGCCAGCCGCTCAATGCAGGACATAGAACAGCGAACGTAGAACGCAGAACGTAGCACAGATGCGCGCCCGTAGCTCAACGGATCAGAGCATCGGCCTTCGGAGCCGAGGGTTGGGGGTTCGAATCCTCCCGGGCGCACCAGCGATGTAAATGCTGAACTCATCTTCATTCCCGGCCTCCACCATGACCTGCGACTGGCTCCGGCGGGATTCCCTCACTTGGTCCTCTCTGCGTTCCGGTTTCCTGCTACCTCAAAGACCGTATCTACGACGGCCTAATGGGGTTAGCTTTCCCAGCGGGCCAGGTTCCTCTCTCACTCTCACTGTGTGCTGAACCATGCCCGCACTTGTTGAGTTATACGGTTGAATTAACTCGCGGACAGCCGGAGTCCTTGACTTGCGGCTACGCCGCACGCTAGACTGCGGACCATGAACCGCGAAAGCGCGAGGTGCAGGGAGGTGATTGCCGGACGGAAGAGCTACTTCTACAGCTGGTATTGGTTCGCATAGGGCGTGACCTCGTGTAGACGAGGGCACGCCGTACAAGCCGCAAGGTTTCCTTGCGGTCTTTTATTATGTAAAAGGAGATGAGGATGCGAAAGCTTATATTGTCGTTGTGCGTATTCGTTATAGGCTTAAGTGCAGGGGCTGAAACAATCACAATCGGAATTAGCCAGATCGTCGATCATCCCGCGCTGAACGCAGTGCGCGACGGGGTTCTCGATGAACTGTCCGACGCGGGTTACGTAGAGGGAGAGAACCTGCGCGTCCTGTTGGGCAACGCCCAGGGGGACTTCTCCGTGGGCATGTCCATCGCGCAGAACTTCCAAGCTCAACGGGTGGACATCATGGTTTCCATCGCCACGCCTACCTCCCAAGCCGCCGTGCAGGTATTCGGAGGGACCGACACACCCGTAGTGTTCTCGGCGGTGACCGATCCAGAGGCGGCCGGCCTGCTTGGGGAGGGGAATGTAAGCGGGGTCTCCGACCTGATCGACGTGCGCGCGGACCTGGAACTCCTAGCCGAGCTCTCCCCCGACATCGAGCGAGTCGGAATGGTGTACAACCCCGGCGAAGCCAACTCGGCTGTCCTCACGGACATCGCGCGGGAAGTTGCCCTCGAACTCGGCCTGGAGCTGGTGGTGGCATCGGCCGAAAACAGCGCCGCCGTGCCTTCGGCCGCCCAATCCTTGCTGGGAAGAGTGGATGCCTTCTATGTGACCACCGACAACACAGTCGTATCGGCGCTGGAGGCGGTCGTCGACGTGGCCAATCGCGCTGGCGTTCCGTTCCTGATGGCCGACCCCACCAGTCTGGATCGCGGACCCACCTTGTGCACAGGACTCGACTACTACAACCATGGCCGGATGACCGGCGCAGTAGTTCTCCAAGTCCTGGGCGGCGTCTCCCCCGCAGACATCCCGGTCGAGAGGCAAGGGACAATGGAACTCTGGTTGAACCTTGATGCAGCCGAGCAAATCGGCTTCGAGTTCCCAGAGTCGATCCTGGAGCAGGCCACAGGAGTGCTGGTGGATGGAGAACAGACACTGCTCGACAACTGACTAAGCCATGAGCCTGCTGGTGCACGCGTTGGAACAGGGCTTCTTATACGGCCTGATGGCCCTCGGGGTCTACATGTCGTTCCGTATCTTGCGGTTCCCCGATCTGTCCGTGGACGGGACGTTCCCCTTGGGGGCGGCCTTGGCGGCGAGCATGATCGTTTCCGGATATGACCCTTTCCTGGCCAGCGCGGCCGCGACCGGCGCCGGGGCTCTCGCCGGAGCCTTCACGGGAATCCTGTCCAGCAGGTTTCGCATCCAGGGGCTGCTGGCCGGGGTACTGACGATGACCATGTTGTACTCCCTAAACTTGCGCATCATGGGGCGGCCGAATCTTCCTCTGCTCGGCCGCCCCTCCGCCCTGAGGGTCGCCGCTGAATGGACCGGATTGCCGGCTCCCTGGGCGATTCTAGTTGCAGCGGCCCTCGCAGCCTTGGCCGCCAAGCTGCTGTTGGATCTTTTCTTCCGGACCGACCTCGGGCTGACCTTACGCGCATCTGGGGGGAACCCCGGCCTTGTCCAAGCCTACGGCGCCAACCCCGGGAACATGGTGGTACTCGGGTTGGCGGCCTCTAACGGGCTCGTAGCCCTGTCGGGGGCTCTGGTCGCCCAGTACTCCGGCTTTGCGGATGTCAACATGGGTGTGGGTACTATAGTTGCCGGGCTAGCCTCGGTGATTGTGGGAGAGATGATCCTTCGTCCGAGGGCAGTGATCTGGGCCACGTTGGCAGCGCTTATCGGGTCATGCCTGTACCGAGGGGCCATATTGGTAGCTTTGCGCTACGGAGCAGCCCTTGGATTCACAGCCTCAGACTTGCGCCTGCTGACTGCTTTGGTAGTCCTGGCCGCCCTGGTAGCGCCAGTAGTGCGAGGAAAGCTGCGGAGGGAAGAAGAATGAACCTTGAGCTGCAAGGTGTCTGCAAGTCGTTCTGCTTGCCGGGGCAGCGGGTGCATGCGCTGCGCAACGTCACGCTAGGTGCAGAAAGGGGCGAGTTCATCACGGTCATAGGCTCAAACGGCGCCGGCAAGTCCACTCTGCTGGATGTCATCGCCGGAATTCGCCACCCGGACTCAGGGTGTGTGAAGGTGGCCGGCCGCGACGTGACATCGTCCCCCGCCCACCGCCGGGCCCGCTGGGTGGGGCGCGTCTTCCAGGATCCGGCCAAAGGCACGGTTCCGGACCTGACCGTGGAGGAAAACCTAGCCTTGAGCTGCCGGAAGGGCCTCCGCGGCCTGAGGTTTGCGTTGAGCCGCTCTCGTCGTCGCTTGTGGGAGGAGGCACTTGTGGGGCTGGATATGGGCCTTGAGCAACGTCGACGGGAGCTCTCCGGCCACCTGTCTGGCGGCGAGCGGCAGGCACTTACAGTGCTCATGGCTACCCTTGCCCGGCCGGCGATCCTGCTTCTCGACGAACATACAGCAGCTTTGGACCCAGCGAACGCGGACCACTTGCTAGCTATCACCGGGGAGCTGGTCCGAGAAGGGGGCATTACTACGCTGATGGTCACCCACCGCATGGACCAGGCTCTGTCGTTGGGAGAGCGACTGATCATGCTCCACGGGGGGCAGATCCTGCTGGAGGTGGTGGGAGAAGCCAAGCGCGACCTGGAAGTCGCGGACCTCGTACGGCTCTTCCGCAGGCGCGGCGTCAGCGACGACGCGCTCTTGCTGGAGCCTAGTGAGCAAACGGCCTGATATGTGTTCCT
>PXEP01000053.1 GCA_003566155.1 Candidatus Acetothermia bacterium | reverse complement strand
GCGATGAAGCTTACACATGCTTGCATTCTGGTGGGGGAGCTGGCACCCATGGTGGCCTTCTATGAGCGAGTGCTTCAGCTCGAGGCGAAGACGGCGGGCAACACGTATGCCGAGTTCCGGACGCCCGGAGCCACGCTGTCTCTGTTTGCGGCATCGGCCCACGAGGAGCTTGCCCCGGGTTCGGCCGAGCCGGCCAAGAACAGGAGCATGGAGCTCGAGTTCCTCGTGGACGATGTGGATGCGGAGTACGAGCGGCTGTCCCGCATCCCCGAGTTGGTCTGGGTGAAGCCTCCGACCACACAGCCATGGGGCAACCGGTCGTTCTACTTCCGCGATCCAGAAGGGAACTTGCTCAACTTCTACAGCCTGGTGTAGAAGATGGCAAGGTCGGGGCCCCGGCCGCGCACCTGCGGCGGAACATCTGGTAGCTGGTGAAGGATTGCCCAGCAGGGTTCTCGGCCAGCAGTTCGTAACCAAATCTCGCGTAGAGCTGCCGGTTGCGAAGGTCGCCCGTGAGCAGGTAGGTTCCGGACAGAGAAGGGGCACCATCACCCTGGGCATGGACCGCATCGAGCAGACGACGGGCGACTCCCTTCCCCTGGGCCGCCTTCACTCGGGGAGGTCCAGGCACATACCTGCGACAAGCAACCCATAGCGGCGCTTGGTACGTAAGCTCGCCGGGGGGTAGAGTGCCGTGGGCTCGGTGGAGGCGCGGAAAGTTGACGGAGACAGACAGCAAGGCGCGCTGGCTGTATCCTAGGAGGGGTGTAGATGACGCTCGAATACTGGTTTATGTTGCCTGTGGCTGCGCTCTTCTCCGCCTTGGCCATGGCGTTTGGCGTGGGAAGCGCCACGTTCCACACCCCCTTCTTGATCCTGGCGCTGGGGATGTCCCCCGAAGTTGCGATTGCAAGCGGGCTCATGGCCGAGGTGTTCGGATTCGCAAGCGGGAGCATCGCGTACTCGCGCCGGAAGCTGATCGACTATCGTTTGGGTTTGATGTTGCTGGTGGCCACCATGCCGATGGCCGTGCTGGGCGCCTGGGTCGCCGGGGTGGTCGACGCCGACATCCTCAAGTTGCTCCTCGGCGGGGGGCTGTTCATCGTGGCAGTCAGCTTCCTTCGCAGCCCCGGCAAAGAAAAGAAGAAGGTCCCGCGGTTGGTCTGTGAAGGGGAAGACAAGTGCACGCGCCTCAAGGCCGAGAGGTGTATCACGACGGCTGACGGACACCGGTACTGTTACACGTTCTGCCACCGCTACGAGGGTTTGACCTTGGCCGGTCTCGGTGGACTTTTCTTGGGCATGATCTCCACAGGTCTTGGCGAGCTGGACGACTACTTCTTTCTCCGGCGCTGTCGGATGCCCAGCAGCATAGCTGTGGCCACGAGCGTGTTCATCATCGCGTTTACAGCGCTCGCGGGCTCGGGTGGCCACATTGTCCGGTTTGCCCAGGCAGGTGGGGACGAGCTATCCACCGTGCTGGCTATTGCGGCCTTTGCGGTCCCCGGCGCCATCGTCGGCGCGTTGCTGGGGGTGCGGGTTTCGGTCAGGATACCCGAAAAGGTGCTGGTCCGTAGTATGGGCATCCTGTTCCTTGTGGTTGCTGGTCTCACTCTGGGCGAAGCGCTTCTTAGGTGAGACCTCGCCACGTTGTGTCAGGCCGCAGGGGAGAGTCCTATGATATGGTACAAAGCTTCGTGTAGTTACTGTTGAACGAGCAATGAGTGCGACAGTGCCAGGGTGGTGAAGGGCATGGCGCGAAGAGAAGAAGAGCGAGGGCGGAGAGTTCATAAGCACCAGGCTAGTTCCGTGGAACCGGCCGGCCGGCGAGGGGGCAGTGGCCGAGGTGCACACGATGGAGGTCACGACAAGCACGCGGGCCACAGCGTGAACATGTTCCGTGATCGATTCTGGGTGTGCCTGGCGCTCACGATACCCACGCTGATCTGGGAGCCGATGATGCAAGAGTGGTTTGGGTATCGTGCTCCTGTGTTTCCCGGCTCGGACCTGATCCCGGCCGTGCTGGGTTCCTTGGTGTTCTTCTACGGCGGCTGGGTGTTCCTCCAGGGAGCGCTGCGCGAACGCTCACACCGTCTGCCGGGGATGATGACCCTCATCTCCCTGGCCATCACCGTGGCGTTTGGCTACAGCGTGGCGGTGACGGCGGGCTTTCCGGGAAGCCCGCTGTGGTGGGAGCTGGCGACGCTGGTGACGATCATGCTGCTTGGGCATTGGATCGAGATGCGCTCGGTCTTCCAGGCGCAAGGCGCGCTGAAGGAGCTGGCCAAGCTGCTTCCCGATGCGGCTCTGCGGATTGTGGAAGGGGACGACGTGGAGGAAGTGCCGGTCCACGAGCTGCGGGCGGGCGATCTGATCCTGATACGCCCGGGGGCGAGCGTGCCCGCCGACGGGATTGCACAAAGCGGCAAGAGCTCCGTGAACGAGGCGATGATCACCGGGGAGTCCCGGCCGGTGGGCAAGGAGGAGGGCGATACGTTGATCGCGGGAACGATCAACGGGGAAGGTTCGCTGCGGGTTGAAGTTACCGAGGTGGGCGAGGGCACGACCCTGGCCGGGATCATGCGCCTGGTGGAGCAGGCGCAGACCTCGCGCTCGCGCGCCCAGGATTTGGCTGACCGGGCGGCGTACTTCCTGACGTTGGTGGCGATCGGGGCCGGTGGGCTTACGCTGGTCGCATGGCTGATCACTGGAGCCACAGTGGACTTCACGATCACGCGGATGGTCACGGTGCTCGTCATCGCCTGTCCCCATGCGTTGGGCTTGGCCATACCCCTGGTGATCGCGATCTCCACCACGCTGGGTGCCCGAGGGGGTTTGCTCGTGCGCGACCGACGCGGACTGGAGGTGGCGAGAAGCATCGACACGGTGGTGTTCGACAAGACCGGCACGCTTACCCTCGGTGAACACCGGGTGATCGAGACCGTGGCTGCCGGTGATCTCGAACAGGAAGAGGCCCTGCGGCTGGCTGCGGCGGTAGAACGTGACTCCGAGCACCCGATTGCTCAGGCAGTGCTCGAAAGCGCGCGTGAACGAAATCTTGAGCTTCCTCCAGCATCCGATTTTCAGGCGTTGCCTGGCCGTGGGGTACAGGCGACGGTGGGAGGGCGTGCGCTGAAGGTGGGCGGCCCGGCGCTCCTTGAGGAATTGGACACCGAACCACCTAAGGAACTGCAAGAGGCCGCCGAGCGCTTTGGCGGCGCCGGCCAGGCGGCGATCTACCTGGCAGAGAACGAGCGCGTGTTGGCAGTGTTCTCCGTCGCCGACGCCATTCGGCCCGAGTCCTACGAGGCAGTGCAGAGCCTGAAGCAAGAAGGTGTGGAAGTGGCGATGATCACCGGGGACTCTCGGCAGGTGGCTCAGGCTGTGGGCAACGAACTGGGTATCGACGTGGTGCTTGCCGAGGTGCTGCCCGAAGACAAG
>PXEP01000213.1 GCA_003566155.1 Candidatus Acetothermia bacterium | reverse complement strand
GGTGTGCCCTCGTCCCGTACCGGGCCCTCGACATACGTGAACCGGGCGATCTCCTGGAATCCCTGCTCTCGGGCGATGTGCAGGCTCTCCATGTTGGCCTCGGCTGTGGCGAACCGGATCGAGCACGGACTCAAGTTCAGTGCAGACTCGAGTTGCTGCTGGGCAAGGGCCTTGGCCACGCCCTTGCCCCGGTGGGCCGGGTCAACCCGCAACCCCTCCAGCCACACTTCGCCCGGAGCGAGAATCGTGAGCTTGGCATACCCGGCCAGCTGACCGTCGAGCTCGGCCACCACAAGGCCGCCCTCGGCGAGCCAGTCATCAACGACGAGGGGGATGTAGTCCTCTCCCTCCCAGATCTGGGCGGAGATCGTGACCATTGCCTCCCGATCCTCAGACCGCGCTGGACGAATTCTGATCGGCACGACGATATCCTACACGCTCCGCAGGCCACCCACCGCAACCTATGCAGCCTCTGCGTACGCCCGCCCAAATCGTCACCCTAAGCACGCTCACTCTCCTGAGCGTACCGCTCATCCCCGGACTCCAACAGGCTGGCCGCACGCGCTCCTGTGGAGAGACGATCTGGCTATGACGAAAGTGACATGCTGGGCACACAAAATGAAGACGGGACGTGGCACGTACACCAAAGCGGACCTTCCAGTCAGGCTTTCTGTGACAAGCCGGACAGGGGGCGTCGGCCTGGGAGCCCCCTGCGGGCTAATCTCTCTCCTGGAGCGTACCCGCAGGCCCGCAAACAGCAGGGGACGACAGGCTCTCAGCACCCGCCCGATCAGGTGCCTCCCCAGTGGATCGGCTCAGGATCCGGCGGCCGGCGCTCGAAATTGCCCAGGCACCAAATGGAGCGGTGGCAAGGATGCTAAGCACGGAGACGGCGAGGATGACTTCCCCTGGGCCGGTGTCCATGCCGGCTGCCCGCATGGCCAGTAGCGGCCCGGCGCCGATGGCCGCCTGCACCGTGGCCTTGGGGGTGTAGGAAAGGGCCACAAAGAACCGCTCTTTCCAGGTGAGCTGGCTTCGACTGAGACACAAAAGCACGCCTCCTGCTCGTGCGGTGAGACCGGCCGCGATCACTCCCAATCCCGGCCCCACCACGGTCAGGGCAAGGCTGAGATCGACCTGAGCTCCGGCCAAAGCAAACAGCGCGATTTCCGCGAACACCCATATGTGGGCTAGATACGTGGAAAGCTGGTGGGCCAGGTGCTCCCGACGTTCCAGCATGACGAAGCCGATGGCCATCACGGCGAGGAGGGGTGCGAAGGGGAGCCATGATCCGGCAAGCCGTTCGACCTGGACTAGTAGCACGGAGACGGCCAGGACGGTGAGTACTTGCTTGGACGCACGCGGGGCAAAACGGTCGAAGACCCGGTACAGCAGCACTCCGGCTGCCAGGCCGATGCCCACGCCGAGCACGACAGATACCGGTGCGCTGGCCAACCGCCAGGCGAGGCTCATGTGCTGGCCTACATACAAGCCCACCAACAGCCCGTGAACCACGATCACGTTTACGTCGTCGAGCGAAGCCCCGGCAAGGACGAGCGTGGGGATGTGTTTGTCATGCCCCATCTTTCGTTCTTGGAACGACAGCATCATCGGCACGACAACAGCAGGTGAGACAGCGGCGATAACCGAGCCGAGGATCGCCGATTCCAGGTAGCCGAGCCCAAACAGTACAGGCCCGAGCAGAGTGATCATCCCGCCCTCCAGGAGGGCCGGTACGGAGGAAAGCAAGATGGCGCGGAGGCCGACTTGATGCAGCGTGGAGCGCCTGATGGTGAGACCGGCTCGAAGCAGGATTACGATCAGCGCGACCAGCCGCAGATCGGGGGCAATGGCCAGAAGGTCGGGATCGACGAGGCCTAGGATTGAGGGACCGAACAGGACACCCAGCAGTAGGAACCCGACGAGTCCAGGAATCTGAAATCGTCGCAGGACCCACTCGGCGATCAGGCACAAGACGACAAGCGCTGCGAGGCTTTCCGCCATGGATGACTCCTTTCCCGCAGCCTGTTGCCAGGCAGCAAAAAACCTGCCTGGCACCGACTGCACAAGCAGGAGTCATCAGCCCTCAACGGGCGGTTGTCCGGGGGACCCCATCCCCTAGGTTCGAATAACTCTAGTGTCTCCGCTCTGTGTTCGCAAGGCTGACCGGCTTCCCCGGTCCCAAGACAGGGCTAGTCGGCACCTATCTCGTGCCGGGCAGAGCTGGCGTTGAGGATCTGACTCCGACCTCGCTCCGCCCTCGGCCAAGCTTCAGTTCGAGACTCGTCCGGCGAGCGGCGTCGGGAGTGAGAATACTCGAACTCCACAAGCTTTCCGATGCCTACTTCGAGCCAATCATCCGCCTTTCTCGGCGCCATCAGCTACCACATCCTTGGTGCCCACTTCGTCTACTATAGCACTCTATGAACTGTGAACGGGGCCGCGGGGGGTGTAGCGTTTCACTCCACTATCAGATCGCACCCGATGGTACAAGGGGACAGTCCCCCTTGTTAGCGGAGGGCGAGGTAGGCGCTGAAGGCGAGGACGCTGATCAGCGTGTAGGCGGCGAGGATGTTGTTAGCGTAGCGTTTGTTGGCTTCGTCTTCCGGGCGCATGTACAGCGGCACGATGAACGGGGGAGGGAGGATCACCAGGGTGAACAGAGCGTCTTGGAACATGGGGTCCAGGCCCCACCAACCCCGGAACACAAAGTGGCCGATCAGGTAGGCCGTAGGGATGAGTACCCCCAGGCGCAGTGCGGCCACTTGCAGGGCGTTCTTCACCCCCGTCCGGTCGAAGGAGATCCCGTAGCCGATGATGAGCAAGATCAGCGGTACGGTGAGTTGTCCCAGGATCTCCAGCGTGCGGATGAGCGCCTGGGTGAGGAAGAAGTCGTGCGTTAAAGGGCGCACCCCGAGGAGGTTCAACGCCAGGCCGAGCACGATGCCGATGATGACCGGTGTGGTGGCGAACCTGCGGATCAGCTGCCCCGGGCTCTGCCGGCCATGCCTGCGAGAGAGCAGCAGTGCCAGGAACACAAACCAGATGAAGAACTCGTGCCCGATGTCGACTACCGCGATGTACGAGACGTTACCCACTCCGAAGGCGGTGGCAAATAGCCCCACGCCCAGCATTCCGTACTCGAAGCCGGTCATCATGAACGGAAAGTACGGCCCGTGGCCCTTGACGTACCGCTGACAGAGCTTGCCGTAGAACCACAGGGCCGCGCACAGTCCGAATACCACCAGCCCGATGTATACGAAGGTGAGTTCCAAGCGTAGATCCAAAAAGGCCATGAACAATAGCGAAGGCAGCCCCACGTTCACCGTCAGCGTCTTGAGGCCTGCCACGGAGGGGGCCTGCATGATGCCCCGGTGCCCAAGCCACCGCCCTAGGGCCAAGATGACGAACACGGGCCCAACTTGCGCGACGATCTCCAGTC
>PXEP01000084.1 GCA_003566155.1 Candidatus Acetothermia bacterium | reverse complement strand
AGTTGCCAATGAGGCGGGCACACGCCGTGAGAAGGGCATTTGTGAGTCTACAGACGCGGATTGCTCAAATGCTGCCACCCTGCGGGTTTCTATACACTCTCCCTGTTGCACGAAGATACGCGCTTATGGCGTCCCGTCGGAAGTTGCGGCGGTTGGTGTACTGCCATGTCGGGAATTCCTCATTCCAAGCATCCATCCGTTGCTGCCAACTGTATCCGGGTGTCCTGGCCAGGAAGACGGCAAGAGCCCTCCGTTTCTTCGTGAGCGGTCGGTAACGGCGGAAGCGTGCAACTGGACCGCGCAACGCCTGCTTGCGTAGCTCCAAAAACATCTGCTTCGCATCCTCCACCTTGGTCTGGGGGGAGAGTTCCATCACGATCCGTGTGGGCTGCTTGAACGGCGGTGCGTGAAAGACCTGTGACCGTGCTAAGGGGATAGTCGGAGGACAGCCAGTCAGGATGTACCCCACGGCCTCGGCCTCATGCCATCCATAGCTGTTGCATAAGATCGCAGCCACCGACTTGAGCCTCCCCAATACACCTCCCCAGCGGATCGGGACGGGCCTAACCAACGACTCCGACGCCTTTCTATTAGTGGTGCCTGATTTGGGCTCAGGGATCGCTGGGCAAGAGAGGGTTGTGGCCGCCACGCCGACCATGTGGGTCTGTTCCAGGTTCTCCCGCAAGACAGAGCGCCATCCTTCCCCGTCAACGTCCACCCTCACCCCAGGGGGAAGCTGAAGGGTGATACAGAGCGCCGAACTCTCCTTGGCAGCCTGATCCTGGACCCACTTTAGCACCTCGGATGGGGCCAGTAGCTCTCCTCCAAGCACCTCACTCCTAAAGCGGCTTACCTCAGGCAGTCGGTCGGCCTCTACGGCGAGGATCTCCGTCAAGGCAAGCATCCGCGTATCCGGTTTGACCTTTCGGGATCCCCCCGGTGACGGTCCTCCGTGCTGTGTCATCTTAAGTATCAGTATATGCGCCTTCCCTGTGTATATGAAACTGCCGACCATGTAGACGTGATGGACAAGGAGACTCGGTCGTGCTCTCTCTGAAGGAATGCCGCCGGATCCTCGGGCCTGATTGCAGGCTCACAGAAGAGGAACTGAGGGAACTCCGCGACCAGCTGCATGAACTCGCCATCCTTGCCGTAGACGCATGGGTTGAAGGGGACGTAGCAGGCGCTGACAGAGAGGGCTATAGTGGGGGACAGTTACCCAACAGGGCAGAGAGGCAGGCGGCTTAGATTGGGTGGGAGAAGTGGACAATAGCAGGCCCGGACTCGGTTCAAAAGCGGTGATCTATTGCCGCGTCTCCACAGCTGAACAAACCAAGAATCTTAGCTTGGAGACTCAACGCCGAGCGTGCATGGAGTATTGCGAACGCCACGGATACGAAATCGCCAAGGTTTTCGTAGAGCAGGGCGAGTCTGCACGTACGGCTGATCGTCCCCAGCTAACCGAGCTTCTTGACTACACCCGCCAACACAAAGGAGAGATCGTTGCAGTTGTAGTCTACAATATCTCTCGTTTCGCCCGTGCGCAGCACGACCATGTTGTCCTCCGTGCGCTCCTTGGGACGATTGGCGTCACCCTCCGCTCGGTCACGGAAGCGTTCGATGACACCTCGACAGGCAGGCTAACCGAAGCGCTCCTCTCAGCCATCTCCCAGTTCGACAATGAGACACGGGCTGAGCGAACCCAGGCGGGGATGATGGCGGCGATGGACAAGGGCCGCTGGCCCTTCAGACCTCCTCTTGGCTACCAACGGGCACCGAGCCGCGAAATCCGCTCGGCCATGGTTCCGGACCCTGAACGCGCCCCTCTCATTACGCTTGCGTTCAAGCTCTTCGCCACTGGAAAGTACACGAAGCGGCAAGTGCTGAGCAGGGTCACTGCTAGAGGACTTCGCACCCGGAAGGGTAAGAAGCTCACCGACCAGTCGTTCGAGCAGCTACTCAAGAACGAGGTCTACACGGGCTGGGTGGTATCGAAGGTCTGGGGTAAGCGTGTGCGCGGGATCCACACTCCTCTCGTCGATGAGGAGACATTCCACCGGGTGCAGGCCCTGCGACTCGGAAGGGGGTTTGCCCTGACTCCGCACGTTCGAAGCAACGAGGACTTCCCTCTCAGAGCGTTTATTCGTTGCGAGGAGTGCGGAAGACCCCTGACGGGGAGTTGGTCCCAGGGCCGCCACAAACAGTACGCGTACTATCGCTGCCAGAATAACTGCGTGAGCGTGCGCAAGGACGACCTGGAGAAGCTTTTCCTCGCGCATCTGAAGCAGATGACGCCCAAGAAGGAGTACGTCGCCTTGTTCCGCGCCTCGGTCCTCGACGTGTGGGAAGAGCGCAAGAAGGAGGCATCCTCCCAGGCTCGTGAACTCGATCGCCGCCTTGAGGAGCTTGAGCACAGGCGGAACCAGCTTGAGACGGCGTTCTTGTTTGACAAGTCGATCAGCAAGGACACTTACGACCGTCAGTACGACGCCCTCCGGCAGGAGATGGCGCTAACCAAGGTGGCAAAATACGATCAAGAGCTTGATGAGATCGACATCGAGGGGCTCCTTGCATATGCGGAACGCCTCTTGCTGTCCCCGGCGCAGCAGTGGCTTGCTTTCTCACTGGATCAGCGACAGCGGTTCCAGAAGATTCTCTTCCCGGACGGGCTGAGCTATAAGAACGGGCGGTTTGGAACCGCCCGAACCTGCGTTGCATTCGAGATTATCGCCGAGTGCGAGTCGTCTCCTGATGGTTTGGTACGCCCGGCAGGAATTGAACCTGCGACCTCTGCCTCCGCAGGGCAGCGCTCTATCCTCTGAGCTACGGGCGCTGGCGGAGGGACGGGGATTCGAACCCCGAAGGCCGCTAAGCCGTACCGGTTTTCGAGACCGGCTCCTTACCGTTCGGACATCCCTCCAGCATCATTCTACGAACCTGCGCACTCCCACTCAACGGTCCACTGAGCGCTGCCGGGGACATCCTGTGTCGCGGGAAAATGGGACGAGGTCAGAAGTCGATAACCCAGAGCTCGTCCTCGTCCACCAGGTGGTACTCTGCTTGCTCGCCGATTACCTTGAGCAAGACGAAGTCGGGATCGGAATGGCCGCTCCAAAACTCTGCCCAATCGTCTTCCCAGAATTCCTCTTTGGTGGCCGGGTCGGTCACAACCTCTGCGCGCCCGAACACCTGGGCGTAGGCCCCTCCCTCCAGGTCGAGGAAGCAGGCCGTAACGCGGTCGTCCTCAGCTATCTCCTCTACCTTGCGGGAGGAGCCGCTGGTGGCATACCACAGGACCCCGGTGTCCTCGTATGCAAGAAGCGTCATCGGGCGGGAGCGTGGGCTTCCTCCTTTTCCCCCTCTGGTGACGAACAGAGAGAACTCCCCGGAGTCCACAATTTCCCAGAACCTCTCCTCTGCAGCGTTCTCCATGATCCCCTCCT
>PXEP01000094.1 GCA_003566155.1 Candidatus Acetothermia bacterium | reverse complement strand
TCTATGATCTTTCGGGCCGGTTGGTACACGAGGGTGAGGGCTCGGACAGAAGCCTGGCCTGGGATACACGGACCTCCACCGGGGAGCCTGTAGCCAGCGGGGTATACCTGTATGCGGTCCAGGCCAAGCTGAACGGCGCGTGGATGAGCGCTTCCGTGCAAAAGCTGCTGATTGTGCAGTAAGCGCGATTGGCACAGGGCACAGGGCAAGAGGGTGCTGTCCTAATAGCGTGCAGACAGTTGTTCGTGTTTCCAAATTACGCCGACAGGTCTTGAGCGTCGGTGACCCATGTCCAATCGGGGCAGGACCGCTTGGCTTCGGCACTGGCCTGTTGATAGGCTGTAATGGCTGTGGTGAAAGCGTGAGAGGATGCCTACGGGGAGGCGGGATGGACGTTCTCAGATGGGCCCGGGGTGTGACAGGTCGGCACGGTCACTCCCAGGACGGAGGCCAGCAGGATCGGTCGCGGCGCGTGTTTGCGGATTTGACGTCGCCACGGCGTATCGCTACCATACGGACTGTTGTGCCGGAGAGCTCCGGGGCAAACGAGGGGGGGCGAGGGAGCAATGCTGCTTCGAGCGTTGACTGCGTCAGAGCCAAGTTGTATGATGCGGATTAAGTTATCGCTCCCCACACCCCGTGCCGTAGGCCGGGGGGTTGGAGGTGGTGTGTCGTAAGTGGCACCAATAGCGAAGAAGGAGGACGTATGAAGGGCACAAGGGCCTTGGTCAAGGGACGACAAAGCGTAAATGCACGAAGGGAAGGAGGTAGCAAGTTGAGGGGCAAAGGATTGCTCATCGGCATGCTGATGGTTGCCGTAGCGAGTCTCTCGTTCACGGCACTAGGATTTGAGGCGTACTTCTCAGACGGTTCCGGTGTTCCGGTGACCGAGATCTGGGAAGGCCGCTCGGTACACGTTTCGGTAGAGGATCCATTCAAGGTGGCCTGCGGTGTGGACTCTTTCAAGGCTGAGGTCTTGATTTTTGACTACAAGACCGGAGCCTACCGTGAGCTAGAGGCTACGTTTGTGGAGACCGGCTACGCAGAGGGTGTGTTTGTTTGGGACCAGGGAGCTATCCCCGTAGGGGATCGGGCGAACTGGCAGCCCATTTCTTACGAGTACCCCTATCAGCTGGCTGACCGTACCTTGCGGGAGCAGTTGGCGATCGGGTTCGAGCATGTGACAGATAATCGCACCGATGGCCCGGGGCTTGATGGGCGTTGGTGGGAGGACGGCAACTGGGAGTACGTTGATGACGCCGTTAGCGTAGTTCCGGGCGGCATAGGCGGAGACCCCACCTTTGGTGCCGGGAACAACACGGGCAGGGCGCAGCGTTTCCAGTTTGTGGACCAGCAGCATGAGCTTTACGAGGTCGGCCGGTTCGAGAACAACGATACGCTGGTCGTCTTCGTCCAGGATCAGCTGGATGGGTTCTGGGGCGCCGGGCAGCTGAAGGTCAAGCGCACCCAAGCCGAGATCCGGACGAGCATTACCGAGGTTTACTACGGCTGCTCGGACATCATCTTGGAGATCGAGGATCCGGACGAGTCGCTGTCGAGCGACAGGCCCGACTTCGTTCCGTTCTTCGCGATTGTGAACCCGGGATCCTGGGACGCGGTTGAGCCCGCGCAGGTAGTGGATCCAGAGGAGTACACACTCACGATCAACGTCGCCTACTACGATGCCGACGATGACCGCATCGTGGAGGATCCGCCATTCGAGGTGGGCACCACTGTTCCGGAGCCGGAGGTGGGGCACGTCTACACCGAAGGCACCGTCGTTGATCTGGAGGCCATTGGCACGTCTCCGTACACGTTCTTCTACTGGGAAGGGCCAGTGGCTGATGAAGAGGCCGCTCAGACCACGGTGACCATCACCGAGGATACTGAGCTGACCGCGTTGTTCGGAATCGGTGAGCCTCCGCCATTCCCGTTTGAGCAGAGGGGTAGCGAGATCGCTGCCGCTGCTCTGGGGACGGCGCAGCCCACGGCGAACAACAATGCGTCGGGCGACGAGGTCATCAACAACTTCTGCGCGCTGATGCGCACCGGCGGCGTCGATCCTTACACGGGCGAAGTCCTGGACGATCCGATCCGCTGGTACAACATCTACGACATGCGCTACATTCGCTATCCGTTCGATGAGGACGCCCGGGAAACCCGGCCGGACGGCTGGAGCTGGGCTCCGGAGGGCGACCCATCAGGGAACACAGATAACGTGGCCGAGAGCCTTATCGCTCCGGACGGGCAGAGTGACATCGAGCGCATGGACGGAATGGCCCGGGTGACGTTCTACGCCCAGGAGACCGGCTCGAACACGGGCGTGTTCCGGTTCAACTTCGGCTCGCTGGATCAGCTGCAGAAGCGGCTGGGCTTCGGGCGGTTGCCGGCCGGAACCACGATCGCCTTCTACTACGTTGACCCGAACGACTTCTCCGACATGGCGGTGACCACGGTTCACGTGGCCAGCCCGTACACTCGATCCGAGGTGGAGATCACCGATGCCCGCGGGAACAAGGTGGACGAGGTCCGCTTGGGCGAGGATGGCCTGCACTTCCGTGTGACGGACCCGAAGCAGAGCATGGACGACTGCTTGCAGGAGTCGGTGCTTGTGCATGTGTGTGACGTCCACGGCGAGGACGACAGCGAATACTGGAACCTGGACGAGATTTCGGCTGCGGCCGGCGTGTTCGCCCATTCCGGTGCGATGCGCCTCGATCCGGTGTGGGACGCTGTAGGTGGCTACCAGCTGGAGCTGGATGACCAGCGGTTCCAGGCGTTCAACGCCGATACCATTTTCGTTCGGTACAACTCGGTTCGGTACAACCCGGACGACGTGGCCGCATTGGGGACTGGCGGGCCTGGTCTAGGCGAGCACTTCGCGCCGGGGATCATCACCGAGGATCCCAGGTTCGTTGATCCGGTCGACCTTCCGTACTATGCCTGGGACGTTTCGTTCGACACGGTACAGGTGTACGACTATCAGGTGTTCGACGGGACGCGGACGACGATCCAGTTCCTCGACGGACGGTTCAGAGACGTCGACACATATCGGCCGGCCGACCAGATCTACATTGAAGTCACCGACTACGATCAGAACGAAGACAGCCGGATCGCTGAGCGGATCAGCGGTCGGTGGGACAGGGTACCCGGCGACTCATCTCCGGTATGGGGTCCGCAGAACAACGTCTTCGGAGACTTCTTCGGCAGGGACTTCAGGGATGACAACGCGGCCAAGATCTTTGTCTTCAACCCGCGCACGGGCCAGATGAAGGCACTGGACCTTATGGAGACGGGCAGGGACACCGGTGTGTTCCGGTCGACTACAGGTATCACCGTAGCCGACCTTGGCGCCGGTGCCAGAGAGGGTGACATGGTTGTTGCCTTCTACCAGGACCCGTCCAACCACCACGACATCGCCATCAAGACGATCCGGGTCAAGGCGGA
>PXEP01000061.1 GCA_003566155.1 Candidatus Acetothermia bacterium | reverse complement strand
GAAACGCTCTCGCGGCAAGACGCACCCGGAATCCGCGGCACACTGCTCACGCCACACCTCATTGGACATTCCGGAGCACCTCTTCCCGTCCATCGGCTCAACATTCTACAATAGATTTGTATGCAATACAAGCACTAGCTTGCTCAAGCATCCAAACGACCCTTAACATCCGGATTTAGCTTAGTGCGATGCGTGTTTGCGTGAGCCCCACGGCCGCCGCAATGGGGTTCACCAAAGCAGGGAGGGAACCATCCGGGCCCATGCCCGCCTTAACCTCAGCTCCCAACGTGGCCAGTTCTGTACAGCCCAACACAACCAAATCACACCCACCGCTAAGCTTCGCCGTGGCGTCCTTCAGCCTGTCCACCGCTTCCGCTCGGCGGCCGGGTAGCTCGGCCGCGGGGATGTCAATCGAGACCACCTGCACCAAGCGCGAAGAGAACCCGTAGCGCTCGGCATTGGCTTCAATCTCGCTCACCACTGCCTGTTCGCTTGTGATGACCGAGAACCGCGAGGCAACTCCATAGGCGTAGTGCATGCCGGCGTGTCCTACCCCGACAACCGGGCAGCCAACCGAAGCGCTGAGCTCAGTCAGCCCGGGATCCCCAAAGCAATCAATGATGCACGCGCTGGCGCCCTGTCTCTCCGCTCTTTGAGCGTTCTCCAGCAAGACCTCGACCAAAGCGCCCTCGTCCGCTCGCCTCTGCTGCTCCTGCGACAAGTCCGCCCCTTCAATACATACCCGAGGATCTGCGTAGGCCCGGTAACGGTCGATCGCCGTAGCACGCCAGTCGTCGGGCAGCCTGACCGGGATCAACACCTGGATGCTAATGCAGGGTTCATTGGTAATCGGCATGGTTGTAGATAAGCGCGCGTCCTTCACGCTGAATGCTGGAGTTCACCGCCCGGCCGACCAGCACTTTATGATCACCGAAGGTCTGACGGAACACCACCTCGCACTCCAGGTAGGCAAGGCAGTCGTCAAGTATGGGGACCCCTGACACCCCCGGATGCGACTTGAACCCGGCCAACTTGTCCATGTCACGGCCGCTGTTGCGCCCGAAGTGCCTGGCTACCGACTGCTGACCCTCTTGGAGAATCTGTACGACAAAGTGATCACAGTCCTCGGTCAACTCATGGGAGTAGTTCTGGTCCCAGACAGCCACTTGGATCATCACCGGCACCTCCGAGACGCGGACCACCCAGCCCGCTGCGAAGGCATTCACCCGCGTGGGCGAGTTCAGTGTGACCACAAAAACTCCGCTTGGGATCTCCCACTCGGGCCTTCGCTCTTCCACCATGTCTGGTATAGGCAAAACGCTTCCTCCTTCCTTAATCGACCTAATGCTTATCGTCTACGCAACGATCTGCCGTACAGTCACACTCGGGCACGCTATACCCAAGCCGAGAGGAGATCGTGGTTCCGGCCTCCTGAATGGTCTCGATCAGTTGCGCCAATCCTCCGCCGGCTGCGAGCGGCTTGGGCACGGACAGGCTCACTGCAGCGATCACCTTACCCTGGTAGTCTCGCACGGGGGCGGCCACGCACAGGCTGCCCTCATGGAACTCCTCGTTGTCCACAGCGTAGCCTTGCTCCCGAACCCGTTTCAGCTCTTCAGTCAGCCTGGCGGCATCCGTGATGGTGTAAGGCGTTAGGGGGGTCAGCACTGCCGAGGAGAGGTAGTCGTTGAGCACCTGCTCATCCAACGCGGCCAGCAACACTTTTCCCAGCGCCGTGCAGTAGGCGGGCACCCGTTGGCCTACGACCTCCTTGATGATGACACTGGGATAGCCTTCCTCCCGCTGCAGGTACATCACCGTGTGTTCGTACAGCACGGCAAGGTGCGTATTCACACTGTGCCTTTGCGCGATCTCCCGCAGTGTCTCCTGCGCCGCGTCCCGGAGGTCGAGTCGCTGCAGGACAAGGTTGGCCCGTTCGAGGAATTTCAACCCGAGCGCGTACCTTTTGTGGTTGTCGCGAACCAAATAGCCGCCGTTTTCTAGCGTCGCCAGAATCGGATACAAAGTGCCGACATAGCGCAAACCCAGGTGCCTGGCTATTTGCGTCGCAGTGAGCCTGTCCGCTGACGACTGGAACACGTCCAGCACTGCAAGAGCACGCCCTAGAGACTTGTTCACGTACCGACCGCTGGTTTTCGTCCTTCCTTCTTCCATTTGCCACCCCTTAGGCCAGAATCAGCTCATCCCTGCGGGATGTCCACCAGCGACAGTACTCCGCGCCCCATTCGCTCGTCCAGCCCGACTCCGCTCCACACGCGCAGCATTCCTTTGATCTGCTCTCCGCTGAGCGGCGTAGCTCTATGCGAGGAGATCATCTGTGAAGCCTTATCACGCGCACGCTCCAGCAACTCCACACCACCGTCTTCGTCTCCGGACTCCCATAGATCGGAGATCAACAGTTCTTCGCGAAGATGCCGGGCCGTGTGCGGGTTCGTCAGGAAGCTTCCGCCCGGTCCGGCGCTCTGGATCTGCTGGATGCCCAAGGTCGTCTCGGACACATCCACACCACGCAGGTAACGCCGGACAATTCGGCACAACTCGGCCTCGATGATCATGGCCTCGCGGCTCACCATCAGCCCACCTGCCATGATCCCGGAAACCGCATCGTGTACCACCTCAACGCCTGCTAACGCCGCGAGACTGACCGTAAGGGATTTTTCAATCCCAGCCTGGATCCCCACCGTCGGCGCATCGGTGACGCCCCCCGTGCCGTAACCCAGGGGAACACCATAATGTGCACACAGCTGTGCCGTTGCCCCGTTGAGCAGCGGCAGTTCCGCAGCACCCAACCGCTGCTGCCCGCTGCGGGGATCCATTGGACTAGTGAATGACCCAAACGCCACCGGTGTGCCCGGATTGACCGCCTGCGCCAAGGCAAGTCCGGCCAACAGTTCGGCAGTCTGCACAACCAGCGCCCCGGCCAAGGTGACCGGTGCCATTACCCCGGCGACAGCACCGCTGACCAACAAGAACGGAATCCGCTCAAGTGCCGCCCTGCGAAGCACGCAGGTTGCGTCCGCGGCATACCTGAGGGGAGACAGCGCACAGCAGCCCAGCGAGAACGTCGGGGAAGAAGCATCATCGGAGGCAATCCGGCCCAACTCGATCACCTCATCGAGAAAGTCAGCGCTGTACGTGCTTAGGTGAGCGTGTTTGCCCGTGTTGCCAAGAACGATGAACGCCTGCACGACGTCAAGCAGCTGCGGGGGAACGTTCTGCGGCGTAACCTGGTGCTGGCAGATGTCCACCGGTTCAAGCCCGTCAGCCAGCCGTGTCAGATCCCGCAGATCGTCGGCCGTGGCCTCCCTTCCTTGCCGTCCCTGGCCTGTCCACACCCGGGAAGTGCCGAATCCATTCGTGGTAAGCATCCGCCGCCGTCCCAGTTCCAAAGCCTGTTCAGGATCGCGAGCCCCGAGCACAATCCGGTCGGGCGCGCTCTCCAGCACCCTGCGCACAACCTCCTCGGGAAAACGGACCGTGCGGCCATCGGAAGCCACCCGGGCCCCAATCCCCTCGAGCGCGACCCTGGCCTCCGGGTCCTCGAAGATCACACCGGTATCGCGGAGTACCTCTCTAGCCGCCCGATCTATCCGCTCGATCTCTTCTTCAGACAGGACGCGCAGGCCGCCAAATAGACGCTCTTCGGGTCGTGCCACAACGCCACCCCCTACCCTGAGCTTGTACTATGAGCAAAGCATGTTGATAATAACGAGTTACTGGCCCCGCGGCAACGCGGCCTGCGCGAACCGAATCGTCCTCGTACGAAACAAGACGTCCTCCCGCGTCAGACGAACACATGCACAATACCGGCCCTGCTGCGGCATTCCCGCGCAGGGCCGGCTGCTCGGCTAGCTCATGGAACGGCCCGGCCCCTCAGCGGACGATCCTCAATCCTTCGCCGTCAAGAATCCTGTCCACCTCGTCGCGCGTCGCCCAACACAAGTCGCCGGGATGGGTCTGCTTAAGCGCCGATATCCCCACGCCATACCGCACCCCTGCCTCAATACCCTCGTTTAGGTAACCGTAGAGGAATCCGCCTCCGAAGGCGTCGCCCGCGCCAACGCGGTCCACGATCTCCAGGTCGAAGACAGGCGCCCGGTACACTTTGTCATCTCCTGCCCGGCAGGCGATCGCTGTCCAGCGATTGTTCCACACAGACGGGTTCTCGCGAAGGGTAATCGCCACCACCTCGAGGCCGAACGCATCGATCAATTTTCTGGCCACGTCCTCAAAGTCGTTGCCCTCAATGCCAAACACCCTTTGAGTGTCCTCTTCTGTAGTGAACAGAATGCTTGCCTGCTCGAGAATCTTGGACATGGTCGCCTGTGCCTCGTGCGGAGACCAGAGAAGCTTCCGGTAGTTCAGGTCAACCGAGATCTTCACCCCGAGCTCCGCCGCCGCTCGCACGCCTTCCAGGGTGGCCTCAGCAGCGCTTGGCGACAGCGCGGGCGTGATCCCCGAGGTGTGGAACACCTTCGCCCCCTCGAGCGCCGACTGCCAGTGAACCTCACCAGGCTGTATGCGAGCCATCGCCGAGTTCGCTCGATCATAGAGCACTGAATTTGCACGCGGAGAGGACCCGAACTCCACGAAGTACGTGCCCACACGATCGTCATCCGTCCACACAAAGTGACTTGTGCATACTCCGTGTTCTCGCACCTTGTTTTCCACCATCCGTCCGAGAGGGTTCCGCGTAAGCCGGGTCACGAACGCCGCAGAGAGCCCCAGGCGTGCGGTTGCCACCGCAGTGTTCATCTCCGAACCCCCTACCGCCACGTCCAACGCGGTCGCTTGCTCCAAACGGCGAAATCCCGGCGGCGACAGCCTTACCATCGTCTCCCCGAACGTCACTACGTCATGCCCCATCAACGATCTCCTCCTCTGGCTCGCTTGATCTCTTGCACCAAGGCCTCAGCTCTCTCCGCAAGGACGTCGTAATCTCCGCTTGCCACAGCCTTCGCGGGCACAAGCCACCCTCCCACGCAGACAACGGCGGCCCCTGCTTTGATGAATTCCCCGGCGTTCTCCCCGTTGACCCCACCGGTGGCCGCTAACGGAACCTGGGGGAGGGGTCCCCGCACTGCCCGGATGAACGACGACCCGAGCTGTCCGGCAGGGAAGACCTTGACCAGATCTGCACCGCACTCCCAGGCATGAAGGATCTCCGTAGGGGTCATTGCCCCCGGCACCACTACCGCCCCGTGCCGACGACAAGCTGCTACCACTCCCGGGCAGGTGTTCGGACTTACGATGAACTTCGCCCCAGCTTGTATGGCACATACAGCACTGGCCTCGTCAAGCACTGTCCCTGCACCGATCAGTGCTTCAGGCATAGCCCGGGCTATCTTCTCTATCGCTGCAAGCGCTCCCGGAGACGGCATGGTGATCTCCACCGCCTCCACGCCTCCCCTGCGAAGCGCACCGACCACAGCTTCGAGGTCCACCCGCTCACTTACCCGTACTATGCCGATAACACCTATGTCACAGATCCTGGAAACGACATCCAGTGAGTTCACCTGGAGCCCCCCTTCTCACAGGGCCCAACCGCCACCTCAGCCGCGAAATCCAATCCGAGCCGGTGTAGTTCGGTGCGTAATGGCCTGCCTGTCTCAGGATCCCAACCGTGTAGCTCATAGTATTCTTTGAGCATGCGGGAGAGGCGCTCCCTATCCATCGGTTCTCCCTTCTGCACATCCTGAGGTATCTCTTCCATCATTCGGCGGGGCACGCGGTCGTCACAAGACGGTTCCAAACCGTGCCGCAGGCTAAAACATCTCTCCAGCGTCAAGATTCTCTTACCGGCTTTCATCAGTTCCTCACCGCTTATCTCCTGTCCCGTGGCGGCAGCTACCAGCTCGGCAAGAGCGTGCTCATCCAGGCTGTATGCCGCCGTGGTAGAGAAAGCGCACATTCCCACTGCATCGGTCACCGCATACATGTCCTCATGCCAGCGAACGATCTTCGCCCGACCGATCTCCGTATCCGGAACGGCAAGGGACTTATCCCCGGTCAGTTTCTCCACCAGAGAGATCCCTTCATTGGTACCGCCAAACTCCGCCAAGCATTCGGTATGAAGGTGGTCAGGCCCCCGCGGGTTCACGGCGAAGGCAAGCGCATAACTGTATGCACCACGCAGCTCCACGTTGCTTTGCTCAAGCCCGCGGGCTTCAACCGCCCAGCGGTGGGAATCGTGACCGATCTTGTCGGCCGCCCTGGCAACGCCCTCAGCTAGAACATCCCCCACGCCTCGGCGCTCTCCGATCATCATCAGGAGTTCGAGCATTCCTTCAGCATCTCCGAAAGACAGCTTCAGCCCCCCGAGATCGTCCTCAGTGAGGATCCCTTTCTCCGCAGTTTCCATAGCCCACTGAACTACGTTGCCCGCCGAAATCGTGTCCAAACCCAGATCATTGCATAGCGCGTTGGCTGCCAATACCGGCTCCAACTCCAGTATCCCGCAACCACTGCCGAATGCAGCCACTGTCTCGTATTCCGGGCCGCCCGAAGCTGTCCCCGCATACGGTCCGCTGCTGACCCGTGTGAAACGATGGCAGCAGTAGATACAGCCACCACAGCTCACAATCCGTTCTAGATAGCCCATCTTGGGCCACGAACGACCCGAGAGGTTATACGCATCTCCGGACAATGCACTGCGTTGGAAATTCCGCGTCGGAAGCAGACGCAGTTCGTTTAGAATATCTACATCTCTCGCCGTGCCGTACTTATGAAGGTCGGGGGCGACCGAGTCATTGTAGAGAAGCTCGCGCGCCTGCCGCGCAGCTGCGGAGAACCTATCCGGATCATGGACCCTAACCCCGCCTCTGCCGGGGACGATGACAATTGCCTTCAGCCTCTTGGACCCCATGACTGCCCCTATACCTCCACGGGCAGCAGCGTTGTACACGCTCGTCATAACTGCGGCGAAACGAACCAGTTTCTCCCCCGCAGGGCCGATACAGGCGACCTCCACATCGTCCCCGTATCGCTGTTTCAGCCTGCGCGTAGTTTCCTTGACCCCCTGCCCCCAGGTGTCCCCGGCAGGTTCCAGTCGCCCTCCCTGTTCATCGATCACCAACACCGTTGGCTGCTCAGCAATGCCCTGGACAACCACTGCATCAACCCCGGCCATCTTTAGCGCAATCCCCAGGTATCCCCCGACGCTTGTCTTGAGATACTGGCCTGTAGCCGGACCCTTCGCGGACACAGTGGTCCGCCCTGAACACGGGGTACTCGTACCGGTCAGCACTCCGGGCAGGAACATCAGGGCGTTCCCCTCATCGAACGGATCCACATCGGGAGCCACGTCATCCCACAACAACCGCACCCCTACACCTCTTCCTCCCAGGTAGGCACGCAACAGCTCACTCGATAGCTGCTGCCGCTCGATCTTGTTGTCAGACAAGTTCACCCGAACCACGCGGCCAGGGTAGCTCGTGTTCATGCGTTGTCACCTTCTTCCTCAGCGTAGCGAATCGCCTGCGGGAAACGGCAGACGTCCACGCAAGCCGGCTCACCGCCACACAGATCGCATATGAGCGGAAGGCCCTGTTCCTCGTCGAAGCCCACCCCAGCGTAGGGACACGCTTCTACACAGCGCCGACAGCCGATGCAAACGCCCTTGTCCAACCGGATCGCTCGCGTAGCTTCGTCTCTGGAAAGGGCCCCAACCGGACATGTTTCAATGCAGGGAGCCTCTGCGCACTGGATGCACACGCGTGGGCGGAACCGCGCCTGTTCTTGCTGCACATCGACCATAATGCGCGAGAGGGCAGGCGAGAAGTACTCCTCCTTGGCGAACGAACAGACAAGCTGACAACTCGTGCACCCGGTGCAACGATCTTCGTAAATCTGCAGTCGCTTCAGCATTTGTCTCCCTTCAGACAACCCCTGCCGTCGTCGGTCGCCCGAATTCGTGCCTCCCCAAAACGAGCAAGCTTACAAGAGGCGAACTCGTACTTGGCGCCCCAGCATGACCGACAGCATGACGGCCAGGATCACGACCACGCCTTTGGTGATGAACTGCACATGGTAAGGAATACCCAACATCGTCAACCCATTGTTCAACATCGTGATGATGAACGCTCCCACGAACACACCCGGGGCTGTCGGCTCTCCTTCACCGAACATCGTGGTACTCAGGAAGCATACCGAAATAGCATCAAGCAAATACGCCTCTCCGGCCTGAGGCTGTCCCGAACCCATTCTGGAAGTAAGTACGATCGATGTTATGGCCACCCCCAACCCCGACAGCAAGAAAGTGATGAACCGCTTTCGCCGTACGTTGATCCCCGCGTACAGTGCTGCCATCGGATTGCCGCCTATGGCATATATGTGGTGACCCAGGCGCGTTCTTTTGAGCACCAACAGCGTAACCAGGAATACTCCCACCATGATGATCACCGGAACGGGAATGGCTCCCACGAACCCCTGGCCTATGGTGCGAAACGATTCCGGAGCACCCCGGATGAACACCGGATGCCCCCCGCTGAAGAGCATCTTGGCCCCATACGTCACGGACCCTACCGCATACGTTGCGATGAAGTCGGGTAACCGGAGATAAGCGACCAACGTGCCGTTCAGCGTGCCGACCGCCAGCCCTGTTCCCAACGCCACCAAGATGGCCAGCGGCAGACTCCCGGTCGCCGCAAGAACGGTGGCGAGAAACACGTTCATCAGCCCCATCGCGTAGCCGATCGACATATCGAACCCACCCGCGGCCATGACAAATGTGAACCCCAGGGAAACGATGGTGAGCATGCTCATTTGCCGCAGTATCAGAAGGACATTTCTCGTAGTGAAGAAATACGGCGTGCTAATAGCAAATGCGGCGAAAATGGCTAACCCGCCGATCACTGTCCCGTACTTCTTTATGACCGCCTTTGCTGTGTCCCGCAGAGATCCTTGTCTCATGGTCTCCTACTAACGCTCATCCGTAGAGCCAGGGGGACGCTATGTCTCCCGGCATCCCTCGCTCCCCCCAAGGCGCCCCCACAAGCCGGCACTCCAGCAGGCGCGGGGTAGGGGCCCGCTCGTTGCCATCACCCAAAGCAGCCTCTATGAGCATTCTCCTGCTCCGTACATTCCGCATTCCTGCAACGCCTCACACATGGCGATGATGTTCTCCGGAGGAACGTCAGCCTGTATGTTGTGAACAGCACTGAACACGAATCCCCCCCCGGGGGCCAGATCGTCGATCCTCCGCCGCACCTCGTCTCTAACCTCCTGAGGCGAACCGTGTGGCAACACCCGCTGCGTATCCACCCCCGCGCCCCAGAACGTCAACGTGTTGCCGAATTCCTTCTTTAGCCATCTTGTATCCATCCCCGCTGCGCTCACCTGAACGGGATTGAGTGCATCTACCCCGATCTCAACCAGATCAGGAATCACCTCGGTGATGCTTCCACACGAATGCAGGAAGATATGGACCTCGTTTTCAGAGGCCCTTCGGATCGTCTCGAACACCCGCCGGTGTCTGGGCTTGATATGCTCTCTGTATAGTTTGGGAGAGATGAGAAGTCGCTCCTGGGTACCCAAATCATCAGCTTCCACCACAACCTGGACCGATCCTCTGACCAAGGGAAGCAGTGCCTCCCAATAGGCGATGTGCAGATCCGTAAGGCGGTCCAGCAAACTGAGTGCCAGCTCCGGTCGCAGCAGCAAATCAGTGAACAATTCCTTGAACCCCCGTAGCCACAACGCCCGCTCAAGGATCCCTGCGTCAGGAGCTGCCAGGACGACCGCCCGGGAACCCGCCGCGGCGCGTTTTACGGCCTCGGCAAGTGGGTTCACGAACTCCGGAGCAGCCGGATCCGGCAAAGGCCAATCACGTATCTCCGCAGGCGTGCGGATCTCACGCAAGGGGTGTTCCAGAATGTCAAAATACAAACCCCTCCGTTTGGGCATTCCCCACTTGATGCCGAACGGATCCACAAACGTCCAATGCCTCGCTTCCTCGTGGAGCTGAAGCTCGCTGCCTCCAGGAATCGAGCTGATAAAGACCCCTTGGGTGTCTACGGCCAACCTATTCTTGACCTTTTCTTCCACCAAGGCTATTTGTTGCAGGTGCTCACAGATGGAAAGTGGCCCTGTCTCAATGCCGAGACGGTCTGCCAGCGCACGGTAGGCATCTTTGTGTATCCCCGTATCGACGGTCCCTCCCAAATCCAAGGGCACGCGATCTGGCTCTCGGTGTGCAAGCGCTGTCAGTACGCGCTCTCGTCCAGTCATGTCCTAGCTCCCTTGCCCATGTTCAATCACGGTAGCTGGGCGGGGACCCCGCCCCAAACAGCGGGGTCCCCGCAGCGAGTGGCGCTGTGATCAGTCGTCCAGATCGAGGGTCGCGTCCTTCCCGTAGTCGGCGAAGTTCTCCGGATACGGCCACTCGTCCTCCGGCGGCAGGTCTTCACGAAACACCAGGTGAGCGTCGATGTAGATGTGATGCCTGTCCAGCTCCTGGCCGTGCAGAAGTCGGAATACCTGCTTCACAACGGTCTCAGCTATTACCTCAGGCTGGTGAGCAACCGTCATCACCATCGGGCTGTCAGGCCTGCTCATCTCCTCGTATGCCTCGGGGTCTCCGTCGATACCCACAATGACGAATTCGTCCTGCCGGCCAGCCTCGCGGATCGCTGCTGCTGCCGCGACTGCCACACCGTCGAAGGTGGCAAACACCGCGTTGACCGACCCGGGCCGAGGATTGGCCATCAGCACCGACTCCATCTTGTTCAAGATGTCGGGGAAGAAGTCCGGCCACGCATAGACAAGCTCCGCGACGATCTCCGAGTCGGGGTACTCGGTCAGGACGCCTTCCAGCATCGACTGCCGCATCCGGATCATCTGTCCCAGGGGGTTGGTGATGAGAACGATCCGCGCTTCTCCCTTAGTCCTGATCAGAAGCTCGCTGGCCGCCCATGCTCCGGTGACCCAGTCGTTGGACTCGACCAGAACATCCACAAATGGAGCTGTGCCCGCATCCATTGAACCGATCACGATCCCTTGGCGCTTTGCCTCCTCCAGCGCCGGGGCGGCCATCTTGATGTCGCCCTCTTGGATGATGATCGCGTCCACTCCCCGTTCGATGTATGACTCAATGGCAGCTATCCGATCCGGAACGTTGTCCGTCACCGTCGGCAGCGCCGTACCGCCTAACGCTTCCACCGTGTTGATCAGTACGGTCCTTCCGATTCGCGCAAAGAAGTTAGCTTGGCCGAAATTGTTGATCCCAACAGTAAACCCGTCGTCTGCCCAGGCGGTAAACGATACGCCCAGTAGCAAGCCCGCAACACACAACGCGACTAGCTTTCTAAACATCCGAACCTCCCTTAGATACTACCGTTGTACACTTCCTCCATTCACAACAACCGTTTCCTCCTGTGCTCTCTCTATCACCTCCAACCAACTGTGAGGAACACCACCCAGGCCCATCACATGGCCCACCGGAGTCCCCAAGTTCTGCTCAGTTCTTCCACCGGACGGTAAGAGACACCTTCTGCCCCAAACCTGGCAGGACTCAGTGCCTCCTTACCCAACGCGCTTTTGGCTGCCTGGCGCAGACGAGGATGACAAGGGGCAACGACTATGTGAACCAGATCTCCTCTTGCCAGCTCAGCACTCATCGTTCCCCGACCTCGATCGTTCACCACAAGGATCAAATCAGGAAAAACGCAACCCACTTGCCCATCCAGCGAGGCCATCATGAACTCGTTCTTAATCAACAGTTCCATGCTGTGGCCGGCGTATCGGCCCGTGCCCTTCAGCAGCGCTCGTTGTACGAAAAAGCCCGTAGCCTCTACCTCATGAAGCTCCTCCGCCCGCCCGGTGAAGCACGCTTGCCCGTTCAGTTCGTCGGCAAGCAGGCTGCTTACGGCCTCGGGGTCGGTTATCCGTTCGAGCTTTCTTCCCAACCGCAACGAGAAACTTATGGTTCCCGGAATAGCAGCACGTGCCATCTCGGCGCCGCTCATGGGATAGTGAGCGTTGGCACCCATTCCACCTGCTCGCGCGACGATAAATCGCCCAACTTCATCGGGGAAGAAGGGCGACTGCGCCTTCTGGACGACCACCGTGTTGCCCGTCTGGTCAACCAGCGGCATCGGCGTGAGTTGAACACCATGACCGATGAAGCTGGTCATCTGAGTTTCCGGAGCAGCCCGGCCGACGCCATCCGCATCCACGACCGGGATGCCCGCACGGGAGCCCAGCGACAGGATCACCGGAGTATTGAGGCCCCCCAGCTCAAACGGGATCAGATAGTCGACCTTGCGGCCAAGGTGCCGCTCCATGGCTTCCAGCGCCGACAAGGCTTCGAAACTGTCTTCCCAGTTCTGGACTATCTCCGCCGGCGATGTGTCGTCCAGTTCCTTGACCGAGCCCATGATTCCGCCGCTCACCACCAAGGCATCAGGGGGGACTTCATCCAGCCCTACGAGTGTGTAGCTACGTCCTCGGCGGAAATCGTTGTCCATGATCGCCCGGCCGAACTCGACGGTCCCCCCACCCCCGGTTCCCATCAGTTCCAACCCCCGCAACAGGGCATCCTGATCCGCCGGGTTGATGGCCGCACCGCCACGCTCAGGAGCGTTCACAGCCAACCACCTCTGTTCCGATCATCAGCTTGACAAGGAGATCCTGATCTGCCTCGCTGGTCGGTAGGTCTCCGACCTTCTTCCCCCTGCGAAGCACGACTATCCTGTCCGTAACGGAAAGGACTTCCGGCAGCACGTGGCTGATGAACACCAACGAAACGCCCCCGCCGCGCAGCCGGCAGATAAGGTCCAAAACCTTGTTTACTTCCTTGACCCCCAACGCCGCAGTAGGTTCGTCCAATACCACAACCTTCGGGTTGGCAGCTACAGCCCGCGCCACAGCTACAGCCTGTTGCTGTCCCCCGCTCATGCTCATCACGGGAGTGCTGTAGGACTGGATCTCAATCCCTAGGCTCTCCAACGCCTCTCTCGCAGCTCGTTCCATCTTCTTCACGCGGCATAGCCCAAAGCGGGTCATCTCTCGCCCTAGGTGCAAGTTGGCCGAGACGGTGAAGTTTGGCACCAATCCGCGGTCCTGGTGCACCGTCTCGATCCCGAGCCTCTTGGCGTGTCGGGCTCCATAAAGGCGAACGGGATCGCCCGCGATTTTGATCTCTCCCCGATCCGGCCCGTACACACCGGAAAGTATCTTGATCAACGTAGATTTGCCGGCACCGTTGTCGCCCACTAGCCCGACGATCTCACCACCGCGAAGGGAGAAATCGACGCTGTCAAGCGCCTGGATACCACCAAAGCGCTTGCATATCCCTCTCATCTCCACCAACAGCTCTCCGCTGCTCAAAGCACCCTCACTTCCTTCCTCGGTACCCCAGCCGATGGCTGATTTCGTCCGCCGCTCGCTTGACCATTCGGGCATACCAATCTTCGTTTCCTTGGATCTTGCGCTTGATATCCGTGACGCTGATAGCCACGACGACTTCTCCCTTGTAGTCGAACACAGGTGCAGCCACACAGTGGATCCCTTCCTCGTGTTCGCCACTATCCACTGCGTAGCCCACATCTCTGATGCTGGCCAGCTCACGGCGCAGCTGCCCCCGCTCGACGATCGTGTTGTCCGTAAATGCGTTCAGTTCCAGACGCGCCAATATCAGCTCCAACTGCTCGGGATGCAGATGTGCCAGAAGCGCCTTTCCCACCCCGGTGCAGTAGGAAGGTGCCCGCCCGCCGATGCGGGAATGCAGCGGCAGCGTGCGTGAGGTTTCCACCTTGTCCAGGTAGACCACTTCTGAACCGTTGAGCTGAGACAAGTGGACTGTGGCTTCCGTCTCTTCACACAACCTGATCAGCGCCGAACGTGCCAGCTGCCTGACATCGGTCCGCTCCAAGACGATGGTTGCCAGTTCCAGCACCCGCGGACCTAGCTCATAGCAGCTGTCATCTGACCTGACTACATACTCCTGCTCCATAAGTGCAGAGAGATATCGATATACAGAACTTCGGTGTAAACCTGTGAAGGCAGCGAGTTGGGCTACGTTCAGCCCTTCGCGGGAGTTGGCAAGGTGTTCCAGGATGGTCAGCCCACGGAGGACTATGCGCGACGCACGGCCGCAACCACGATCATCCGACTCAGTTGTCGCGTTTTTCGCAACCATTGGTCTCAAAAAAAGTATAGGGCGCCGCGCTGTGTAAGGCAACCCCCCGGCTGGAGATAGCGGCTCCTCGTTGTCATAGAGACAATATCATTGTAGAATGTTGCAATTCCAGTCTATAAGCAATGGGAGGACTGTCAGTGGAGATCCGATTGGTGGGAATATCCAGTAGTCCGAGAAAGGGCAACACCGAGCACCTGGTCAGAACGGCATTGGAAGCTGCCGAGGAGTCTCCCGTTCCGGTCACAACATCGCTTGTCAGCTTCGTGGGGAAGCGCATTGAACCTTGTACGGACTGCCAGGTATGCGCAACGCAAGGGCGCCCCTGTATCAAGCGAGACGACTGGGCGGAGCTGGTGGACGAAATTACAAACCCTGTACCCAATGGAGTTCTCATCGCCTCTCCTGTGTATTTTTTCAGCGCCAACGCGCAGCTTCGCGCCTTCTTCGACCGCTGCACATCGCTGCTAAAGGGCCACTGGGTCGAAGATCATCCTTTTCCACCCCCTGACTTCTCCAAAACTGCGGCGGCGGCAATGGCCGTGGGGTTCCACCGACACGGAGGAGTAGAACACACCATGAGCAACATCCTGCACTGGTTTCTGACCACAGGGTTTGTCTGCACGGGGGTCGATTACATCGGTGCCGGAGCATGGCAGCAGCATGTGAACAGTACCGATGCAGT
>PXEP01000041.1 GCA_003566155.1 Candidatus Acetothermia bacterium | reverse complement strand
GGTCGAAGACCGCCTGGGCGACGTCTGGGTGCGCCACCAGCGAGAGCTCCAGCGTGTCCCCGAGAGTAGCTACCGGAGCGTCATGCGATGCCAAAGCGGGGCATACCAATCCGAGAACCAGGAGGGCTACCAGCGTCCCCATGGCGTGCGCGCCCCGCGCATTCCGGTCCGCGCTGGATCCTGCTACGTGCATGCTCCCTCCTCCGCAAGACGAGCGGTAGGCCGCCCCGCGGACGTTCCAGCCGAACGTGAGCGTCGAACAAGGGGCGCTCACCAGTTCACCTGCATCTGAGAGCATTCTAGCCTCCGCTTGTGAAGAAGTTGTGAAGGCGAGCCCGCAGGGGCCCAAGCAGGCTTCGACGTAGAGCGCGCTTTGGTCAGAGATTACGAGCCCATGGAGAGTCTGAAAGACCTCTAGGGGGGTACAGCATAGCGAATCCTGACTGCCAGGGGAATCCCAGAGGCTGTCGGTTGTGGGTTCGGAGCTGCTGTAGAGCCCACGCTTGAGAAGCTCGGCAGCACATCCGCTTCCCGCAGCTTGGTGACGATCTGTTTTTGTTGGTCCCTGCTCTGCGTCATCACCTGTCTCCTTCCCCCGGTTCATTGTTTTTCGTCTGGCGTGGTTCGAGTGGGGGGAGTGTCGCTCTGCTGTGGCGAATACCTGATGAACTCCCGCTTCTCGGGAATCCGTAAGGTCACATTTGACCACACTCCGTCAAGAAGAGCTTCATACTCCCTAAAGCAGCACGGTAGGCCTTTGGCTTCGAGGATGTTTGCGTCCCTGAGGTCTGTGAAGAACTTGAGCACAAGTGGTCGCCTCCGCTGTTGGGCGGATAGCGCTGCCCTCATGAAGCCTGACGTGGCAGGGGGGTGTACTATGGCAACAGAGCTTTTGTGCGCCGAACCTAGCCAGAGCGGCGCGAAGGTCGGGAGGTGGGGAAGAGGGTCGATTGTGTTTCTGGGACACCAAGGCAATCACACTCGGGAGGCGGTTCACATGGAAGACAGAAGAAGGAGATCCACCAGAAGCGTCCTCTGCGCGCTGCTGTTGGCATTGCTTGCTTTCTCATTGGGCGCCACCGCGGCGACGACAGGCCAGGTGATTGTGACGAACAGCGGCTGCGCGCAGCTCATCGTCACAAGGATTCGTCTCCTGGCCGGGGGACAAGTATTCCAGACTCATACGGTGAACCGGACCGTGCCGCTCGGCCGGCTGACGATCAGCTTCACGCATCCGCAACGGCCGGACACGGTGCGCGTCGAGCACACGATCGCCGTGCACGCAAGTCAGACTAGTGTTCCTGCACCGGGGCAGGTGGCTTTCGCATGTGGCACTATCGAGGTGACGGTCAGCGGCGATCCGACACCCGGTGCCAGCATCACCACGGATAAGGCGGTGTACGATGTGGGCGAGACGGTCGAGTTCACGATCTCCTCCCCCACGCCGTGTAGCACAGCGTTCTTCCGCGTGACCAAGCCGGACCACACGCACACCGACACCGGGCTTCCGGCCCTCTTTCCCGGGGTGACGGTGCGGGTGAGCGGGACAGTTGGGTACCCGCTCGGACAGCGCACGGTGACGCTGTATTGCAACCACGCTCCGGTCGCGCACACGACCTTCTCCGTAGGCGAGCCGCAGCACTGCACATATGCAATCAGCCCGACGAGCCATACCTTCCCGCACGCAGGAGGGAGCTTCGCAGTTGCGATCAGCACCCCTCCGGGCTGCACGTGGGCCGCCACGAGTCCTTGTGCTTGGGTAACCATCAACCCAACGAGCGGGACCGGACCAAGGACGGTCACCGTATCGGTAGCGCCCTTCTTAGGGATAGGACAGCGGACCTGCACATTGACCATTGCCGGCAGAGAGTTCACGGTGATCCAAGGAACATCGTTCGACCCCCCGCCCGATACCTCGCGCCCCGTGCTCACCGCCCGCATCACATCGGATGGCAGGGCGCTGACCTCGCCCGACGTTGTCAGCGCCTCACGTACGGAACCAGGCACGTATCGGATTCAGTTCAACCGTGAGGTGGCCGATTACGTCATGGTAGCCACCAGCACGCAGAGCTCGACTGTGCCCTATACCATTTCCATCTTCGCAGGACCACGGCACGGCTACCCAAGGGACACCGTTCTCATCTACGTGTTCGATAGGGACGGCAACCGGGTCGACGGCAGCTTCCACCTCGCCGCGATCGGTGCTGGCGAGGAGATCGGCCGCAGGGCGTTCGCAGCCAGCATTCTATCGGACGGGAGGGCGTTGGCCTCCCCGGACGTCGTGAGCGCTTCACGTACGACACGGGGCACATACCGAATTCAGTTCAACCGTGAGGTGGCCGATCATGTTACGATCGCCACCAGTACGCAGAGCATGACCCAGCCGCACACCATCTCAGTCATCTCGGGACCGAGGTATGGCGATCCCAGAGACACAGTCATGGTCCACGTGTTTGATGAGGACGGTGACAAGGTGGATGGTCGTTTCGCCTTGACCGTGATCGGCGCTGGCGAGGCGATCCCTCGCCCGGCGTTAGCGGCCAGGATTCTATCGGACGGGAGGGCATGGGACTCGCCGGATGTCGAGAACGCCACTCGCACAACGCAGGGGGTGTACAGGATCCGCTTCGCCGAGGATGTGGCGGATCACGCAGTGGTGGCTACGAGCACACAAAGCATGACTGAGCCGCAGACCATCTCCATCATTGCGGGGCCGAGGCATGGTCACCCCAGCAACACGCTGATCGTCTATGTGTTCGACAAGGACGGAAACCGGGTCGACGGTAGCTTCCATCTACTGGTCGTCCGCCCGTGACGCTCGGTCGGCGGGGTGGATACCCACCTCACGTGGTCACGGAGGGAAGGGGCTGAGCACGCAGGATGGGCCACGGCGGGCAGCGCTCAGAGCGCTGCCCGCACAGGCTCGTCGATCTGTGAGGGAAGGAGGAAGGCGGCGAACTCAGCTTGCCGGAGTGAGCCTACAGATGTCCCGGTGCTCCTCCGGAGCTGTTACTCTTCTCATGGTCAGCCGTGAAACGCTGGCGAGGGCGTCCCCCAAGAGATCCTTTAGATTCGCTTTCGGCCTGTCAGACCGTTTTGGCGGTGGGGGGATCGATCGCAGTTGCGTTGCATGGGGGTTTTGCGCTGTGCTTCTCATAGGCGGCCTCAGACGTGCGGCAGTTATGCGGTCCAGGACAAGGGAAGAATTTGAGCCAGGCTCGAGAGGAAGTTCCTGTCTACCTGTCTTCCGAGAAGGCGAACCCTTCGGCGAAGAGCTCCACGCACGCATCCACGACATCAGGATCGTAGTGGGTGCCGCGATGCGTTTGGATCTCTTCTAGGGCCTTGTTGAGTCCGCGCGCTGGTCGGTACGGACGGTGCGAGGCCATCGCCTCCACCACATCGGCGACGGCGAGGATCTTTGCCTCAGGAAGGATCTCCTCCCCTGTGAGCCCTTGTGGGTACCCCGAACCGTC
>PXEP01000215.1 GCA_003566155.1 Candidatus Acetothermia bacterium | reverse complement strand
TGGGCTCCGCCGCGACAACCAGGTCGGACGCGGCTGAAGTGGGCCGACGCGACCGGTGGAAACAAGGAGTGTAACCCGGCAGCTAGTCTGCCACGTTCGATGGCGGAAGGAGGATAAGCATGGCAGCAACCAATCTACAAGGCAGAGATTTCATCACATTGATGGACCTGGACCGCGAACAGGTGGAAACGATTCTGGACACCGCGGACGACCTAAAGCGCAAATGGATTAGAGGCGAGCCCCATCGCCTGCTCCAAGACAAGTCTTTGTTCATGCTGTTTTACAATACTTCGCTTAGGACGCGAAACTCGTTTGAGGCCGGCATGACCCAGCTCGGAGGCCACGCACACTTCCTGCAACCGGGCGCGGTGTACACACCCGCACTGCCCGGTGACGAGGTCGCATATTCCACCGAGAGGGTGGCCGACGTGGCCCGCGTACTGGCGGAGATGGGCCATGCCACCGCCCTGCGGATCTACGGAAAGCCCACCGGTTGGCTGTACGGCAAGGGGGACCAGATTGTGCGGGAGTTTGCCCGCTGGTCGCGCATCCCGGTGATCAACATGGAGGACGACATGTACCATCCATGCCAGGCGTTGGCCGACGTGATGACCATGCGGGAGAAGCTGGGAGAACTGCGCGGGAAGAAATTCGTTATGTCCTGGGCGTACTCAGGTTCCGTGGAAAAGCCGTTGGCCGTCCCCCAGTCGGCGATCCTCGGCGCCTCGTTCTTTGGGATGGACATTGTGTTAGCCCACCCCGAGGGACTAGACCTCGATCCCAACGTTCTCCAAGCAACCAAGGACAACGTTCGCCGTTACGGAGGCTCGTTCGAGCTGAGCAGCGATATGGACGAGGCGTTCCGCGGAGCACACGTTGTCTACCCTAAGGCGTGGACCGCTCAGGATACGTCGGGCAAAACACCTATGGATCCGGAAAAGGCCAAGAAGATCTTCGAGGCCAATAAAGACTGGCTCTGCACCAAGGAGAAGATGGCTCTCACCGACGACGCCATCTACATGCACTGCCTTCCGGCCGACCGCGGAATGGAGGTCACCGACGAGGTCATCGACGGACCGAACTCAGTGATCGTGGAAGAAGCGGCAAACCGGATGCACGCCCAGAAGGGCCTGATGGCCCTGATCATGTGAGGAGGCCTCGATGAGCCTGTATGACCTGGCGGGAAGAGATCTGATAGCGGAGACGGACTGGACAAAGGAGGAGTACGACAGCGCCATCCGTCTCACGGATCACCTGAAGGGGCTCTACTACAGCGGAGAGCCGCATCCGTACCTGGCGTACAAGACATTCGCCATGATGTTCTTCGCGGGGTCCACCAGGACCCGCATGTCGTTCGAAACAGCGATGACCCAGCTCGGCGGGCACGCACAGTTCATCAGCCCCAAGACCCTCCGCCTGTCGCTGGAGGACACGCCCGGCGCGGGGGAGACGGTGAAGGACACAGTCAAGGCTATGTCGCGGTTCTGTGACGGGATCGGCATCCGGCTTCTGGACGACGCAATCGACTACTATGGCCACGGAGACCTGGTGATGCGCAAGTTTGCCGAGTTCGGCGATGTGCCCGTGATCAACATGGCCTCGGACATCAACCATCCCTGCCAATCCCTGACCGATATCTACACCATCAGGGAGAAACTAGGCGAGCCCAAAGGAAGCAAGATCGTGATCTCCTGGGCCTACTCTCCTTGGGTGCGCGGCCCTTGTTCGATCCACGGGACTGCGCTCATCTCCGCCATGTACGGGATGGACCTGGTGCTGGCCCATCCGCCCGAGTACGACCTGGATCCGGCGGTGATGGACACCTGCCGCCGGCTGGCCGACCGCTCCGGGGGCTCGGTGGAGGTGGCAAACGACATGGACCAAGCGCTGGAAGGGGCACAGGTCGTTTTCCCCCGCAACTGGTGCACCAGCCGGCGCTACGAGCACGGAAAGGAAAAGGAGCTGGAACTGGCAGAAAAGTACACCGACTGGCGCTACACGAAGAAGCGACAGCAAGAACTGTGCTCTCCCGGACACCTCCTGCAATGTATGCCGGTCGACCGAGGCCACGAGGCGGATATCGAAGTGTGCGACAATGAGCTGTCCTGGATGTACGACCAGGCCGAGAACCGCCTGCACACGCAGAAAGCGATCCTCGTGCTCGCCATGGGGGGTAGGCTGTAGACTTAGGCCGGTGCATATGGCAAAAGGCGAGGAAACTCTCATCGGGAAGGGCAGCCCGCGCGCGGACGCGCAAGGCAAGGTCCGTGGGCTGGCGCGGTTTGCGGATGACCTTTCCTTTCCGGGGACGCTACATGCAAAGGCTGTCCGCGCCGACCGTCCCCACGCCCGCATCCGTAAGCTGGACCTCACCGCCGCTTCAGCCCACCCCGGCGTTGGGTGTGCGGTCGGTCCCGCGGACATCCCTGGGGAGAACATCGTCCCCGTTATCTACCGCGACATGCCCCTCCTTGCCGAGGACGTGGTGCGCTACGTGGGAGAACCAATTGCTCTTATCGCGGCCACTAGCCGCGCGGCGGCCACCGAGGCTGCGGAGCTGGTGAATGTCCAGTACGAGGACCTCCCAGCGGTGTTCGAACCGCTGGCTGCAGTGGAAGACGACGCGCCCCAGGTGGCGGCCCCCGGGGGCGCAGAGCGAGGCAATGTGTTCAACCACATGGTGATCCGGAAGGGAGACGTGGGCGAAGGCTTCGCTCAAGCTGACGTGGTGGTGGAACACACCTACCGAGTGGGCTATCAGGAACACGCCTACCTCGAGCCGCAGGGAGCGCTGGCCGTCCCCGAGGAAACCGGGGTCACCATCTATGGGTCGCTGCAATGTCCATTCTACGTGCAGGACGGCGTGGCCAACGTACTCGGCCTGTCGCTTTCTCACGTGCGCATCGTGCAGACGGCCACCGGAGGGGCGTTCGGGGGAAAGGAAGACGTGCCCTCACAGCTTGCGGCCATGGCCGCCGTGCTGGCCTGGAGAACGGGGCGGCCGGTGAAGCTCGTCTTGGATCGCGCCGAGGATATGGCCACCACCTCCAAGCGCCATCCCGCCGTGCTCCGGTACCGCACAGGCGCGCGCACCGACGGCACGCTGACCGCGATGGAAGCCACACTTCACTACAACGCCGGCGCCTATCAGACGCTTTCTTCAGCCGTGCTGTGGCGGGGGCTCGTACACGCCACCGGTCCGTACCGCGTACCCCACGTGCGTGTCGATGCCTACTCCGTAGCCACCAACACCGTCCCCTGCGGCGCTTTTCGCGGGTTCGGCACTCCGCAGGTCATCTTCGCCCACGAGCAACAGATGAACGCCCTCGCCGAACGTCTGAAGCTCGATCCGCTGGAGCTAAGAGAAAGGAATGCTTTCGCCGAGGGCGACGAGACTTCCACCGGACAGCGGCTGACCGAGTCGGTGGGCCTTCCCCAGGCAATCGAGCGGGCCAAGTCCTCGGCCGCCTGGGACAC
>PXEP01000168.1 GCA_003566155.1 Candidatus Acetothermia bacterium | reverse complement strand
CAGGTCTTCTTGAGCATCCCCAGTGGGACATACTTCTGGCAACCGGAACTGTTCGAGCCCATTCGTACTTCGGCGACCCAAGCAGCGTTCGGCGATGCTGCGGTGGCCCAGATTAGCGGTGTGCGATTCGAGGGCAATTACCAGGTGACGGCACGCTCCGAGGTAAACGATGGTGTTCTGTGGAAGCTGGAACTCGCTGCCTTGAGACCGGATGTCGCCTTTCAGTCACTGGCTGTGCTTGTTGACCCGGACTCCCTGCGGCCACAGGAACTCCTGCTCTATTCTGCAACTGACACTCTATTGTACACGGTGGTCGTCGAATCCTACGCTGAGCTTCAAGGTGATCTGTACGCTCAGAGTCAGCTCGTGGAAAACGCTCTCATTGAGGGAAACAGGACTCGACTTATTATCCTGGAGGCCCGCATTGAGGAACTGCCTAGGGAACTCTTCGATCCGGATGAGTTGAGTGATGACAAGTTCTGAGGCAGTCAGGCTGCGTGCAGCGATTGAGCTGGATTGGTTACTCTTTCCATTCACCGGGTCGATCCCGCCCACTGCCACCGCTGGAGCTGATTGCGCAGCCACACTGGGTAGCGCACCCAACCGCAAGCCGAGCACTGATAACGCCAACACCAACGGCATCAGTATCGCCTTAGGAGGCAGCCTTCGAGCCGCAACAACGCCTTGGACACGGCATACGAGCTGAATCGAAGCTTGGTGTATCCACGTGTGCCCGTGTGTTGAACACTCCGAAGGACGGTGTACAAGCAGTGTTCTGTTCACCGGGTCAGTTCTCCGCCTTGACTCGTCATGAGGAACTCAAGCTCGCTGGGGCACACTGCGCCCAGGAGGTTGGCGTTCGTCTCGCCCGGCGCGGGTATTGTGTTGGCTCTTCCCTGAATGCGGCCTTGGTAGTCACCGGCTGACTCGGGGCATAGGGCGTGCACGACCACGCCATATTCCTGGTTACCAAGGATACTGTTTTGCTCGACAGTCAGTGGGTCAGCTCCGCTTCCGTGTACCTCGATGCCCGACCCTGCGTTGCCATGGATGATATTGCTGTTCACAATGCCCTGTGCCCCTCCGTACAGAGAAACACCGCTTCCGGTGTTTTGCTGGATCAGGTTTCCCTCCACATGGGGTGAGGTGGCGCCGCCATGTACGGCGACGCCGTGAGCACCGTTCTCTCGTATTTGGTTCTGCCCGATTGCACCGCGAGCACCATCCTGGACCACGAACGCACTCTGTTGGTGTCCGGTGACCACGTTGGCTGTGATCTCGGGGTTGGTTCCCTGTCCGCTCACTTTTATGCCGTGGCTTCCGTTCTCATGTATCTCGTTCCGGCGGAGTGTCCCCCGACTACCTCCTCCGAACAGCGCGCCCACTTCTCCATTGTCTCTGATCTCGTTACGTTCGATCAGTGGATCTGTTTCCATGCCATATACCGAAACGCCGCTTTCTCCGTTTGCACATAGCTCGTTTCGCTGGACTGCGGCGTAAGCTTCATCGTAGATGTAGATCCCAGCGATGTCGTTTTCGCGTAGCACGTTGTGCTGGATCAGGACGGAGGTGCCTTTGTCCCTGGCTGAGACACCGTTCAGCCGATTGCTGTGGATATCGTTGTCGCGTATCGTTGCTTCTGCTCCGCGGTAGATGAACACACCACTTTGCTGGTTTCCTCTAATCACGTTGCGCTCGAGGGTTACCGAGCTCTCGACGTCTCTTATGGAGACCCCCCGATAACCATTGTCAGCAAGAACATTGGCTTCTACTGTGGCTTGTGCGCCTCCATAGACGAAAACACCGCTCTGCTGATTCCCCTCCACGAGGTTGTTCTCGATGAGACATCGGGTCCTTTCCCCGCGAACGGTGACTCCGCTCAACTGGCTGGTGCGGATCTCGCATTCGGTTACCGAGACCCATGACCCATCGCCTATGAGCAGCGCTGTACCTGAACTCTGAGAAAGAGTGCTTCCTCTTACCGCGACGTTCGATCCTTCTCCCGCAATCATGATCCCCGCCCGACCGGTGCCCGAGACGTGACATCCTTCGATGTCGATCTTCGAGGAATCCACTCGAACAGCAGCGTGTGCTCCCGTTCCCTCATAGCGGATGTCCAGATCGACGATGGATCCAGAGCTGGCGTTTTCCACAGTGATGACCGGGGCATCGCCGCGGTGGTGAATGGTTGTCTTGTCGGGTCCTTCTCCCCGCAACTCCACGCCGCTTTTGAACATGACAGCCTCATCGTATGTCCCGGACTTCACCAAGACAGTCACGCCGCTCCTGGCGGCGTCGATTGCCTGTTGAATGGATTCGTAGTCACCTGTTCCGTCGGCGGCCACTGTGAGCGTACGACCGGCCTGGGCCTGTACTAGTTCTTGTCCCACAATCCCCACTGCCAGGACAATCACGGCAAGCAAACATGCCCACCGAACACTCATGGTTAACCTCCTCTCCGTACAAGTGGAAATGCTAGAAATCCCATCTCCACCCCACTTCGAGCTCAGTCACCCCGTCTCCGGCACTCAACTCGACGTCGGTCTGAATAATAAACCCTGGGAGTATCGGGATCCCCGTTTCGATGACCACTCTTGAGAGCCCAAATAGCTGGCCCTGTGGCTGGAAGTATGCGCCGAGTTCAATGGAGTAGCCCTCCCCGCAACACGCCGGACCGCACAGGCCCAGCCCCAGGTACTGGAACTCATCTCCCCGGAAACCGACAGGAACCCGGCGTGCATTGTCTGGATCCAGTGCTATGGCTAGCTCCAAATACGGCGACGAAAGCAGTGTTCCCGGCGGGCATCTGTCTTCTAGACAGCAGTCGATCTTGAAACCGTACAGTTCTACGCTGCGAAGGTTGAACCTGTCCTGATCTGCGATGCCTCCGTACAACACGACACAGGGCCCTCCGCATAACTTCCAGCGCGGCGTGACGGAAACGTCCTTTTCATCGAGGCCGTATCGCACATCGAGATCCATCGAGATACCCCAGTCCAGTTGCACCACGTTCGGCAACGAAATCCGGAAATAATCGAACCCCTCTTTGGTCAGGGAAAGCACGCCCCGGCCAACAATACCGCAGCAGATCTCTATGCCGCTTATGTTGGCCCTCATATCCCTGAACTCGATCCCGGTCTCATGTTGGTCAAACCTAGCAGAAAGGAATATGGGCGTAGCACGCAGTGTCCAGCTATACAGAAGGCGGGACGCTGGAGGATCGGCCGTCGAAAGGGAATGGTTCACCCGCAACCCCGTCGTGAGCCCAGCTCCACGCCACAGGAAAGCCAGGAACCCCGAGTTGTAAGCTGCTGCGGCTGGGTTGAACCTCACCCCGGCGTTTGCCTGTATGTCCCCCAACCGCCCCGAGCTATGTATCTGGAGACTTGTCCAAGTGGAGTCCGATAACGCGCTGGAGAAACGCCAAGTCCATCCCCCGGGTAGCTCCTGCGGGGCGAGGCGTAGGTCCAAACGCTT
>PXEP01000106.1 GCA_003566155.1 Candidatus Acetothermia bacterium | reverse complement strand
TGCTGCGAGGCCGGGCATCGATCGTTGACCTGCCAATCCGACAGACGGACGACGTACTGCACGAGCTGGGGGCTGCCTTGGAGGAACTGCCAACCATCCTCTCGGCCATGGAAACTCAGGTGGGTGCGCTGTCCCAACTGGAGCTGTTTGCGTTGGTAGCCGGATGGGGGAAGCAGGCCCGAGAGGTCTCGGCGTTGACCGGCGAGCTCGTAGGGTTGCTCCATGAGATGGAACAGCTCGAACCGGAGCAACTCCTCCCCCTTGTTTCTGCCCTACAAGCGGATTTGGCGGTGGTCCAGGGGCTAGTGCAGGGCGTAGAGGACCTCCCCCCGGAAGAGGAGCTGCTCAGTCAGCTGGTAGAGGTTCTGCCGGCCGAGATCCGCGGACAGTACTACACTCCTCGAGGACGGTACGTCCTGCGGGCCCATATGACCCCCGACATCTACGCCGCCGATGATCTGCGGGAGTTCGTGACGTGGGCCCGAGAACTGGATGTCGACTACTTCGGAATGCCCGAAATCCAAGTGCATCTGGAGTCCCACATGCGACGAGACTTTCTACTGTCCACCGCATTGGCGGGCGTACTGATCCTTGCCCTTGTCGGGCGTAGTTTCCGTAGTTTTACGGAGGGACTGCTGGCGTTGGCTCCACTGGCGTTTGGCTACGCGTGGATGCTCGCCGGCATGCACCTTTTGGATGTCACATTCAACTTCACCAATATCGTCGTTTCCCCTCTTCTGATCGGAATTGGCGTGGACTCAGCCGTCCACATTCTGCACCGTATCGAAGAGGAAGGCCGTGGCGGTCCCGGAGCCGTTGCCCGCGGGGCGTCGTCATCAGCGGTTCCTGTAGCGGTAACAGCGCTTGCTACTATGCTCGTGTTCGGAGCACTGATAACCGCGCGCACGCCCGGATTGCAATTCCTCGGAAGCTCAGCTGTGATCGGACTAGGCGTTACGCTACTGGGAAGCCTGATATTCCTCCCTGCAGCCAGCTTATGGGTTGAGCGGCGTCGACGGGGAGACTAAAGTAAATGATCCTAAACGGATGGTGAACGCCCGAGGAGGGTGATACACGTGCTTGTTAGTGCGTTGATAGCGTTTATCACACTCCTCCTGGGGTTAGCCGGCGGCATACTGATCGTTGAACTCCGCAATAAGCTGATAGGACGCCGTGCGGATTCGATACTGGAGGCAGCCCGCGAAGAGGCAGAACAGGCTCGCCGAGAGGCACTCTTGGCTGCCCAGCAGGAAATCCAGACCACGCGGGAGCGAGAGGAAGAACGCCTTCGCCGCAAGGAGTCCGAGTTGGAGCAAATGGCAGAGCGGGTCCTGCAAAAAGAGGAACGACTTGTGGCCCGCAGCAGCCATCTGGAGATGTTGGAGGATTCGCTCCGTAGGGACGAGACCGAGTTACAACGCACTCTTGAGAAGGGACAAGAGCTGCTTGCGGAACAGCGATCGTTGCTTGAACGACTGTCCGGACTGAGCCAGGAGGAAGCAAAAGAATATCTGTTGAAGCTTGTAGAGGCGGAATCTGAACGCTATTTCGCTAGGAAGATCGCGGAAGTAGAAAGAAGATCTAAACAGGAAGCTGAGCGTCGCGCGCGCCGAGCATTGGCCGACGCAGTTCAGAGGTACGCCGTTGACTACACAGAAGAGGGCACGGTGACTTCCGTCCCTCTGCCCAGCGACGATTTCAAGGGCCGGATTATCGGCAGGGAAGGGCGAAACATCCGGATGTTCGAGGCTGTAACCGGAGTGGAGGTGCTTGTCGACGACACGCCCGACGTGGTGGTCTTGTCATCGTTTCACCCCGTTCGACGCGAGGTGGCGCGGCTTGCCCTGGAACGGTTGCTCGAGGATGGACGCATCCACCCGGCACACATAGAGGAGAAAGTGCGCAAATCCAAGGAGCGGGTGGAGGAGCTCATCAGGGAATACGGAGAGAAGGCCGCATTTGAGGCAGGTGTGGACCTCCCCCCCGAGCTCCTGGGGCTTGTTGGACGATTGCACTTCCGCACCAGCTATGGGCAGAACCAACTCCAGCATTCTCTCGAAGTCAGCTTCCTGGCAAGGCTGCTGGCCCAGGAGATAGGCATCGACCCCGGTCCAGCAAAGCGGGCCGGGTTACTCCATGACATCGGAAAGGCCGTGGATCACGATGTAGAGGGCCCGCACGCCCTGATCGGCGCGGACTTGGCACGACGGTACGGCGAATCTTGGCCGATCGTGAACTCCATCGCTGCCCACCATGACGACACTGACCCGGCCACCATCACCGCCGTGCTGATCCAGGCCGCAGACACACTTTCCGCCGCTCGCCCAGGTGCCCGCAAGGAAACCTACGAGCGCTACGTCCAGCGGCTTGAGCAGCTGGAGGTACTATCGCGATCCTATTCTCAGGTGAAGGAAGCGTTCGCCGTGCAGGCGGGCAGGGAGGTGCGGGTGATGGTAAGGCCGGAAAACACCTCCGATGACACCGCGGCCAAGCTGGCGTATGATATCGCTCGTCAGATCGAGGAACAGATCCAATATCCTGGCGAGATCAAGGTTACGGTTATACGCCAGTCCCAATACGTAGAGACGGCACGATGAGTGGAAGGAGGCATACGTGGGCACGTTGAAAATTGCATCGGCTTCAAACCCTAGTGCAGCAGCCGGCGCGGTAGCCAACACGATCCGTGAGGAGGGGGCCGCCGAGATCCAGGCCATCGGGCCCAAAGCAGTGAATCAAGCTGTGAAGTGCGTGTGCATAGCCCGCGGTTACGTAGCACCCAGCGGGCTTGATCTCTACTTCGTACCTTCGTTCGTCGACGTGGAGATCAACGGGGAGAACAAGACGGCGGTGCGGTTCACCGTCAGGTCGCGCACCCCCGTAGCCAGGCTTAGACCCCGAACCCGACAGGGAGGGATGTTTGCTGAAGAAGGAGAGATCTAGTCCATGGGGCGTGGCCCTACGCACGTTTGCTCAGGTGGGGCAGCTGGGGTTCGTGGTGGTAGGAGGCTTGCTGGTTGGATACGGTATAGGGTACGGCATAGATTCACTGACTGGTGGACGGACAGGCCGCATGGTGGGTATCGTGCTCGGGTTGCTCTCCGGGCTTTGGTCCGCCTGGAGGCTAATTAGCCGTACCCTGCAGGACCATGGGGGTGACGAAGACAGATGAACCAGTTCTTCCAGCGCTACCGAAGAGCTATCGTGTGGGTGATCGTAGTGGGCTTCGCTCTAAGCATCTTCGGTGCGGGTATCTTACAGAGGCTCGGACCGCGCCAGCCGGGAACGGCTGACGAGACCTTGCTATCGGTCGACGGACGAGATGTGACCCGAGAGCAGTTGTTCGAACGCTACGAACGGCTGCTAGAGATGTACCAAATGTATGGTATGGACTTCAGCGGTACGGAGGGGGACTTCCGTTCCCGACAGATGCTTGCTGAAGCAACCGAAGAACTGATCCGTGCCGTGTTGCAGGAATCGCAAGCCGACCGGCTGGGGGTCAGGGTACCCTCGGCGGAAGTGGACGCGGCCTTTCAGCAACAGTATGCGCAGATTCTTGAGCAGGTAGATGGAAACGAACAACTGCTGGAGCAATATCTCGCTGCACAGGGGACGACGCTCCAGGAATTCAAGCGGGACATGCGCTCGCAAGCTGAACAGGAACTGATAAACCAACGCCTCCGCAGCACCGTCGTCGGCACTATCGAACCCACTCGTGACGAGCTGGAGAACTACTACGAGCAGCACCGCAACAGGTATATTGAACAGGAGGAGCAGCTCCGCCTGGGCCATATCAAGGTAGCGGATGTGGACCTGGCCGAGGCCCTATTGTCCCAGTTACGCGAGGACGACGTCGACCTGGCCGCGCTGGCCGCCGAACACTCCTTGGATGAACGGACACGGGAGACCGGCGGGGAAATCGACTGGTTTGCCTCCGGCGAGTCAGACCTGCCACCCGTCGTGGAGAACACTGCGTTCGACCTTCAGGAAGGGGAGGTCACCATGGTCGGCGAAGGGGATCACCAGCACCTGATCAAAGTGCTTGAGCGCCGCCCTGCCGAGTACAAACCCTTGGCGGAGGTCGAAGACGAGGTCCGCGATGCCCTGGTGTCCGAGAGAGAGAGAGAGAAATGGAACGAGTGGTACGCAGACCTGCGGGCAGAAGCTGATGTGCAGATCCGCGATCCCCTTATCCAAGCGTTTGTGACGTACAGGGAAGACAGAGATGCTGCTGTAGAAACACTCGAACAGGCCTACGCTGACGGCGAAGTCTCCGGAGTGAGGATCCGCCTGTACCTTGGACGAATGCACGAGGCCATCAAGGACGACACGTTGACCCAGGTAGCAGAGTTGGAGGAAATCGAAGACCCAACCTCCGAGCAACAGGCCGATCTTGAAGCCGCAAGGGAAAAGGCAGACAGGCATCGAGAAGCAGCACTGGAACACTACCTGGCGTTCTCCGAAACGGGGGAAGCTGACGAGGAACTGTTCGAACGACTATTGGCCCTGGACCCGGACCGCCCCGTTGCTCGATATCGGCTGGGAGAAGTATATCGCGAGAACGGGGAGCATTCTCTGGCCAAGGAACAGTATGAACGCGCTCTAGAGTTGAACCCCGAGTTCGTAGGTGCCTATGTGGGCATGGGCGATGTCTACATGGAGGAAGGGCTCTACGGCAGAGCCACTGAATACTACCGTGAGGCACTCGACAGGGATCCTGAGAGCATTAGCCTCCGGGTGAAGCTGTCCGAGGCCTATTCCAAGGACGGTCTGCCCGACGAGGCCCAGCAACTGCTAGAGAGCGTGCTGCAGGATGACCCAGATAATGTCACCGCGCTGACGCTGCTAGGCGACCTACTGTTGGATAAGGGCCAGACAGAGGCGGCGTTGGAGGAATACGAAAAGGCGTACCAGCTTAACCCAACCGCGCATGTCCAGACCAAGCGCGCCCAAGCGCTGGCCGAGGCGGGACGAGTAGATGAGGCCAAGGAAGCCTTCACCAGGCTTGTACGCCAGTTCCCGTATAGGGCCGATGCGTACATCGGGTTGGGGGACTTGTACTACGCACAAGAGCAACAACAGGACGCGGTGGACCAGTATCGGCAGGCGCTTAGGTTGTCCCCGGCCCTGGAAACACAAGAATACATCGCTCGCAGGATCCTGGAGCTTCGCCCACAGGACATCGATATGCGCTTCCGATTGGCAAGCTTCCTGGAGCAACTAGGCCAGCACACGGAAGCCATGGCGGAGTACGAACGAATACTGGACTTGGATTCGGAGAACCTACACGCCTTCCTCGGACTGGGCGATCTGTACCTGGACGCCGGTGCACACGACCAGGCCGTGCAACAGTACGAACAGGGACTTGCTGTTGCCCAGACCGATCGCGAAAAGCGTGAGATGTACGACAGAATCGTTGCTGCGGAGGAAGACAGAGTCGGGCCGGAAGAGCCGTTGACGGAGGAAGGACTGCAAGCATTGTGGCAGCGGGCCCAGTTCTACGTTGACACCGGCCAAAGCTCGCAAGCCCGCTCCGATCTGCAACGGATTCACGATGCCGATCCTGAGTTCCGCGCCGAAGAGTTGATTCCTCTTCTGGAAGAGCTGGGCGGAGACATCACGCGGCCCGACGATGCGCCGCAAGAGGACGACCAGCCCCCGGAGGAGAACGGCCTCCAGGACACAGACGAGGACTAACTGGATGGTTGATGGAGGCGACGCGCTGAAGGATGTCCGGGAGCTCGTTGATGTAGTGGCGCGCCTGCGCGGTCCCGGCGGCTGCCCCTGGGACCGAGAGCAGACTCATGAAAGCCTTATCCCGTATCTCCTTGAGGAGTCCTACGAATTGGCGGAGGCATTGCAGAACTCGGATCCGGACAGCACCAAGGAAGAGCTGGGAGACGTGCTGCTACAGGTGGTACTGCACGCCCGGATCGAGGAAGAGCAAGGCCGGTTCTCCCTGGCCGATGTGGCCCGTGACCTTAGGCAGAAGCTAGTGCGAAGACACCCCCACGTATTTGCAGGCGCGTCAGCTGGAGATGCACATGAGGTGCGTCGCCGGTGGGAAGAGATCAAAAGGCAAGAGGGATCGCTTCCCGACTTCGCACGACCGGCCCTCGTATCCGCGCGCAAACACCTGGAACGCGGGGGTCAACCGCCGAACTCACTTCCCGATGGCTGCCTGCAAGCAGATGAACAGCCCGACAACCCGGAGGCCGCGGTAGGAGAACTGCTTATGCAGGCGGTAGCCTTGGCCCGACGGTGGGGCGTAGAGCCGGAGCTGGCTCTGCGTCGCTACGTGCAAAGGTTGGCCGACGGAGATGGCTGATCGCTGCCCGACCCACGGTTGCATCCCTCCTGAGGAGGCCGAGGTTGTGTGGGTGGAAGCTCCCGACGACGCCATTCACCTGTTGGATGGCATTCTGTCTGCAACCGATGGACTGGTGAATGTGCGGCGAGAGTACATCAACGAGGGAAACCGCAAGCTATTCAAGGTATACATAGCCCCCGGCGCTTCGGATGAGATTTGCACTCTTCTTCGAGTCATTGGACGCTATATGCCCATAGGAGAGCTGCGCCCGGAACAGTGAGACTCCTCACCCCGCACCAGAGAGCTGCGTCCGTCTATCATATCGACTATGACAGCCTGTGGGAGGAAGGCCTCCGGGGAGTCATTTTTGACCTTGATAACACGCTCTGCCGATGGCGCGCCCCGCAGCTGGACGAGCACGCTGCCGGGCTCCTGTGGCGGCTTCGCACGCAAGGTTTTCGTCTGGCTGTCCTCACCAATGGCCGGCCGGCCGGTAGAGAACGGCTGGCAGACCAGCTTTCGTCGTTGCAGGTGCCGCTGATCTGGACAGCACGAAAGCCATGGCCCAGCGGCTTTCGGCGCGCCCTGAAGTCGATGAATATGGATGCTGGTCTCGTGGCAATGGTAGGAGATCAGGTGTTCACTGACCTGTTGGGCGCACGGATTGTCGGAATCCCCATGGTACTCGTTCAGCCCATCGGTCAGCGCGAACACCCCGCAACACGCGTGCTGCGCTGCCTGGAGCGCTTGGCCGGACGAAGTAGCCTCTCCGGCCACAGTTGATGTCTGCACGAGCGATGCTTGCCTCCGCTGCAACCCATGGCTAACATCAACGGGAGGGCCCGTAGCTCAGTGGTAGAGCAGCCGGCTCATAACCGGTCGGTCGCAGGTTCAAACCCTGCCGGGCCCACAGACTAGTGATGCTGAAGCTTTTTGTGAATGTCGACGGGTGGGTACGGGACAATCCCGGCGAGGCTGCCATCGGGGTGGTGCTTACCGACGAGCACGGGAATGTGATCGACGAGCTCAGTCAGCGAATCGGACGAGCGCCCAAGAACATGGCCAAGTACAAGGCCTTCATTGAAGGTGCTCGCAGAGCGATGGCGTACGCGCCCGAAGAAGCGGTGTTCCTAACCGACGACCACATGCTGGCCAACCAGTTGAACGGCGTCACCCATCCGCGAGAACCACACCTGCAACGACTCACCCAGGTAGCGCGCAGCCTGCTCGAGCAGTTCCCCAAATGGCGGGGCAACCTAGTAGAACACGATGGGAATCGAGCTGCTCAACAACTGGCGGTGAAAGCGTTCCGCGATCACGCTCGCCAGCAACGGGAACATACCCAGCTGCGGCGACAACTTGAGGGGCTATTGCGTGACCTATCCACGGATGAGCTACGCCGAGTGCTTAACTACGTCCGCACCCTGCATCCGGCAGGCGCCGATCAGTGAGAATCGTTCTGCAGCGAGTGAAACGGGCTGCGGTCCAAACCGAGGACGGAGAGCTTGGGAGAATCGGCCTGGGATTGGCGTTGTTGGTCGGCATTGGCGAGCGAGATGACGAGCAAGAGCTGGCCCGTTGGGCGAGGAAGATCCCCGACCTGCGCGTGTTCAGGGACAGCGAAGGCCGGATGAACAGCAGTCTCCGAGAAGTAGGGGGGGAAGTATTGTGCGTCTCCCAGTTCACGCTATACGGAGATTGTCGGAAAGGCCGGCGCCCGAGCTTCGCCGGCGCGGCCCCCCCTAAGGAAGCAGAGAGCAAGTACCAGCACTTCGTAGAACTGCTCAGGGCCGAAGGCGTCCCCGTTCGGTGCGGCCAGTTCGGAGCTATGATGGAACTGGAACTGGTGAACGACGGCCCGGTCACCTTGATCCTTGAGCATTCTCGGGGACAATAGCTTCCTGGAAGGAGGTAGCAATGGCCGCTGTTCCAAAGACCCGACGGTCACATCGAAAGGTACGCACCAGGCGAGCGCACTGGCAAACGAGTTCAGTACGCGCCCACGAGTGCCCGCATTGCCATGAGCTGAGGCTTCCTCACCGTGTGTGCCCACACTGCGGGTTCTACAAGGGGACCAGAGCAGTTGAGGTTAAGTCTGAGGAGGAGTAGCCGCACCGGCCCCTTCGCTGGCGAGCGGGCGCCCCTCCAGAAGCAGTATCGGCAGAGCAAGGATAACCAGCGCGGCTCCGGCAAGAAAAGGAGCCTGATACCCGAAAGCGTCGGCAAGGTATCCACCGATTAGGGCGCCGAACATGTTGCCCGTTCCGGCCAGGGCATTGTACAGCCCCAGACTCTGACCCTTGAGTCCTGCTGGTGCCAGTCTGGAGACGATTGCGGTGGAAGCCAACTGAAAGTACGACCAGGTCAGTCCGGCCAGTGCGAACAGAATCGGCACCGCCCACCCACCGATTACAGTCCCCAGCCCTGCCCAACCCATAAACACGATGGCACGGACCATCAGCGCCAACCCTACGGCAGGACGATGCCCCCAGCGGGACACAGCCCGGCGCGCCCAACCAAAGGCCATAACGCTGACGCCATGATGGACCAGGTACACGGCGTAGACCATCTCACTTGGCCAGTCCAACTCGGAGCGAAGGTAGACGGGCAGTAGAACAATGACCATGGAAAAACCCATGAACGCAAGCAACGCGCCATAATACCATAGTGCAAGCTCGGGCCCCAGTGCGGAGCGACCCTGGAGAAACCTTACCAACTGCACCGGGCTTAACAGATGATACAAGTGTGCCGGAGCGTAGCGGAAGCGTTCATGCAGAAAAGCGCCCGCCGTCATCGCGATTCCCCTGAACCTGCGGGCTGAAATGTGAAGGGGAGGCTCCTGCACCCAGAGCAAAGCCAGCGCCGTGGCCACAACCGCTAGCGCCGCGATCACCACCCCCAAGGACCGCAGCCCCCATCCTTCGCCGACAAGCAGAAGCATGGAACTGGTCCACACAGCGCCTAGGGCGAGACCCGAGGTCCATCCCAACCCACTGAAGATGTTGAACCTCCCTATCTCTCCTTCCCAGTCTGCTTCGTTGCTGGATTCCATGATCAAAAGGACGGCCACCGTGACCGAGGCCATCCATACCAGGCTGACAAACGCATTCAGGTAGATGAGCTGGCTGACCTGAGACACGAAGGGCAGTGCAGCATAAGCCAGTGCTAATCCCCCGAAGCTCACCAGGATCATCGGCTTTCGTCGTTGGGTGCGATCGGACAACCGTCCCCACAGCAAGCTGGCGACGACCCCCACAGCACTGGCCGCAGCCACCATCTGACCCACCTCGCGCGGGCCGCCGCCGAGGAAATACACATACAACGGCAAGAGCGGAGATGCCGCTCCAGCAACGCCGTTGGCGGCAAAGAACGACCAGTACCAGTGCTTCTTTCTCATCTGAGCTACTCCCAGCCGCGAATCAGCGCCAGGCTGCTGCGCACGTCCTCCACGCTGGGCAACTCTAACACCACCGTCCCCCGGTAGCCAATGTCCTCCAGGGCACACAGGGCAGCCTGCCAATCCAGGGACCCTTTCCCTAATGACAGATGCTCGTCCCGTTTTCCATTGTTGTCGTGTAAGTGAACGTGCACCAGGTGCTCCCCTAGCGCGCCGATGTACTCATGAGGCGTTGTGTCCAGCGTGTTCAGGTGCCCAAGGTCCAAACACGCACAAAGTCCGGGAACCTCACGCAGGTATCGCACATGCTCGTCCGGGGTACGGACCAGATCTTCCCCCTTGCCTCGCTGTTTGTTCTCCAAAGCCAGCCGGACCTCAACAGACTCCGCCTGGGATACGAGCGATTGCAAGCCGAAACTGAAGCGCCTCTCCGCCTCTCGGCGGTACACCGGGGGCTGCTCGGCAGGGACCTCCCCCGGATGGATGACGAGCACATCTGCGCCTAACTCAGCCGCAAGGAACACACAGGACGCCAGCTCGGCCCATGCAGCCGCCGCGCTCTGCGGGACGGAGCTGGCCGGGTTCATATCGTACAAGGGTGCGTGCAACGATAGCCTGAGCCCCGCCGCCCGGGCCGCTTCTCGGAGGTACCGCCTGTACGCAGAGGTCATCACCGACGGATGCGCAAATCCAGGCTCAGCTCGAATCTCTAACAGGCTTACCCCGGCCTCCACCGCCGGGACGATCCAATCCTCCGGGGACGGAAACGGGCCTAAGAATGCGGTGATTCCGAAATCGAAACTCGCCACGTCAACGCATGTGAATGCCGCCGTTGGCACTTATCGTCTCCCCGGTGATGTAGGCGGCGCCCTCCGAGCAAAGGAAGGCTATCACTGCTCCGATTTCGTCCGCCTCCGCCGCGCGTCCCAGGGGCACCTGTGCGGAGATCTTCTCAGGGTTTCGCTCCAGTACCTCCCGGTTGATGTCCGTGGCTGTATATCCGGGGCAGACAGCGTTGACCGTGATCCGATGGGGGGCCAGGGCCGCCGCAAGCGAGCGCGTAACCCCCAACAAACCGGCTTTGCTGGCTGCATAATGTACCCCGTGCGCTGAACCGGTAAGCGCCCTAAGCGAAGACACGTTGACGATGCGGCCGAACCCCGCTTCCTTCATATACGGAACGGTTGCCTGGGCACACACAAACGGCGCGGTCAGTCCCACCTGGATCATCCTATTCCAATCATCCAGCGAGACTTCTTCCCACGAAACCCGTTGCACGTAGCCAGCGTTGTTAACCAGCGCGTTCAGCCCACCCAGGGCTTCGGCCGCTTCGCGCACCATGTCCCGTGCCTGCTGGGCATCGGCCAGGTCGCCCTGCAGGACAACCGCTCGGCAACCGATCCGCTCCACCTCCGCCGCTGTCTCCTCGGCCTGCTGGCGATTGCTCCTGTAACTGAGGGCCACATCATAACCTTGACGGGCCAGGCGAATCGCCGCCGCTGCCCCGATCCCCCGGGACCCTCCGGTGACCAATGCGCGCAAGTTCATTCAGCCTCCCTTGTTCACGTTCCGAAAAGACGATCTCCAGCGTCCCCCAGTCCGGGCAGTATGTACCCGTGCTCGTCCAACTGCCTGTCCAAGGCCGCCGTATGTATCGGGACCTCCGGGTGCACCCGGCGAAACGCACGTACCCCTTCTGGCGCGGCCACCAAACACAGAAACCTCACATCGGAAGCCCCACGCTGTCTGACCATCGATACGGCGTGCGCAGCTGTCCCTCCCGTAGCCAACATAGGATCGACCACAATGACCAATGCCTCTCCAAGATCTGGCGGGAGCTTGACGAAATATTCAACCGGCTGCAATGATTCGGCATCCCGGAACACTCCCACATGGCCGACTTTGGCATTGGGGATCAGCGATAGCACCCCGTCGAGCATAACGATGCCCGCCCGCAGTATCGGGACGAGGACCACTGGGCGAGCCAGTTCCACCCCTTCCATCGTCTCCAGAGGCGTCCGTACACTGATCCGCTGCACCGGAAAGTCGCGCGTGATCTCGTAGACCATCAAAGCAGTCAGTTCTTCCAGTATCAACCTAAACTGAAATCTGCCCGTATCGCGGTCCCGCAGCTTGCTCAGCTTCGCTTGGATCAACGGATGGCGCACGACATTAACATTGTCCATGTCTACCGGCTAGGGTACCTCGTCGGCGGATGCCCGCAAGCGCTACACCAGCGCTCGGTACCGGTGGTGAACTCCGTGCATGCAGTCAGTGTACTGAGTCCACAGTTTGACCGTCTTGTACAGAGATGCCACCAACCATTGGCGCACGGGATCTGGCGTCCCCAGTTTCGCATGGACGCTCGCACAGAACCCATCACTCGGAGGCATTCCCTCCACCCAGCGCCCCAGCGCGCGCAGCACGCCGCGCATCCAGACCAGCCTCCCGGGATCGATCTGTGGCGCTTCGCGCAACGCGTTCCGACAGACCAGCAAGTCGGGGACTCGCCCGTCGGCAATTCCCCGCGTCAACCGCTCCAGGTTGGACGCGACGTTGAAACAGCATGGATGTCGAAGCAGCACCGTGAGCGGGGCGTCCTCCCCGTCAGCGAGCGTCCGCGCCAGCTGGCTGTCAGCATGGTCAGCCCATCGCTCCAGGGTAGCATCCAGGGCTGCCCTACCCTGGCCTACCGCCAGTATGGCCTCAGCCGTTGCCAGTGCGGCCTCGGGGTCGGCGCACCGTGTAGAGATATCGGCCAATGGGCCGTTGAGCTTGCTTCCATGCGCCCAACGCAATAGGGTGCGCCCCCAATACTCCAGCGACCGTTGAACGCGGAGCGGAACGTCACCGCATTCGCCCACCCTAGGGAACGCTCGCCCCATGCCGATCATCGTCAGCACTTGCTCCAGGCCATCCGGAAAACGATGCGCGCACGGCTCGAATCCCCACCGGGGCATCATATCACGCACTGCCAGTGCCCACCGTGGCAGACCTTCCGATTGCTCGGCCAGGTTATTGAGATAGAGAATCTCCTCGTCAAAATCCTCCCGGCCCGCGATACCAGGCGCTTCCCACCATTCCATTAGCCGCTTCTCGGATAACTTCATGTCGGCACCTCTCCCCCGCGCCAGCGTGGCGCCGCGATCAGCCACCGTGAGCTACTTGCAACTCGGGAACCAAGACATACGGGCTTTCGAACTCCGTGTGCCGAACTGTATCACGGCTGACGCGCACGCCATGGAAATCTTCATAGATGTTCCCGGCCACCATCACTCCGTGGAGACGGCCCCTCACGGTGCCGTCCTGCACATGGTACCCCAGAGCTTGGACAGAGAAGTTGCCCTGCAGGTAATTGGCCGAATGGAACCCCATTCCTCCGTACACCAACAACCCCCGATCAATCTCCGCTAGCATATCACGCCAATCGTTGCGCCCCGCCGACACCGACAGCCTTCCCGGCCAAGCCGTCGGCGGAGACCACGGACCACCGCCAAACAGCGCCCGTTTGAAACCGTTCCCCGTCGGTCGTTCGGACAAAAGAGCCGCAGTACGGCGATCGAACAGATAGCCCTTGAGGATCCCTTGCTCCACCAGATGACGATCCGCACAAGGCGTCCCTTCGTCGTCGAATTTGCGCCCCAGAGGATCGTGCGGTTGGTCCATGAGGGAGATCTCATCGCCCAAGATCTGCTCATTGAGTTTCCCCTCCAAGGGTGACGTGCGTTGATGCAGGGCCTCCCCAGAGATCGCAGCCGTAAGCGGCATGGTCAACAGGAAGGATGCCTCCGGAGCAAGGAGAACCGGAAGCCGGCCCGGCTCGGGCGTGGAGATCGTATCCCCCCACGCATACCACTCCAGAAATTCCTCACTCAACTCCTGAGGATCCAAGCGCGCGGTTTCCAGAACCCTGGACTTCCACACCCTACTACCCGCTTGGTGGAACGGGGCGTTTACGGTCACCGTCACGAAGCTGCGCGTCTGCTCATCATCGAACCCTGAAGTGGTCGCGATCCGCACCGTTTCCTTGTGCCGCGTGGCGTGGACGACCAAGGGAATCTGGCTTCGCTTTTGCAGCGTAAGCCGATGAACCTGCTCCGACAGATCGAGAAGTTCGTCCGCCTCCACCGCCACGGCTTCCTTGGCTCCAGGATCCTCAGCCGTGGCATGATCGCTGGCAAACGCAAATGGTGCTTCCGCACCCCCGGCCGCCGCTTCCTCAGCCGCAGCAAGCACGGTTCCGTCCGGGCGACTGCCGCAAGCCATGCCCAGCTTGCCTTCGCGGATTACCCTTATAGCGCACTGATCAACGCGGTCCTGCAACACCGCCGAAGGCTGCCCCCCTTCGAAGCGCACGGACAGGGGTTCCCTGGTACTCCAGTACACCTCCGCTGCTAGATTACGTTGCGAGGCCTCAGTCAAGATCGTCTTCATCGCGTGCCTCCCACGGTCACTTGCTCGATCAGAATGTGGGGAGCGCCCTTCCCGGACTTGGGATTGAGCTGCATCGGCCCCAAAGAGCCCTTTCCGCACCCTCCCCGCTCGGAGAACTTGAGGTCGTCGCCCACCATCCGCACCCGCCGCAGTGTGCTGAATAGGTCACCGGACATATTGACGTCGCGCACCAACTCGGCCAACCTACCGTTTCGAATCCGCCTTCCGTACTGGGCACCGAACGTGAACTGGTCTCCAGAGGTCTGGCCACCCTTGGAACCCACCAGGTAATAACCATCGTCAACCGAAGCCACCATATCCGCGAACGTTGATTCCCCTGGTTCGATGAAGATATTCGACATTCGGATGATCGGTGTGTAATAGGCGTCGACAGCGCGCATGTTCCCGGACACCGACTCGTCGAAATCGGCCGCCGTTTCCCGGGAGTGTAGCCTACCTACCAGCTTGCCCTCCTTGATCAGTTCCGTGCGCCGCCCACGCACTCCTTCGTCGTCCACCTCGTAGCTTCCCGGAAGTCCTTCCAAACGCGGGTCATCGGTCACGGAAAGGATGGGGCTCGCTATGTCCGTCTCCAGCGTAAGCCGCCCGCGGAAGCTCGGATTGTGCTGGATCCCGTCCGCCTCCGACAGATGCCCAAAGGCCTCATGGATGAACAACCCTGCCTCATCAGGATCAAGCACCACGGGAAACGCGCCAGCCTTCGCCTGAGGCGCCGATAGCAGCTCAACCGCACGTTCAGCTCGCTCGCGCACCTCCTCGTCGCGATCAAGCAGGCGATCATAGTCCGCACTGCCGCCAAACGAGACGGCTGTATCTTGAACCACCCCGTTCTT
>PXEP01000021.1 GCA_003566155.1 Candidatus Acetothermia bacterium | reverse complement strand
TGCTGCCGCCGACCAACACCACCTGGTGGATGTCCTCGGGGCTCTTCTTGCCCGCCTCCAGGGTGTTGTCCACGATGTTCATCGTCCGCTGGATGATGTCCTCGATCATCCCCTCCAGCCTCGCCCGGGTCAGCGTCTTCTCCAGGTGCTTGGGTCCGGTGGCATCGGCGGTCAGATACGGCAAGGAGATCTTGGCCTCCATGCGGCTTGAAAGCTCCTTCTTCGCCCCTTCGGCGGCATCGCGCAGCCGTTGCAGCGCGGCGACGTCCTGGCTCAAGTCGATCCCCGTCTCCGAGCGGAACTCGTCGACCAACCAGTCCATGATCCGCTGGTCGATGTCGTCCCCTCCGAGTTCCGTATCACCGTCGGAGGCGACGACTTCAAACACCCCTTCCCCCAGCTCGAGGATGGAGGCGTCGAAGGTCCCCCCTCCGAAGTCGTATACCAGGATCGTTTGTTCCTGCTGCCTTCGGTCCAACCCGTAGGCCAGTGATGCCGCCGTGGGCTCGTTTATGATCCGCAGCACCTCTAGCCCCGCGATCTTCCCCGCGTCCTTGGTCGCCTGACGCTGGAGGTTGTTGAAGTAGGCCGGAACCGTGATCACGGCCTTATTCACTTCTCCACCCAGAAAGTCCTCGGCATCCCGCTTGATCTTCTGCAACACGTATGCCGAGACTTGCTCCGGAGTGTACTCCTCCTGCTGGCCGTCCCGGGAGACATTGAATCTCCAGTCGGTACCCATCTTGCGCTTGACGGACAACACCGCGCGGTCGGCGCTAAGCAGCGACTGTCGCTTGGCCAGCTGTCCGACCAATACCTCCTCGTTGTCACTGAACACCACCACCGAGGGCGTAACCCGTTCCCCTTCCGCGTTGGGGATGATCTCCGGGCGACCCCCGCGGACCATCGCCGCACAGGAGTTGGTGGTGCCCAGGTCAATCCCTATTATTCGTTCCTTCGTTTCCGCCATTTGTTTCACCTCCCATTTGCTGTTCAGGACCGAGGCTGGCCTTCACTTTGGCGGTCCGGAGCACCCGGTCGCCCCTGTACCAGCCCCGTTCAAACTCCTCCAAGATGGTGTCGCGTTCCTCGGGCGATTCGGTTGCGATCAATACCTCATGGCACGTTGGGTTGAATTTCTCTCCTTGTGCGCTGAACGAGCGACACCCTTTCCTCTCCAGTATCTCGGCCAGCTGGGCGAATATACGCTCCATGCCCTCTACGAACGCCTGGGCATCTTCCAGCCGCTTGTAGGCGCGAAACGCGGCCTCCATCGAGTCGTACACGGACAGGAGGTCAAGGACCTCCTGGTCGGAGACCCTTCGCGCCACTTCCTCGGTGTTCCTCTCCACCTGCTTGCGATAGTTCTCAAAGTCCGCTCTCAACCTGAGGAGTCTGTTCCGCAGCTCCTGTGCTTCCTGTTCCTTTTCTTCCAGCTGCGCTTGCAGGTCCGGCCCCTGCTGCGTTCCCTCCTCTTGAGCTCGCTGCTCCTCTTGATCCACGCTATGTTCTTTATTGGTCATCACTCCACCTCCTGTACCCGGCTTGAAACCACCAGGATGGCGTCCAGCCTCCCCGCCACGTAACGCAGCGCGGAGAACGCCCTCGCGTAGTCAAGCCACAAGGGACCGATCACCCCCAGCAGCCCGCTGTCGCCGAAGAAAGTGGTCGTTATCACACTGAACTCCGACAGTTCGCCCACCGTGGTGTCCCCCACGTGGGCCAGCATTCCTCGTCGGCCCCACCGCATCTCATCCAAGGCTGTGGCAAAGCCTCGCTCGTCCTCCAGCACCCGAAGCAGTCCACAAATCCGTTCCAATACGACATCGGGCCGCTCACGCCGCATCCCTTCCAAGAGCTGCGCAAGGCCCTCGGCGTATAGGCGACGCCTCGCTTCCTTTGCCGACAAACCCCGGAGCAACTCCACGGCCGCCGAGACGCTGGGGTCGTGCCAACCTTCCACATCCAAAAGCCCCAGCTGGCTGATTTCCTCCAGCCGCAGTCCTTGCAGTCTGCGCGCAAGGATGCTCTCCACCTGGTGCAGTTCATCTGCCCCTAGATCCCTCTCCGTTTCGACAACCCGCGATTCCACCACACCCAGCTCGGAGAGCACCACCACCAGCACCGTCCGCGGGGCCAGCCGACGCATCACCAACCCCGCAAGGCGCAACGACTCCACCGGCGGGGCAAGGACAAACCCCATCTGCCCGGTCATCGACGCCAACAACAGCGCCGTCCGCCGCAAGAGATCGGGCAACTGCTGAGGGGTTATCTCCGGCGGCTCCACCGGCAATCGCTCCGGCTGCCGCTGTATCTCGGCCAGTTCCAGGAGCCATTCTGCGAAGAAGCGGTACCCGGCCTTGGTGGGGACCCTCCCCGCGGATGGGTACGGCTTGTACAGGTATCCTCCCTGTTCCAGCGCGGACAACTCGTTACGCACTGTGGCCGAACTGAACGAATGCCCGTATTCCTCGAGCAAGCTCCTGGAAGAGATGGGGGTCAACGTTCGGATGTATTGGTCCACCACTTCCTTCAGGAGTAGCTCCCGTCGCCCACGCATTTAGCAATCACCCCGGTTGTTTGCTAATCAATGATAGGGATACCGTTCCTGTAGGTCAAGGCGCCGTTGTGTATGCGCTAGGAGCTACCGCGGCCGCAGCAGCGCTTGTACTTCTTGCCCGAGCCACACGGGCAGGGATCGTTCCGCCCCACCTTCCCGCTCGATGTACCCGAGGCACGCTCGTCGGTCAACGTGCTGTCTCGGGCAGGCGACATGGCAGGACTACCCTCGGCAGTGGTAGAAACGGAAGCCATCTGTGGCTGGGGCTCTTGCTGTCCCTGCTCTCGGATCACCAGGCGAGGCGAAAGAAGCACACGCATGGCTTGTTCCTCACTGCGAACAAGCATTTCCTGGAACAGCCGGTGCGCCTCCCGACGAAACTCCACCAACGGGTTGGCCTGGCCATAGGCCCTAAGGCCGATACCCTCCCGCACGTCGTCCAACTCCAACAGGTGCAACCTCCAGTTCTCATCCAGCGTTCGCAGAAGCACGCTGCGTGCCGCGCTGAGGAAATGCGGCGCCAGGCGCTCCCGTTGGCGCTCGAGTTGATCCTGAAGAATCTGCTGAACATGGGATACGAGGTCCTCCCAGGTTTTGGCGCCCGCGAGTTCCTCTGTCGACGGGGTCGGGTCGGTAAGGCGCCCCAGTTCGTTGGACAGCTCTTGGCAGTTTTCCTCGCCCGGTGCCTCGCCGGGGCCGACGTGTCGTTCGACCAACAACTCTGCATACTCATCTGCCATCTGCTGAAGCCGTTCCCACACAGGGGTATCGTCCGGTGCCTCGCCGGGCGGCGGGAACAAGAGGTCCTCACGGGACTGGTAGATGGTCTCCCGCTGCCGGGCCATCACTTCATCGTAGTCCAGAAGGCGCTTGCGAATCTCGAAATTGCGTTCCTCGACGCGTTTTTGCGCGTTGCGAATCGCGCGGGTAAGAAGGTCGTGCGTAATCGGCTCTCCCT
>PXEP01000141.1 GCA_003566155.1 Candidatus Acetothermia bacterium | reverse complement strand
CTCGGCGGTAGGCGACCCACAAGGACTCCCCGAGCAGCGAGATCTGTCGTCCTTCGTCGTTTAGGTAGTACTCGCGGGTTACCTGCCACCCTTGTTCGGCGAACAGCTCTGCCATTACATCTCCCAGGGCTGCCTGGCGTCCATGCCCTACGGTGAGCGGCCCCGTAGGGTTGGAAGACACAAACTCCACTTGTAACGGCCGCCCGTCTCCGCCGTCTCCTCGTCCATAGGCCTCACCGCCCGACAACGCACGGCGCACCACTTCGGCCAGCGTCTCTTGGGCGAAGTGGAAGTTGACGAATCCTCCTGCAGCGGTGACCGAGGAAAAGGCTGGCTGCTCTTTCAGCAAAGCTTCGAGTTCCTGAGCCAACTGGGCAGGGTTTCGTCGGGCGCTCTTTGCCAATGCAAACGGCGCCCGTGTACACAAATCGCCATAGCCGGGCCGAGGAGGGCGATCCACGGGGATGGTCAAACCACATGGAATCTCTAGCTCTTGCAGGGCTTGCTCAACCGCAGCCCTGACCAGGCTGTCTAGATGCATGAACGCGTCTTCTACTTCTCGATGATAAGCCGGAGACCGGTTTTTGTGTCTCCCCCGATCTCTACATCGATAAAGCCTGGGGTGACCTTGACTTCGGTTTCCCCCTCCCGCTCCACCAGCCGGCGGGCTATTGCTACGGCTTTGACTGCCTGGTTGACTGCTCCGGCCCCTATCGCGTGTGTCTCTACAATGCCGTCGGCCTCCAACGCGCCTGCGATGGCTCCGGCAACTGCGTTGGGGTTAGACGATGATGCGACTTTGAGGACTTCCATCTGCCGCCTCCTTCTATCGCGGCCCCAGAGGGCGTCTTGTGCGTTGGCTACGGGGATTATACGGGCGGGGCCGCACCCGCGTCAACAACGGTTGGGCAGCACATTTCGGTCTACCAGCGGCTTGGAGTGAGGGGGCAAGGTCGGGGGTATAATCGCTAGCTCATGGGGGTGAAGCAGGTGGCGCATCGGAGAAAGCGCAAGAGGAAAACGCTTACGTTGGTTTCTCTGGTTGTAGGCCCTTTCTTGCTAGGGATCGTGCCGTCTATGCCGCATCCCTTTGTCCATTCGCTTGTGTGGTGGGTGCCGATCCCCGAGCGAGTGGAAGCCCCCCTGCCTGGCCAAGGTGAAGGAGAACGAGTGCTGGTGATATCTCCCCATCCGGATGACGACGTGCTGGGTGTTGGGGGTACGATCGCTCAGTTCACCGGGGAAGGCCATGAGGTTTGTGTGGTCTTTCTCACCAACGGCGATGCCAACGAGGCCGCTCAGATGCTTCTTACACTGAACCCCCTCCATAGAGCTGCTGACTACCGAGCGCTGGGGTACCGGCGCCAAAAGGAGGCTGCCAGGGCTTTGGATATCCTGGGTGTGCGTGCATCGCATATGCTGTTTTTGGGATATCCCGATGGCGGCTTGGCCGATTTGTGGAGCGAGCATTGGTCCCGGGACAATCCGTACACCAGTCCGCGGACCCGAGTGGACAGCTCCCCATACCGCAACACGTACAGCCCCGAGGCCGTGTACGCCGGAGCGGATCTGCTAGCTGATCTTGTGGAGATAATCGAGACATTCCAGCCCACCATTGTCTACATGCCCCATCCGGAGGACCGTCATCCTGATCACCAGGCGGGCTATCAGTTCGGGATGAAGGCGGTCTCCCTGGCATCATCGGTCGATGAGCCGGAGATCCGCCTGTATGTGGTCCACGTCCCTGACTGGCCGGCGCCGCACAGGCTACTGCCTGACCTGCCCCTTGCCATCCCACCGGTCGGAACGCAGGGAGAATGGGAGACGGTGGAACTGTGCGAGAAGGCCATCGACCTCAAACTGGCTGCTGTGAGAGCGCACATGTCGCAGCGCTGGACCAACGGCCGTTTTCTGGCCCGGTTCGTTCGGGCGACCGAAGTGTACACCCGTCCCCCCAGCGGAGGTCCGCCACCGGGATTTGATCATCCCGGGGACCGACAAGCCATCCCGGAAGTGTCTTCCCTGTAATCCGGGTGGGCACGCATTGTTTTACCTCTTTGCCTTTCTCCGCGTGCGGTGCTAGAGTAATTGTTGCCTAGGCACTCATCTCCCCCGGGCAGTTTCCGGGGGGAACACAAGGGGGGGGGATGTATGCATACCCGGATGAGGTGTACCGTTTAGCGTAGTACCAGAACCAGAAGAAGAACGGCCCGTGCCCTTGAAGGGGTGCGGGCCGTTTTTTTGTGTTAAGGTCAGATCTTGGCCTGTGGTTACGCTTCATGTCTATCTGTCTGTGTATCGGAGTGTTCTCTCGTACTGTGCTGTTTGATAGCACCGTTTTCCGGAGATTGCCCGAGCCTCCCGGCGCGGGTAGACTGGCCTTCGCGAACTGAGAATAGGAGATGCACGCGATGGAAGTCCTCCAGGTAGATAGCATCGAGAAGCGGTTCGATGGGGTGGTGGCGGTGAACGGAGTCTCGTTTTCCGCCTGCCGTGGGGAGATCCTGGGCCTCTTGGGGCCCAATGGCGCAGGGAAGACGACCGCCATCCGCATCATTATGGGAATCATGCGGCCCGACCGGGGAGTAGTTCGCTATAGGTTGAACGGCGAATGGGGAGAGCTGGATAAGCGCCGTGTAGGATACCTCCCCGAAGAGCGAGGACTGTACCCGGACGCCCGTGTGTTGGACCTTTTGGTCTATTTCGCTCGCCTGAAGGGGGTGCCACACGCCGAGGCGCGACGGCGAGCGCTGGCGGAACTGGAGGACTTCGACCTCGCTCCTTGGGCTCATAGGCGCGTGGAGCAGCTTTCTAAAGGGATGCAACAGAAAGTGCAGTTCATCACTGCATTACTTCATAGGCCGGATCTGGTAGTTCTGGATGAGCCGTTCGGCGGGCTGGATCCCGTGAACCAGGAAGTGTTCCAGGGGTTGATCCGCCGGCTGCGCGATGAAAACGTGGCTGTCCTCCTGTCGGCCCACCAGATGAACCTCATGGAGGAGCTGTGCGAACGGATCTTCCTTATCCACCGGGGCGAACGTGTCCTGTACGGGACGCTTTCCGAGATTAAGGACAGCACCGACGAGCACATCGTGCGCTTTCGCTTCTCGGGAGATGCGGAGCTCCTCGCGGGCATTGCGGGACTCGACGATCTCCGGACAGACGGAGACCAGGCCTGGGGACGCCTCCCGGCCACTGTGGACCCCGCACCGTTCCTGCGCAGCCTTCCCCAAGGGCTTGGCCTCCAGGAAGTGAGTGTCCGACGACCTCCCCTCCACGACATCTTTGTCTCTACGGTGAAAGGAGGGGACGATGCACGGTAGTCTGCAGGTGGCCGCGTGGGAGTTCCGCAAGACGATCCGTAACCGGGCTGTGCTTGTGAGCACATTTCTCTTCCCTCTCCTGCTTGTCGCGCTGTCGGTCCTCGTCCCTGTGCTGGTGGAACGCATTGGTGCCGATCGCACCTATGAGATCGGTGTGGTTGATGAGACGCAGTTCATCCTCCCTGTGCTGGAGAACGAGCTTGCGGACACGGTGTACCGCCTTCGTGCGCGCGACGATCTGGAGGCCGCCGAAGAGGAACTCCTGGCTGGGGAGCTCGTGGGGGTCCTCATAATCAGCGAGGAGGGGCTCGCCCATGGAGCGGCAGAATATTGGGTTCGCCGGGCCGAGGACAGCCCGCCGGATACGGTGGCCCGGGCCCTGACCAAGGCCGTGCAAGAGACACGCCTGGAGGCGGCCGGGCTTGATCCGGAGGAGGTTCTCCCGCTCACCGCTGATGTGTCGCTGCTCACACAGCCTCGTGCCGCCCCCGAGCGGACGGTGGGCGATCTTGCTGTGTCCATGGGGCTGGCGTTCTTGCTTGTTCTGGCCACGCTGATCATCGGCGGGGTGGTGATGAACTCCGTGATCGCCGAGAAGACCTCGCGTACCGTAGAGATCATCCTCTCTTCGATCAGCCCGCGGGAGCTTTTGCTAGGCAAAGTCCTCGGTTACGGGGTGCTGGGGATCCTCCAGGTCATGGTGTGGGCCGCCGTGGGGTTGGTGGCCGCCACACGCTTCCTTCCCGGAATATGGACTGCACTCACCCCCGCGGTGGTGGCTACAGCTCTTGCTTACTTCGTCCTTGGCTATCTGTTCGTCTCCAGCATGTACGCCCTTCTCGGGGCGGTGTTGCGCGACCTGCAGTCGAGCTCGCAAGTAGTGAGCTGGATCGCGATCATCCCCGCGGTGCCGCTGTTTATCCTAAGCTTCATCATCCAGTTCCCCGATGCGGGATGGGTGCGGGCGATGGCGCACATTCCCCCGTTCACCGCGGCGACCATGCTTTTCCGTACCGCGGTCACCGATGTCCCCGTGTGGGAGATCCTGTCCACGCTGGCTGTGCTCGCCCTGGCCGACTACCTTCTTGTGCGCCTGGCGGCCAAGGTATTCCAGGTAGGAATGCTCATGTACGGAAAATCCGCCACCCCCCGCGAAGTCTGGCGTTGGCTGCGCCATCGGGAGGGGGCCAGGTCTTAATTGTGGGCGTCACACCGTCGCCACCTGGCTCATCCTTTATGTGGGCCCGCCCCAACCCTTAGAAAACCCGGCAGACTTGGAACGGGCTTGCCCTGATCGCTCTCACTGAGACAGAGCTGGAGGGGGCTGTGGTTGGCATGGTCGAGGTCGACTCCATAAGCTAGCAAGGATGCGCTATGAGCGGTTAGGGCGATCGGAGCTTGCGATCTCCCCGGTGGGGCTGGGGACGCTCCCCTTAGGAGGGAGCTACGGACCGTACACGGCCAGGCAGGCCGACCAGGTGGTGGGGCGGGCGTTGGACCTGGGCGTGAACCTCTTCGACACGGCACCTAACTACGGCGAGGCCGAAGACATGTTGGGTCGCGCGCTGGGGCGCCGGCGCCGGGATGTGGTCATCGCCACCAAGGGTGGAACGGTCTGCGACGAACAAGGGAGGCCCACCAATGACGCCCGCCCGGAGGCCCTGAAGGGGGCCCTGGACGCGAGCCTTCGGCGTCTACGGACGGACTGGATAGACCTTTATCAGCTCCACCTTCCCGATCCGATGACCCGGGCTGAGCAAACCTGGGAAACGCTGCAGGAGTTTGTCCATGAGGGCAAGATCCGCTACATCGGCTTGTCCAACTTCTGGGACGAAGAGCTTGGCACGTGGCCGAACGATGGCGAGACCGTCAGCAATCAACTCCCCTACAATGTTGTGTATCGGGACATCGAGCGGGGTCTTCTGCACCGTTGCGCCCGGCGCGGCATCGGTGTGATCGCCTATCAGCCTCTTCTGAGCGGCCTTCTGACAGGCGGGATCCCCGATACCAGCGGCGCAGGTGATCACCGCGCCGGCCATCCGCAGTTCGCTGAGGCGGCGGCCAGCTGCGTGGCACTGACGGATAACCTCCGGCCGCTGGCCGATGAACTCAGGTTGAGCCAGGCGCAACTTGCGCTCGCTTGGGTGGTGTCCCGTCCGGGTGTGCCCTGCGCCCTGGTCGGGACGCGTAGTGGCGAGCACCTCGAGGAGCTTTCCCGTGCCGCCGACCGAGGTCTTACCCAAGAGGAACGCGCGGCAGTGGACCGTGTACTGGCCGAGGCGCAAGTGGAAGTTGTCCGCACTGTTCCCATGCCAGTGGAGGAAATCTTGGCCGGCCCGTATGGTCCGGTGGCCCGATTGGCCATGGGGATCAAGGTCCGTGCGCCGGAAGGCGTAGAAGCCGGCGACCAGGTATACATGGACATCGTCACCGGCCGGTTGAGCGCGGGTACAATGGATGCGTGAACAAGTTCATAGCGCTTGCTATCGGGGCGGTGGCCGCGGTCCTTGCAGTGGGTGGGAGCCTTGTGCCAGGTACCGAGGAGGTTCTGGTTCGGGTGACCTTGGACGGCCAACCTGTGGACGCCATGGTGGTCGCCACGTCGGCAAACGGGCGTACTCAGATTGCGTACAACGAAGTGCGGCAGCCGGGGCTGGTACGGCTCGCGCTCGCCCCTGGCTCCCATATCCTGCGGGTGGAACACGGGGCAGGGTTCACAAGCGCTGCTGTGGAGCGGGGTATCACGGTCTATCGCGGGCGGCCGTTGGAGCTTTCCGTGAACCTCACTCAGGTGTTCTCTCCAGCCGAAAGCTGGGGTTACTATTCGGCCGACTTGCACATCCACAGCAGCGCCAGTTGGGACGGGTTCACCCCGCCCAACCAGTTGGTGGCTGTGCAGCTGGCGGCCGGGCTGGACGTAGGTTGTATTACTGACCACAACACGATCGCCGGACACGGCCCGTTCGCCTCGGCGGCGCGGAATCGGGGTTTCCCGGTGATCCTGAGCGAGGAGATCACTTCCCTCGACGGCCACTGGAACGCGTTTCCCCTAAACAGCGCGGTCGACTACAGCTTGCGCAAGACACCGAGCGATTACTTCGCCGAGGCACGCGCGGCCGGGGCACAGCTGATCCAAGCCTGCCACCCGATGCATCCTCTGTTTGGCTACTTTCTCCTGCAAGGGCGCCCCAAATACGACGACACGTTCGATCTGGTGGAGATCTACAACGGTGAGTACTCCCGCGATGATGCGCGTACGATCGAGCGGCTGTACAAACTGTGGAACGAGGGTTACCGCTATGTAGCCGTCGGGGTGAGCGATGACCACAACTGGCGGGCGCTAACCACACAGGCCGGGCGGGCCCGGACTTACGTGCTCCTGGAAGGCGAGCTCACGGTGGAAAGCTGGCTCGAAGCATTAGGCGCAGGGCGGGCATACGCGTCCTACGGTCCGCACGTCAACTTCACCGCCCAAGCGGGAAGCGCCCTCCCGGGAGACACGGTGACGCTGACGGCGGGGGAGGCGTTCGAGCTGGCCGCGGAGCTTGTGCTTGTGCCTCGTTACGATCAGCGGGAACTGCGCCGGGCGTGGATCATACGAAACGGAGAGGTCGCTTCCGAGTTCGAGCTTGTGGGCGATCGGGCTGAGATCAGCTGGACGGACCGGCCGACCGCCGATGGGTGGTATGCACTGGCGGTAGTGGCGGACGACGGGGACCGGGCTCACTCCAACCCCATATGGGTGGAGATTTCCGGAGAGTAAGGTTTGGCTGCCTTGCGCCCTTTCCTACCGCGTTCAGAACTGGCGCAAGAACCGCGGGTCGTTCTGTAGAAACAGCCGGATATCCTCGATCCCCCAGCGAAGCATGGCCATGCGTTCCAGACCTAGGCCGAACGCGAACCCGGTGTACTGCTCGGGATTGTACTCAACTTCTTCCAGCACCTTCGGATCGACCATCCCTGCGCCCCCGATCTCCAGCCATCCGGCGTGATGCCTTCCTGTGGCGCCGCCGGAGCGAGGGCGGATGTGCACTTGGGCCGACGGCTCGGTGAACGGGAAGTAATCGGCGGCAAAACGCATCTCGTAGTCGGCTCCGAAGAAGGCCGTAACGAACTCGTCGATGATCCATTTCAGGTGGGCCATGGTCAGACCTTCCTCCACCCATAGGAGTTCTAGCTGATGGAACACCTGGGCATGTGTGGCATCGGGGTTCTCCCGCCGGTAGCAGCGGCCGGGACACACGATCCGCACCGGCGGCCGGCGCTTTCTCATCTCTCTGATCTGCACGGGCGACGTATGTGTGCGCAGGAGGAGATCCCCCTCGACGTAGAACGAATCCCACTCGTCCCGCGCAGGATGTTCGGCGGGGATGTTGAGGGCGTCGAAGTTGTAGTACTCCGTCTCCACTTCGGGCCCAGCGGCCACGTCGAAGCCCAGACGAAGGAATATCTCTTCCAGCTCCAGGCGCACCTGGGTCAGCGGATGAACGTGGCCCACGGGTCTCCACACCCCGGGCAAGGAGAGATCGTAGCTTTCTTGGGCAAAGCGCTGCTCGGCCGCCTCTCGCTCCAAGGCTTGCTGGAGCTTCTGTAGATCATCGGTTACCTGTTGTTTAAGGGAGTTGAGGAGCTTACCGGCCTCCGCCCGCTGGTGTGGCTCAAGTTCTTTCATCCTGTTCATTAGAGCGGAGACCTTGCCCTTGCGGCCGAGGAAGCGGACCCGGAGGTTCTCCAGGCTCTCGGGGTCGCCGGCTGAGGCCAGCGCCTCCTCCCACTCCAGGCGTACCTTGTCTACCTCCCCCTGCAGCTCATCCAGTGCCATGGCGCGAATTATAGGCGCGAACGGGTTTCTTTGACAACCGCAAGCAACGTCCATAGAATCACTTCGATGAACGTTGAGAATGGGGTTGAGCGGTTCGCCCGCTTCTTGCGGGCCAACCGCTGTAACGTCACCCAGGCCCGACGGAAGGTAGCCCGTGAAGCTCTATCCATGGACGGGCACTTCGAGGCGGCCGAGCTATGGGTTCGCCTGCAAAAGGACTCCAACATCTCTTTCTCCACAGTGTACCGTACTCTGAGCCTTCTTGTGCAGGCCGGGCTACTCCGGGTTATCGACTTGGGTGATCCGCACGCTCACTTTGAGGTGGCCGACGAGACACACCATGAGCATCTGGTATGCTCTTCCTGCGGTCGGGTGGTGGAAGTGGAAGACGAGTCGCTGAACCGGGCCATTGACGAGGTGGCTCGAGACAGAGGTTTTTTCCCCGAAGGACATAACCTGCGGGTATTCGGCCTATGTGAGAAGTGTAGGCGGAGAGGATAGCAACGTGAACTATGTAGGACGCAGAATGGCCCTCGTCCGACGGGTCAAGGAAGAGGGATTGGACGCTTTTCTGGTGATCAACACGGAGAACTCCGACCACGCAAACCAGTACTACCTGACAGGGTTCACGGGGAGTCTGGGCATCGTGTGGGTGGGGGAGAAGTGCTGGTTGGGGACCGACAGTCGCTATACAGAGCAGGCCGCCGGTCAGGTGGAGGCCCTCCCCGTCAACAAGGTGCAAGGCCGGTGGAGCCAGTGGCTTGTGGAGAAGCTGGAACACGCCGGTGTACGCCGGGTGGGGATGGCAGCGACCAACGTATCGGTGAAGGTGCTGAGCGATCTGCGGTCGTCTTGCCCGAACATCGAGTTTGTGCCCACCGAGGATTGGATACAGGAGACGCGACAGGTCAAAGAGCCTGAGGAGATCGAGCGAATCGCTGCTGCGGCTGAGCTGACCGACAAGGGTTTGAAGTGGATCTTGGGACGTGTTCGCCCCGGGATGTCCGAGCGGGAGGTGGCGCTCGACTTGGAAACCTGGTACCGCAAACAAGGCGCCGAGCACGTAGCGTTCGACCTCATCGTCGCCGCCGGCCCCCACAGCTCTCGACCCCACCACCGCCCGGGGGGTAAGAAGCTGGCTGAAGGGGAACTGGTGCTGTTCGACGTGGGGGTGCGGCTAGAGGGATACTGCTCTGATGTTACCCGTGTGGTGGCCCTGGGCGAGGTGCCCCGCCGTGTGCGCGAGGTATACGAGTGTGTGCTGGCGGCGAATCAGGCTGGCCTGGAGGCGGTGCGAGACGGAATCACGGGCGAGGACGCGGACAAGGCGGCGCGGGACGTGCTTGCGAACGCGAATTTGGGTGATCATTTCGGGCATGGGCTGGGTCACGGGGTTGGACTCCAGGTACACGAGGGTCCCCGATTGGCTCCCACCGCGGACGAGAAGCTAGAGGCGGGGATGGTCGTCACGGTGGAACCCGGTGCGTACTTGGCCGGTGAGTTCGGCGTACGCATTGAGGACCTGGTAGTGGTCCGCCCCGACGGGTGTGAGGTGCTGTCGGGATTTCCCAAGCAGGAGCTGTGGACCCTGTAGCGCGTTCGCTGTTATAGGGTATCCTCCTGCGCCCTGAAGGTGGGGTACTCGGCAATGCTCTCATGGGGGTGACAATGGAGCTGCACGAGATCGCACAGGCGGCGGCTTCCAGTTCGCAGACGCCTGTTCAGGAACGGGATGTGGAACGGTTGCTGTCGGCCATCCTGGCCTCGGATGACGTGTGGCGGGTCCTAGACCTCTCCGACGTGCCGGTTATGGCCGCCTGTGAGCTCCTTCAGGAACTGCACCGACAGGGATGGGTGGAATGGAACGACGGCCGTGTCTGGCTTACCCCTGCCGGAAAGAAGGTTTGTCAATCTCATGGGATATGTCCGGCGGTGGAGCTTCGCTGTGCTTGCTGTGAAGGAAGCGGAGTTGAGCTGGGGCCGATGGCTGAGGTGGCCTCCGCTTTCTCCGAGCTTGCTGCCGACAGACCGCAGGCATTGCAGGAGTACGATCAAGGTTTTGTCAATGAACGAAGCGCATTGTCCCGAGCAGCGTTCATGTGGAGCAAGGGCGACGTGGCCGGACGGGAGATACTCGTATTGGGGGATGATGATCTTCTGTCGGTGGCCCTCTCGCTGACCGGTGCCCCCAAAAGGGTTGTAGCGTTGGACATCGACCCGCGCATCGTTGACTTCCTGACGTGGATAGCCCGCGACCGCCGGTTAGCTCTTGATGTCGTACACCATGACCTACGCTACCCCCTGCCTCCGGAGCTCACCGGTGACTTTGACGCCTTTGTGTGTGATCCTACGGAATCGTTGCGTGGGTTCCTCGCCTTCGCCTGGCGAGGGGTGTCCTCCCTTCGGGGGCCGGGGTGCGCCGGTTACCTCGGATTGACCAGGAGGGAAGCATCTCTGACCAAATGGCGCCATATACAGCAGGAGCTCCTGGAGTCGGGGACGGTGATCACGGATCTACGGGATGACTTCCACGCTTATGAGAACTGGTCCTATTTTGAGCGGATGGTCGCTTGGGAGAAGCTTCCCACGCGGCGGGTCCCCGAGCGAGACGAGGCCTGGTACCGCTCGGCACTGATCCGTTTGGAGGTCCTGAAAGAGCCGCGTTGCCCGCAGGAGGAGCTGGCCGGCGATATGTTCGACGATGCGGAGGCAGCCACCACCTGAGGTGCGAGGGAGGACAAGATGCTCGGTAGAGAGGTTCGCTACGCCGCCTTGGTGTCTGGGAAAGCGGAAGGACTCACCGAACTGAATGCCTTTGACGGTGCTCTCCTTTCCGCCGGGATCGGAGACCTTAATCTGGTTCAAGTAAGCAGCATCATGCCCTCTCATGTGTCACTGGCGGACTCGCTTGCCGGTGCGGGGCTTCCGAAGGGCGACTTCGTGCTCGTTGTCTACGGAGCGCGGACCTCTTCCACGCCCGGAGAGCTCATCGCCTCGGCCGTAGGCGTGGGGCGGGCTGAAGACGGATTCGGCGTGATCATGGAGGCCCAAGGTAGCTCGCGCAGCCAAGTGGAGGAGGATGTGCGGCGCAAGGTGGAGGAGGCATTCCGCGCGCGGAGGTTGACGCTGGCTGCAGTTCAGGTGGCGGGGGTGGAGCATCGCGTACAGCAGTGTGGTGGTGTGGTGGCCGCATGTGTTTTCTTCTAAAATTGCCCGCGTGACGAGAACCACTTGCACCCGGTGAGTGGAAAGGCCCTTTTGGGCACATCCCAGAAGGGCCGTTTGTGTGCTTCTCTATCCTTCCGGGGGAGGAGGTGACAAATGAAGGCACTGGGCAAGCAGCTCGTGGTGGAAATGTGGGAATGCCAGCGCAACATCAACGACCCCGATGCCCTGCGCAAAGCATTGCAGGAAGGGGTCGACAAAGCACAGGCCACCGCCTTGAGCATCCAGGTCCACTCGTTCAACCCAAGCGGGGTCTCAGGTGTAGCGGTGATCGCAGAATCGCACATCTCCGTTCACACATGGCCCGAACTAGACTATGCTGCGGTGGACGTGTTTACCTGCGGGGATAATGCGCTCCCGGAGGAGGCTCTCGATGTGCTCCGTGACCTATTTCGCCCGCAGCGCGTTGACGTGCTGGAGATAAGGCGGGGAATACAGGTATGAGTAGCGGAGAAAGACGCGGCGAAGACTGGTTGTGCGAACAGCAGACTGACGATGTGCGGCTCTGTATCAGGGTCGCGCGGAGGCTCGTCCGGCGGAGGACGAAGCTGCAGGAGCTGGACCTGGTGCAGACGGATAGTCTGGGACGGGGGTTGGCTCTGGACGGCAAGCTTATGCTCTCCGAGCGGGACGAGCCTTTTTATCACGAGATGCTCGTGCACCCGGCTATGCTGACCCACCCGGCACCGCGGGAGATCTTGGTGGTGGGGGGAGGCGACGGGGGCACGCTTCGCGAGGTGCTGGCCCATCCTACGGTGGAGCATGCCACTTTGGTGGAGATTGACCGGGGAGTGATCGATACGGCGCGGGAGGCCCTCCCCGAGGTACACCATGGGGCGCTCGATGATTCCCGAGTGAGTGTGATGGTGTGTCCCGGGGAGGACTTCTTGCCCCAAAAGCCTGACTATTACGATGTTATCTTGGTCGATTCCACCGATCCGGTGGGCCCAGGGGAGGCACTGTTCTCGGAAGGATTTTTCGGCAGTTGCTGCACCGCACTGCGTCCCGGCGGGGTGCTGGCCCTGCAAGCGGGTACGCCCTTCTTCTGGCCTGATGAGCTGGCCTCAGTGGTCACGCGCCTCTGGCGGAGGATGCCCCATGTATGCACGTATCTTGGCTACGTCCCCGTGTACCCTTCGGGCATGTGGGCGTATGTGATGGCTTCGGAAACCGCACCCTTGGCCCAACTGAACAAAGTAGAGGGTCGGTACCAGGAGCGCGGACTCTCGACACGCTACTACACGCCCGCCGTGCATCGCGGCGCACTTGCCCTGCCCCGGTTTGTGGAAGAGCTCGTGGCCCAGGCCAAAGCGGCCGCGACATGAACATGCGCCCGCTCCGGTTCGTCGGCGCCGAAGCGTCGCTGGGAGTTGCGCGGGCGGCGATCGTCGGAGCCCCGCTGGAGCGCACGGTCTCATTTCGCGGCGGCCCGGCGCATGCCCCCACCGCAATCCGTGCGGCGTCCGCTTCGCTTGAGACGTACTCACACATATTTCAGAGGGACCTGGTCGAGCTGGGGGTGGTCGACGTAGGTGATGTGGATTGCGAGGCCCCGCTGGAGGAAGCGCTGTCGCGTATCCAACTGGCTGTGCATGACGTTCTGGGAGCCGGGGCGGCGCCGGTCGTGCTCGGCGGCGAGCATACGATAACCCTGCCCTCCGTACAGGCCGCAGCACGAAGAGGTGCCCTGCAGCTTGTGGCGTTGGATGCTCACTCCGATCTTCGCGACACCTACCGCGGCGAGCGCATCTCCCACGCCACCGTGCTGCGTCGCTCAAGCGAGGTGGTGCGGGCTTTGCACATTGTGGGCGCCCGATCGTTGTACGGGGGCGAAGTTGATGAACCCTGTTTCGTCGCTCCCGAGGGCCTTTGGCGGAAGCTCTTGCCGGCCGTCCCTATTTGGCTTTCGATCGACCTGGACGCCTTGGATCCCGGGCAATGCCCCGGGGTGACCAACCCCGAGCCCGGCGGCCTTGGTTACCTCGATGTGATCGAGCTTCTGCGGCTCCTGCGAGGGAAACCTGTGGTCGGGATGGACATCGTGGAGCTGGCCCCGCCGTTCGATCCGTCGGGCGTGAGTGCGATTTGCGCGGCCAAGCTGGCCATTGAAGCCGTCTGCGCCCTGTGGGGAGCGTCCCCGCCCCGTGGCTGACCCTGCATTAGCGGTCGAGAACCGTGTCGATTTCCCCCAGGAGGGGGTCCAGTGTGGGGCCAGGCAGCTTGCTGCCCCGCTAGGTCAGCGGGGTCTTGTGCAAGGTGACGATTTGGGAAACCAGAGCCACTGAGTCCTTGGGGAGCCTGGACAAATCCTCCTGGAGGAGTACATTTCCTGATGCCTGAGCCCACTCCAGCTTGCTGGTGCGCGGAATGCAAACTGCTGTGGCAAGCCGGCTTTGGACGAGCGCATCGCATTGCACGATCACGACCGGACTCCGTTAACGCGGCCCTGACCCCGTGGGCTTAGGTCGGTGGATGACCTGAGTGACCTCGTCCGGGTGGTGTGGGCGATGTAGTGTGGCTGCCGCGGGACAACCGGCAGGCCCCGTCGGTTTCGGCCTTCGCTGCGGTGGTCGGCGCTGGCGTGGTGGGGTAAGGTCAGGCGGAGGGGATCGCGTTGGGTGAGTTGATCATCGTGTCCAACCGGCTGCCGATGACCGTGTCCCGAGGAGAAGACGGGTTCAGCTTCCGCCCCAGCGTGGGTGGACTGGCCACGGGGCTGGGCTCACTGTACAAGGGCTACCAGAGCGTATGGGTTGGCTGGCCGGGCCTGAACAGAGAGGACCTCCGCGAAGGAGAGGACCGAAAGCTGCGCGACGGACTGGAAGGAGAAGGGTGCCTGCCCGTATTGCTCGGGCGGGAGGAGTTCGACCTCTTCTACCGTGGTTTTTGCAACAACACTATCTGGCCTCTGTTTCACTACTTCGTTCAGTACACCGAATACCGAGATGCCTGTTGGGAGGCGTACAAGCAGGTGAACCAAGCGTTCGCCGACGCGGTGCTGGAGGTAGCAGAGCCGGAGGACACAATCTGGATTCAGGACTATCACCTTCTGCTTTTGCCGGGGCTCATCCGCAAGCGCCTGCCCCAAGCGACGATCGGCTTCTTCTTGCACATCCCGTTCCCCTCATCGGAGTTGTTCCGGCTCCTTCCATGGCGGGAGGAGATCTTGGAGAATCTACTTGGTGCCGACCTGATCGGCTTTCACACCTACGACTATCTGCGGCACTTCTTCGCTACCGTAAGACGCCTGTTGGGTCATGATCAGGTATTCCCTGGAAAGCTGGTCCTGCTGGTCGGGGACCGTCTGGTGCGGGTGGATGCATTCCCCATGGGCATTGATTTCCAGCGTTACGCTGAACTCTCCCGGAGCCCCGCTGTGGAAAGCGAAATGGACCGGATGCGGGACGTTATCGGCCCGCGCAAAGTGATTCTGTCGGTGGACCGACTGGACTACTCCAAGGGCCTCATTCAGCGACTGGAGGCGTTCGACCTGTTCCTGGAGCGCTACCCCGAATACAGGGAGAACGTGACGTTGGTGCTGAAGGCGATCGCTTCCCGCACTGGGGTGCGGCAGTACGCGGCACTCAAGCAAAGGTTGGATGAGCTGGTGGGGCGGATCAACGGCAAGTACAGCACCATCTCCTGGATGCCCATCTGGTACCTGTATCAGTTCTTGCCCGATGAGTCGTTGGTTGCCTTGTATCGCCTGGCAGATATCGCCTTGCTCACTCCGTTGCGGGATGGGATGAACCTGATCGCCAAGGAGTTTCTCGCTTCGCGTTCCGACGAGGAGGGTGTGCTT
>PXEP01000014.1 GCA_003566155.1 Candidatus Acetothermia bacterium | reverse complement strand
CTGCTTACCCTCCACTCAAAGAGGGGGGAGTCTTCGGGCTAGTGTAGCCTAGTGATGAAGCAGGCGCGCTTCACCGGAATACGATGCGGCTCCAGGCGATAGGGCAGACAGCGGCGTTGCGCGGCTCACACTGCTTGCCCTCCTCTACTGCCTTGCAGCCAGGGCACTGTTCGTAGCCGGGCTTTCGGTCAGCCATGTTTCACCCCTCCTAACTTAGAGTTACGCTGACCCTGAGTACCCATGTGCCGGTTGTCTTGGTTCCCAATGACTCACACTTACGGTTGAGCAGGCTGGTGCCATTGGTGATGGCCCACTCTTCCCAGGCCCAGTTGGCTTCGGCGTCCTCGAAGGAAGCCTGCCACACAGCGGTCTGGGCTGTGCCATAGGTGGGATAGCCAGAGTCCATGCCCTTGTAGAGGGAGCTGGCACCGGATAGTGCTGTCTCCGCTTCGGGCGGGGAGCCAGGGTCGTCTGAGTTGCCGACGCCAACTTCAGCGTTGGCTTCGTCGTAGGCAGGCACTACCCCGCCGCAGACGAGCGGCCAGATGCCGTTGTTGATCCCCACATTGAGGAGGACGTTCCCGTCTATTTCAACGAGGTCATACGCCCCCGCTTTCTGGGGGGAGATGAGGTGCCGGAATGCGGCGTCGATCTTCTCGTCGTCGCGTTCCGCGCCCGGCTCGAACTTCAATACCTGCGTGCGACAGTGCCACTTGGCTGCGTCGTGCTTGTGCATGCGATCCTCCTGAGAGATGCAACTGGATGGGTGATAGGGCAAAGCGGAATACCCGCGTGGCCTTAGCGTTTTTCATGATGTCAGCGAAAGCTCCTGAACGCGCCAGCGTACAACACAACTGTGCTGCCGGTCCTTATTCGTGGTCACGGTGACCCGGGCCGCGTACCGCGTTCCATCTGCGCCCCCGTGTAGCTCGAATGCGACTTCGTAGGGCTGCGCCACCTCCGGGCTCTCGACCTGGGGACCCATGACGATGGTCTCTGGCGGAACAACGCCCAGATCCACCGATGGGTCATAGCTTGAGGGAATCCTAAGCTGTGCTGTCAGCGGTCCGTCTATCGGGAAAGAGTAGAGGTCGTGGAGGGCACCCAAGCGCTCGATGTCCACGTTGAGGCGAAGCGCCTTGTCGAGGTCGAACTCATCCACCTGCTCATCATGGGACCAGAGACGATACGCAGTCACGTCGGCCCCGGTGAGCTCTTCTCCGTCGTCTAAGTCCAGCCGGTCGGCGAAATCTACGAGCACAGCCCATACGTCATAGGGGGGTTTTGGATCAGTGATTGTGAAGTGCATATCAGCGCTCCGTCATTCTGGGTTTGCGGAACCTCTTCTTCGTGCCCGGGTCCGTAAGGGAGAAGAGTTTCCAGCCCCAGGACTTTCCTACGGCAAGGACGAAGATGTTGAGCCTCTTGTCCTCCCCCGCTCCTGTGTCAATGGCTTCGATCAAGGCTTCTATTACCGCGCTCTCTCGCCCTTCGCCAAGGTCGAGCGATGAGAGGAGGCGGTACAGATGTTGGTCCTGCCCTATCCCCTGGTCTTCCCCCGTCTTGATGAAATAGGTCCAGGCGATCTCATCTTTCGCATCTGCCAGGTCGAGCGCCGTGATGAGAGCGTTCAATAGGGCGGGTTGTTCCTCTCCCTCTCCCGAATCGAGGGCCAAGAGAAGGGCTTCCAAGAGGGAGTTGTCTTCCCCCGCCCCTGCGTCTACCCTCTCCAGCAGGGCCTCCAAGAGAGAACTATCCTCTCCCTGGCCTGCGTCCAGGGCGGCAAGAAGTGCCTCTAGGATGGCCTGCTCAATCCCCTCTCCCTGGTCCAGGGCGACTATGAGGGCCTCCAGTGCGGATGACTCCACCCCCTCCCCCAGGTCTGATGCCTTGTAGAGGGCCTCTAGGATGGCTGTGTCATCTCCCTGGGCGTCCTCTAGCGCCTCCAGGAGAACCTCTAGGGTGGGTGTGTCCTCCCCTTCACCTATGTCAAGGGCGGAGATAAGCCTGTGTAGGACTTCTTCCTTGCCCTCTCCCTCTTCCAGAGAGGTGATGAGGGCGCTGAGAATGGAGCTATCCTGGCCTTCTCCGGTGTCAAGAGCGTTGCGGAGCGCCGCGATTACTGTGTCCGTGCCTTCCCCCGTCTCCAAGACGGCAATCAACACGCCGAGAAGGGACAGCTCCTCCCCGATCCCTGTATCTAGCCTCTCCAGCAAAGCCTCCAGGAAAGAGGCGTCCTCCCCTTCGCCTGCATCTAGGCGATGAAGCAGTGTTTCTAGCGTGGAAGCGTCCAGCCCCTCAGCTTGGTCAAGGGCCGATAGCACCCGGTAGAGGACACTGTCCTGGCCTTCTCCTTCTTCCAGGCGGCTTAGGAGAGCTTCTAGCAGTGAGGAGTCCTGTCCTTCACCTGTATCAAGGCGGCCGAGGAGGGCTTCAGCGACAGAGGAATCATCTCCGAGGGCATCTTCCAGTGCGGCCAGCACTCTATAGGCAACGGCATCCTCTCCGTCTCCCGCATCTAGGACAGAGAGGATTCTATGTATGACGGCATCGGTGGCCTCTCCCCAATCCCCGGCGATGACAAGCAGGTAAGAGGGTGCAGCCCATCTTGTCTCCCCCCAGCGTGAGCTTCCCCAACCCACCTACGCCTCCTTCTCCTCCACGCCCAGGATCGCTGCTATCATAGTATTGTTTCCTCTAGCGCGGCTACCACCCGATCACTCAGGAACCTTACCGACACCGGCACAATCTCATGGGACACGGACTGTAGGCTGGGCGTGGACTCTGGGTCATCAGAGCTGAGCGTCTGACGGACCCAAAGGTACTTATCGCTCAAGTCGCTGGGAAGATCGGGTATGCTGTCCCCGCTATTTGCAACCAGCTTCCAATCAGCGCTGTCACTGGCTGGCGGGTTGACGCCATCGGTCGTCACCGCTACGTGGATCTCTACGCTTGTGTCGGTAGGCGTAGTAGCTGCCCACTCCACGCTGCTTTCGTGCGCCTCGACGATGTTGCTGAGGTCAAGGGGGTTGCTGATACGGTGGCCTTCGCCATCCAAAGCCCAACCTATATACTGTTTTGTCCACGTTGCCCCTTCGATTGTACCGTCATTGTTGTTTGCGCTTTCGTCATAGACGGTTGTGCCAGTGCCTTCGTTCATGGGCCAGTAGCCGACAAGTCCTGTTTCGTCGCCTTCAAGACGTTTGTTCATGTTGTCTTGGATTTCTTGTTGGGTGCGGGCTGTATTCCACCACCTGACATCTGACAGTCTAACACTAGGTGAGCGGTCTCGTTGATCAATTCTTCCTCCATTACCAATATCAAAATAATCTGCCAAAGTATCAAGCCCTGTATAACTCCCTGTGGCTTTAGACTCACCATCCAAAAAAACCTCATAATTTCCATTATCATATACTAATGCTATATGATACCAAATTCCTGTGCTAGGGTCTGCTATTTTTTCTTCTAAATCCCAAGTATCTCCCAAACCAATAAATAACTCCTCATCTGTTTCACCAAAACCTATGAATATCCTATTATTCCATTCATCTCTCGG
>PXEP01000223.1 GCA_003566155.1 Candidatus Acetothermia bacterium | reverse complement strand
GCTTGACGAGGGGTGGGAATCAGTTTGTCGAGTACGCCCAAGGGGGCGATCCCTTGTCGCACGGGGGCAAACAGGAAAGCGGCAAGCCCTCGGGCAGGTATGGTTTGGTGAAGCTCCTCCGTGCGATTGCTCTTCAGCAAGTCCCAGGCGATCGTTTCCCCATCGCCGGGTGGGTCGATATGTAGGCCGAGCGGCTCCGAAGCAGTGTTAAGCGCCACGGCGTACCACCATGCGCCCGCGGGCGTGGAGCGCTTTGTCCACAGTAGCAACACGTCCTGATCCAGCGTGGTCAGGTCGGGGACCAGCGGTCCGTCGGCCCGTGCCAGGGTGCCGTCGTCCAATAAGGCACTCTCCAAAAGCCTTCTGTCGAACATTCCCGGCCCGTCCCCCACTCCGACCGGGCCGCAGGATAACAGGCGCAGAAGCGCTTCCTCACGAGGATTCCCCCCGCCCAGACCGGGATGTGGAGATGACAGAAACAGGTCATAGAACGGAGCCAGGCCCAGTGCCTCCAGGACCATGCCCACCAGGGTGTTCTGCCTTCGGAGCTCTGCCTGCGAGACCCACTGGTCCAGCAAGTCGCTGTGTCCCTGCGCGGCCGCCAGTTCCAGTGCCTCGCGTTGGCAGAAAAGGTAGTCCGTATGGCTACGGCCGGCCACTATGTTGGGGTGCTGGGTCGACGCAAGTGACATACCCATCGTCTGCATGGACAGTACCACTGCAATACCTTGTTCCTCCAGATATTCCGCCATTCCCGAGAACCAGCTCTCAGCTGCATCGGGATCGGTACGCAGGGCAGCCGTGAGATGCTGTTGTGTTCGCAGCCAGTCATGCCAAGCGGCTATGCCGCCCTGGCGTCGCAGTTCCTGCGCCACTTGGGCGTAGTAGCTCGGGTCCGCTGCTTCCGTACCGTACGCGTTGTCGGGGGTCAGAGCCGATAAGTGCAAGACGTAGGGAACGTCAAGGGCCCGTTCCCTGCCATGCAGCTCTGCCGGGTATTTCTCCCGATCGGGGACGAAGTGGGCCGCTTGGCCGATTCTGCTGTAGGGGTACCAAAGATCCAAACCCAGATACCCAATGGGCAAGCCAAGGTCGCGCAACGACTTCTCCACCTCGTGCAGGGCTGTCGCGTCCAGTTGGCGGAACAGCTCAGTGTAGTAGCTGCCGTACGCGTTCCACCATCCGAGCGTGGTGTTCACCGGGTGTGACTGGGTCTCCTTCCGCACCTTGCCGGACCTGGCCAGGAGGCGATCCCCCAGCTCCCGCAGAGCTTCGTACAGGTCATCGCCCAGCGCCAACCACGTCTCCCACCTGCGGCCTGCGGGGAGCCCCCCGGGAGGGGCCCCCACGGAGCGGCCCGCACCCCCGGGAACGCGGACCAGCGGGCTTGTGAGGTGGAAGTCGGCTGCGCTCATCGCCAGGGCGCCATCGGGACCAAGCAGCGCAAGCGGTGCGAATCCACGTGTGGGCAGATCGTCCGGGGCCCGCCCGGACAGGGCGGTGGGCCAATGTCCCCCGGGGTAGTCTTCACCGGTTTCTCCGTTTCCGAAGGTGGTGAGGAAGAAAGACAGGCCCGGCTGGATACTGAAGGACGGGGCTATCAGAGCAGGCGAATCGAATACATCCCGTACGCCTTGTACGCCAAGATCATGGAGTAGCTCGCACCTGATCGTGGCCCGCGACGGCTCACATTGAAGCGTCATTAACAGCAGAGCTGTGTCACCCAGCCAGTAGGTCCGGGATAGCTCGGTTGTTGTGCCCTCTCGCCTGTGCTCCCAGTCTCCTGCGCGCAGCTCGTCCCTTTCGTCCGCGACCCCGCCGCTTCCCGCGGGGATGCGAACACGCAGGTCGGTGAGCCATGGCCTGCCATGGACGATCAACTGCGGGCGCCCGTCCTCGGCAACTACAAACTCCAGCATCTATGCTCCCTTCTCCGTTTTCCAATTGTGTCCGTGGTTATCCAGTGCCCGGCGTTAGCTGTGCGTGTTGTCCTCATGTGGCAACCTCCAGGGCTGGCCGTTGGAATAGGCCCTCGGTGACCAGGGTGCCTGCTCCGATCAGGAACCCGTCGCTGCCCAGTTGAGCTGGAAGAACCTTCAGTTCTCTTGTCTCGTGGGAGAATGCATGGCGCCGGAGTTCTTGGTGAAAGCTATTCAGGAACAAGTCACTGTCGGCCATCCTCTCCCCACCGAGTACGATGGCCTCCGGATTAAGCAAATTCACGACGTTTTTGGCCCCTATTCCCAGCACGCGCCCCATGCGCTGGTACACCTCACGGGCTTTTCCCATGCCGCTCCGGGCCGAAGTCGAGAGCTCGCCCAGCGAGCGAAAGCCACGTGCACGGGCCTCCGCCTCGATTGCTCCGTCGGATACGTAAGTTTCCACGCAGCCGCGTCCTCCACAGCGGCAGGTGGGGCCTTCCGGATCAAGGCAGAAATGGCCCACTTCCCCTGCTCCGCCGAAGCGCCCGCGGTACAGCCTTCCTCCTACCACCAAGCCGGCCCCGATTCCTTCCCCAACGGTGATGCACACAAAGTCGCGCATGGACTGCGCTGCTCCATAGCGCCACTCAGCGAGCGTGAGCGCGTTCACATCGTTTTCCACCCACACAGGGAGCTCCAGTTCTTCCGACAACGGAGAGGCCACGGGTACATCGCGCCAACCCAGGATCGGCGAGTACAAGTCCACCCCACGCGTGGCATCCACAAACCCGGATATCCCCACGCCAACACCAAGGATGCGTTTGTCGCGCAAAGCATCAACGGCATGGGCTGCTTGCCTGAGAACATCATCCGGTTCAAGGGGTGTAGGAAGCGGTTGACGCTCCACGCGCAAAATGGCACCGGCCAGATCGAGCTGAGCCGCCAGGAGTCGATCACGCTCGATCTTCATCCCCACCGTGCATGCGTAACTGTGGTTAAACGAGAGCATCACCGCTCTCCTGCCTCCGCGGGAAACCGACTTGCCTGCCTCAGACAGCAGTCCCTCGTCCAGAAGGTTGCGTATCATACGCGTTAGGGCTGACGGGGCAAGGCCTGTTCGCCGAGATAGCTGGCTGCGCGACATAGGTCCCACTGTCCGAAGTAGGTTTATGACCAGGCTCCGGTTATGGTTGCGGATCAGATCCCAATCACCTTTTACAGCCCGCATAGTGGTCTTTCTTCACGCTCTGAAGAAAGCATATTGAGTCTAGACCTTTGCCACCGGACCGTCAACCCCTCCGTGAGAATACAGTTTCCAACCGAATGACGGTCCGAGTGCGTCTTGTGTCCGCCTCCTCAGTCTGCAAGATGGGTGCGGCGTTGTTCTGTCGGAACAAGGCCAGTCCATTTCTGTGTAGGACATGGGGCTTGCACGGGTGTGTGCTTAGGTCTGGTAAGATGCAGGTCCATCATCTACAGTGCTGTGTCGTCGGGCCCGACAGGCTCCGTGGCGACAAGAGGAGGGCAGCGAAATGGTGTGGGAACGGATGTTGGATTGGGCGGTTACCTTCGGCGGACGCGTCGTGGGGGCAGTGGTCGTTCTTGTCGTCGGCTACCTGCTGGCGCGGGTGTGCCGCCGGCTTGTGTCCAAGCTGCTCACCCGGTTGGATACGGCGCCGGCGGTAGTATCGTTTGTCTCGAGGCTTGTATACGTAACCATTTTGGTGCTTGCGATTGTGACCATGCTCGCACGCTTTGGGGTGGAAACGGCCTCGTTCGTGGTGGTACTGGGTGCGGTCAGCTTCGCCATCGGGTTTGCTCTGCAGGGATCGCTGGCCAACTTCGCCGCGGGCCTACTGATCCTTGTGCTGCGGCCGTTCAAGATCGGAGATTTCATCTCTGCGGCTGGAGTGATGGGCACTGTGCAGGACATCCAGCTGTTCAGTACGATCCTTTCAACCCCCGACAACGTGCAGGTGTTGGTCCCCAACAGCCGGATCTACGGGGACATCATCACCAACTTCTCGGTCAAGGACACCCGGCGCATGGATCTGCCCGTAGGGATCTCCTACGAAGCGTCGATTCAGCGCGCGATGGAGGTCCTGCAGGACGTGGTGGCGGGTGATGAGCGCGCTCTTAAGGATCCGGCCCCACAGTTTTTGGTAAGCGAGCTTGGCGACTCCAGCGTCAACTTGACCGTTCGCCTGTGGGCGGAAAGCGGCAGCTTCTGGCCGCTTAAGTTCGACCTAACGCGCAAGATCAAGGAAGCATTTGATGAAAACGGGATCGAGATCCCGTTCCCCCAGCGGGTGGTACACCTGAGGCCGATGGAGGAAGAGGCGAAAGCGGCGTCGTGAGCGGCGGGCAAGGTCTGGGAATAGTTCCGGCTCCGGGTGCACGGCTGGGTGTAGGCCAGGTGGCCCGGCTATGGTGGCCGCTTGCCGCAAGCTGGATGATGATGGGTTTGGAGGGCCCGGCGATCACCGCCGTGGTGGCCCGGCTCGCCGACCCGGAGATCCACCTGGCCGCCTATGGTGGCCTCGTGTTTCCGCTGGCGCTGTTCATCGAGGCGCCGATCATCATGCTCCTGGCCGCCTCAACTGCGTTGAGCCGCGACTACGCTTCGTACAGAAGGCTGAGGAAGTACACCCATGTGTTGAGCGGTTCGTTGACCGTCGGCCACGTGCTTCTTGCGTTCACTCCGCTTTACTTCCTGGTCGCCCGGGGGGCGATCGGGGTTCCGGAGGAGATCGTCGACCCGGGACGGCTGGGCCTGATGATCATGCTGCCGTGGACGTGGTCCATCGGCTATCGGCGCTTCAACCAAGGTTTGCTTATCAGGTGTGGGCGGTCGGTATCGGTGGGGATCGGGACCGCCGTCAGGCTGGCGGCGAATTTCGGCACGCTGGCCGTGGGCTTCAGGCTGGGCCTTCCGGGCATCGTGGTAGCGGCGATGGCCACCGCAGTCGGAGTCATGTCGGAGGCGACGTTCGTTGGATTGCGGGTTCGACCGCTTTTGCGCAGGGGATTTCCGGAGTACTCGGACACGCCGCCATTGGAGCTACGCAGTTTTCTGCGCTTCTACATCCCGCTTTCCCTGACCCCGCTGATTTTTCTGCTCTCCCGCCCCGTCGGCAGCGCTGCCATCAGCCGCATGCCCGAGGCCCTGGACGCGCTCGCTGTATGGCCGGTGCTGACGGGGCTGGTGTTCTTGGTCCGGAGCGTGGGCATGGCCTACAACGAGGTCATGGTGGCGATGCTCGACCGAGGCGGCACCTGGTGGGCGCTGCGCCGGTTCGCCGGGCTCCTGGCCTGTCTTTCGGGAGCGCTTCTACTTGCTCTTGCCCTGTCTCCACTGGGGAGGTTGTGGATGGAACGGGTGTCCGGGCTGGCCCCGCGCCTGGCCGCGTTGGGCGAGCGCGCGCTGATATTCGCAGTGCTCCTTCCTGTGCTCACAGTGGTGCAAAACTGGCTGCAAGGGATCGTGCTCTACAGCCGGAAGACCCGGGCTATCACCGAAGCAGTGGCGCTCTTTTTTGCTGTGAACGGTGCACTGTTGGTTGGCGGGGTGGTGTGGGGAGCGGAATCGGGTCTGTTCGTGGCGCTGGTGGCCATGACCGCGGGAGAGATCGCCCGCACTTCGTGGCTGGCCTGGCGAACCCGGGGCACACGCGCGCAGCTGCGGGCGCGGGATGCGTAAGTGTTCTGATCAGGAAAGGCGCTGTTGAACTAGCTCATGTAGGAGGAGTGCGTTGCGTACAGCGTAGGCTTCCGTATCGTTGTTGAACATGGCCCACACATCCAGACCGCGGGCTAGCCAACTGGCAGCTTTGTCCGCGTAGTTGCTGAGTTGCTCGTCGGTGTAAGCGGAAGCATATAGCTCCTCGGGCCCGTGGAACCTAAGGTAGACGAAATTGGCCGTGACCTCCTCTTGATAAGGGAAGCGGTCACCGGAGTCGGCGATCACCCAGCCAATGCCGTGTGCCGCCAGGGTGTCCACAGCCTGCTCATCCAGCCAAGACCTATGACGAGCCTCGAGGGCGAACTGCCATTGGGGAGCTATCTCACCTATCAGCTGCCCAAACTCCTCCACAGGGCCTTGCTCGAAGGCCAGGCTGGGCGGGAGCTGGATCAGGACCGGGCCCAGTTTCCCCTGTAACGGGGAAAGCCTGTCCAGGAAGCGCTGAAGGAGGTCTCCTGTTCCCGCCAGACGCTTCTGGTGGGTGATGAGCCGGCTTAGTTTGGGGCAGAAGCTGAACCCTTCGGGCGTACGGTCAGCCCAGCCGCCGACCATCTTCTCCCCCGGGAGGCGGTAGAAAGTGGCGTTCAGTTCTACGCAGTCAAACTGCTGCGCGTAATACTCCAGGAAGTCTCGCTGCTTGGTGCCACGCGGGTAGAAGGGGCCCACCCAGTGTTTGTAGGTCCAACCCGATGTTCCCACGTGAAGCTTTCCCATCAGCAACCCTCGAACATGTTCTCGGCTGCCCCGCCGCTTATCAAGAGAGGCCGGGCAGCCGGATGTGTGTGTGCGGAAATTGGCGTAGAGTTTCGGGAGGTTGAGGGAGCCCCGGAACGGGGCTAGTAGAGGGGAAGTGGAAGGAGGTCTGCGGTGGGCGGCACCGTGTACGTTGTCGTAGGCGCGCAGTACGGGGACGAAGGAAAAGGCAAAGTAGCCGCGTTTCTCACCATGGAGGGCGCGATCGGTCACACCGTTCGGTGCGGGGTCGGCCCCAACGCGGGGCATGGTGTGTGGGTAACGCTGCCGCGGGGCACCAGAGAGGTGGAATGCCGGCATGTCCCCAGCGGTTTTGTCAGCCCCGACGCCAAACTCTTGGTGGCGCCGGGAACGGCGGTGGATCCTAGTGTCTTGGAGCAGGAACTTGCGTTGCTGGACGAGTACGGCGCGGACATTCATGACCGGCTGATCATAGACGGACGGTGCCCGGTGGTGGAGGCCCGCCACCGGGAGGTCGAAGGGCAAGGAAGCTACCTCCACGCCAAGATAGGCTCTATGGCCTCCGGGTGCGGGGCGCTCAACTCCGAGCGCTCTCTGCGAGACCCAGACGTCAGGTTTGTCCGGGATGTCCCTGAACTCACTTCTTACTGCCAACAGGATGTTTCGGCATTACTGGCTTCCGAGCTGCGGGCGGGCGGCGATATCCTGTTGGAAGGGACACAGGGGTTTGGCCTGTCGCTTGTGCATGGGCCCTACCCTTACGTCACCAGCAAGGACACCACCGCCGCACAGTGCCTATCCGACGCGGGGCTCGGCCCGAGCTGGACGGTGCGCGTCATCGCGTGCGTCAAGCCCTACACCACCCGAGCGGGTACGGGACCCCTGGAGGGGGAAAACGATCCGGCGGTCCAACACGTGGTGGAGCCGGAAATCCGCCCCGGTGTTGCCGTCGGCGGGCACCGGCGCGTGGGGAACTTCGACCATGAGCTGGTGCGCCGCGCGCTTGAGGTGAACGGTGCTTCAGGTCTGGCTGTCACCAATATCGACCGTATGTGGCCCAAAGATCAGGGCAAGGTGCGCACGGACGAACTGTCCCCGGAGGCACGAGCCTTTCTGGAGAGGCTGGAGGAAACGTACGAAATCCCAGTAATGCTAGTATCCACGGGGGCGGAACTCCGCCATACGTTCGGTAGCGCCTAAGACTAGCAACTAAGGGGGACAACCGTGAACAGCCATCGCAAGGAGTTGTGGATGGATGTACCTGCGCGCCGGGGACTGGTGAACATCACCCCGCAGGTGAGCGAAGTAGTGAAAGAAAGCGGGATCAAAGAGGGGCTGTGTTTGGTCAATGCCATGCACATCACCGCCAGCGTGTTCATAAACGACGACGAGTCTGGACTGCATCAGGATTACGAGCGTTGGCTGGAGGAGCTGGCTCCGCACGAGCCGGTGAGTTCCTACCAGCACAACCGAACCGGTGAGGATAACGCCGACGCCCATCTCAAGCGCCAGATCATGGGCCGGGGGGTGGTGGTCGCCATTACCGATGGAAAGCTCGATTTCGGCCCCTGGGAACAGATCTTCTACGGTGAATTCGATGGACGTCGCCGTAAACGGGTCCTGGTGAAGATCATCGGGGAATGACCTCTTGTAAGGAAGTCTAACATCCGCCAATAGGTAGGTTGGTTCCTGTAACCTCCGCCTTGACAAGCGTTATTGGGCAGGGATATGAGGCATAAGGTATAGTCGGACGTAGTAGTCTGGGGGAGTGTCAGCAACTACGGGCCCTGCAGGGAGCGGGGTGAAAGCGTTACTACCCGTGAAACGGGCAAGTCACCCGGTGCCAAGGCGGGAGCGAAAAGTGATGAGTGACATAGGCGAGAACCCAGCACAGTGGGAGTCCAGACGTAGGGAGCTCAACCAGGCTGGCCTAAGCGAGGACCAGCTTGCACAAGTGGAGCGTGTTGTGCAGGGACTCCTGCAAGAGGCTGACCTCCGCGGCGCACAGGTGGAAGCGCTGCTTAAGGGAGCAAAGGCCGTTCTCACCAATCAGCGCTTTGATCAAGCTGCCCGTGCGGTGTTCGATGTCTGTCGGGGGCTGACCGGGGCTCGCTCGGGCTACGTCGCGCTCCTGTCCGAGGACGGAAGCGAAAACGATCTTTTGTTCCTGGAGGCCGGCGGTATGCCTTGCTCGGTGGATGAATCGCTCCCTATGCCTATTCGGGGCCTCCGTGCCGAAGCGTATCGGACTGCCAACGCCGTTTATGACAATTTCTTCGCCTCATCGGAGTGGGCAGAGTACCTCCCCGAGGGACATGTCAGGCTGGATAACGTGCTGTTCGCCCCTCTTGTCCTTGAAGGGCAAGCGGTGGGGTTGTTGGGTCTGGCCAACAAACCTGGCGGTTTCACCGACGAAGACGCACGCATGGCGGCGGCGTTCGGGGAGTTGGCTGCTGTGGCTCTGCGAAATAGCCGGGCCCTTCAGGCTTTGGAAGCGAGCGAGGCACGCGCACGGTGGGCCGCACTGCATGATCCACTTACAGCGGTGTACAACCGTTATGCCCTCCGCGAAATCCTCGACCGGGAAGCGAAGCGATCGCGGCGTTATGAGCACCCTATGGCCCTGCTCATGGCCGACGTGGACAATTTCAAGCAGATAAACGACCAGTATGGGCATCACGCGGGGGACGAAGTTCTCCGGACGGTGGCCCGGCTCCTTGAAGACAACACGCGCGAAGTGGATATCGTTGTGCGCTACGGGGGCGACGAGTTCCTTGTAGTGATGCCGGAGGCGAGCGAAGGGGTCGGGCAAGCCAAGTCCCGGATCGAAAGGGCGGTTGCCGAGCACAACAAACAGTGCGACAAGGGTTATTTTGTGATTCGCCTGTCGGTCGGCGTAGCTGTGTGGGAAGGGACTCAGGAGCGATCGTTGGAGCAAGCGCTGGCGGAGGCTGACCGGTCTATGTACCGAGAAAAACGTGCTCGGGACCGCTGACTCGCTTTGGCCATTACCCGGAGTACCCCTAGGAGGTCCCTCCTCTCGGTGTCCTCTGTCACTCCCCGATGGCCCAACTCGTGAGACAGCGAACCCTCCTTCGCATTTTTTCCAACAAGGCAGCTGGCGCCTACGCCCGCCACATCGCATATGTGCTATGCTGCGTTGCGTGCATCTTGGTGCTCAACCAGCGTAATGTCCACACTCACTCCTGTATGCAAGGTGTCAGCAACATGCTAGTATAGGATAGGTTCTGGAGGGTGAGGAGCATGGCCCCACATTGCGATCTAGGTGAGCGACGGGCAAACGGCGAGGCCGCTGACGTTCTTGCCCGACTCTCCCCGGGGGATCACCTGTGCATCATCTACGCCACCGAGGAGGAACACCGCCTAATCCTGTCTCAGTTCGTCAGGCACGGATTGGAGCGCGGGGAAAAGGTCCTGTACATCGTTGATGCACACACGGCCCGTCAGATGCGTCGACTCCTCTTCGGTATCGATGTAAAGGAAGCAGAACGCCGCGGACAGCTCGCACTTATGACCCAGGCCGAGACGTACACCTCCGAAGGGGAGTTCGACCCCCAGCGGATGATCTCCCTCCTTGCCCGCGAGACGGACCGCGCGCAGGCAGAAGGGTACCCAGCGCTGCGGGTCACCGGGGAGATGAGCTGGGCGTTGCGGGGCCTACCTGGGTCGGAACGGCTGATCGAGTACGAGGCTATGCTCAACGAGTATCTGCCTGGAAGCGCATGCATTGGCCTTTGCCAATACGACCGCCGCAAGTTCTCTCCAGAGATATTGCTCGATGTGCTGCGCACCCATCCCATCGCGGTGATCGGGACCCAAGTGCACGACAACTTCTACTATGTCCCGCCCCGCGAGCTGCTCGGCGAGGATAGCGCCGCTGCGGAACTGGCAAGGTGGCTGGATGGCCTGGCCTTTCGCAAGCAGGCGAACGATGCATTGCGGGCACAGCGGGATTTCTCCGAGACACTGATACAAGGGTCCCCAGTGTACTTTGTGGCCATCAATCCTGATGGCACCACCAGGCTGGTGAACCAGGCTATGCTTGAGGCCCTGGGCTACGAACAGGACGAAGTCCTGGGGCAGGACTACATGGAGACGTTCGTCCCCAAGCAGGATCGCCCGGCGCTGCGGGAGGTGTTTGGGGAGCTCACCCAGGCGACACAGGGGACCAAGAACGTAAACCGGGTCCGGGCCAAGGACGGCCGCGAGCTTCTGGTGGAGTGGCACGGGCGCCCGGTATTCGACGCTGACGACAAGCTGGCCTATTTCTTTGGGGTGGGCTTGGATATCACCGAGCGCGAGCGGGCCGCTGAGGAGTTGCGCGCCGCCAGCCGGGACCTCGGTGAACGGGTCAAAGAGCTCAGGTGTCTGTACGAGATCTCCCAGCTTACAGCGGATCATGAGCAGCCGCTGTCGTCAGTACTGAAGAGGATTGTCGACCTAATTCCATCGGGGTTCGCCCGCCCCGAGGCGACTGGAGCCAGACTGGCTGTGGACGACGAAGGCTACGAAAGCCGCCGGTTCTCTGCCCAGGGTTGTACGTTGACCGTAGAAGTCAAGCGAGGTGTTGACTTCGCGGGTAAGCTGGAGATCTCTGCGGCGGTCGAAAGCACAGAGGAACAGCCGTTCCTCCCTGAAGAGCGTTCCCTGGCAGAGGAGATCGCTCGCCGAGTGGGCCACCACTTGGAGAGGCGGCACGTTCGGGAGCGTCTTGACCATCTGAACGAGGTGCTGCGGTCCATCCGCGATGTCAACCAGCTCATTGTGCGAGAACAAGATGCGGAGCAGTTAGTGGAAGACGCTTGTCGCTGCCTGACGAGCACCCGGGGCTTCCCCACCGCCTGGGCCGCACTGCTGGAGGTGGGTGGGGCTGTGCGTGCCTGGACAGCATCGGGGCTGGGGGATGCCGGCAAGCTTCTTGTGGACCGCTGGCGGGAGGGGTACCCACCCCCGTGTGCCGATGAGGCTTTGCAGTCAGGCCAAGTGGTCGCAGTCAGCGACATCGAAGAGTTTTGCCCTGGGTGTCCGTTGGCTGTGGAGCGCAAAGGGGTAGGGGCACTAGCTGTGCGCTTGGAACATGAGGGGAAGGTATTCGGGGTGCTGTCTGTCGCGGTGCCCGAGCAGTTCTTAAGGGATGAGGAGGAGCAGCATCTTCTGGCTGAAGTGGCTGGTGACCTGGGGCTTGCCTTGCACGGGATAGAACGGGAAGCCCTGCTTCAGGAGAGCGAACGGCGCTTGACCCATCTCATGGAGAACCTCCCCGGAATGGCCTACCGCTGCCGCAACGAACCGGAGTGGACAATGGAATTCGTTAGTAGGGGGTGCCGTCGCCTTCTCGGATGCGATCCAGAGGAACTCGTCGAAAACAGAGTGAGGAGCTACGGCGACTTCGTTCACCCCGACGATCGGGAGAGATTATGGAACGAGGTGCAAGCAGGCGTCCGCAATGGGGGGACGTTTGCTGTCACATATCGGATTTTGGACACACAGGGCCGCCAGAAGTGGTTATGGGAACAGGGCAGCGCGGTATTCACCAACGACGGTGAGGTAGAGGCCTTGGAAGGATTCATCACCGATGTCACTGAGCGCGTGCGGGCCACAGAAGCCCTGCAGGAAAGCGAGCAGCGATATCGGACACTGTTTGAAGAGACGGCCAACCCCATCTTGGTCATCGACACCGACGGCCGCTACATCGACGCCAATGAGGCGGCGCTGAAGTTCCTTGAGTGCAGCAGGGAAGATCTCTTGCAGAGGAACGTTAGGGACATGGCCCCTCCTGAGACGGATTCTGAAGAGATGCTGAGCGAGCACCGTTCCCTGTGGGAGCGCGGAGGCAGGACGGAAACGGAGTACTTCGTCAACGGCAGTCTGAAGGTGTTGGACCTGGCGATCACCCCGGGTACCTGGCACGGCAAGCGGGTGATTTGGGGGTTGGGCACCGACATCACTGAGAGAAAACATGCCGAAGCAGCCCTTGAGGAGAGCGAGGAACGCTACCGGAGTTTGTTCCAGGAGTCGCCGGTGGCCCTGTTCGAGGAAGATTATTCACGGGTGAAAGAGGAGATGGACAACCTTCGGCAAGCGGGCGTCTCCGACCTTGAGGCGTATCTCGGCGAACACCCGGAAGTTCTGGAGGACTGGATAAGTCGAGTTCGCTTCTTGAATGCAAACAGAGCGGCCATGGAACTGTTCGGCGTCGGGTCCATGGACGAGTTGATCGCGCTTGCCCGCCGGGAGCGGATGGGCCCAGCTGCCGAGGCGATGCGGCATGAGTTTGTCGAACTATTCCGGGGCCACACCCAGGTGCAGCACAAAGGCCGGGCGCGCAATGTGAACGGAGACCACCTGGAGACGGTGGTGCTCTTGGTCGTACTCGGAGGCCACGAGCAAACATTGGACAGAGTGCTGGTATCGATCCAAGACATGAGTGAACAGGTACGGAGCCGCGACGAGGCGGAGCGCACGTTGGCCCGGATGGAGCGAGTGTTCGAGGGCACGGTGGGCGCTTTGGCCAGCGTTTCGGAGATCCGTGACCCGTACACCGCAGGCCATCAGCGGGGACTGGCGCAGCTTGCCTGCGCGATCGCCAGGACTTTGGGGCTTGAGGAGGATCGGGTGCAGGGGATCCGAGTGGGGGCGCTCCTCCACGACATCGGGAAAGTCTCCGTGCCTACGGAGATCCTTAACAGGCCCGGCAAGTTGGGCGACCTTGAGTACTCGATGATCCAGGCGCACCCCCAGGTAGGCTATGACATCCTTAAGGACATTGAGTTTCCGTGGCCGGTGGCCGAGATGGTTTTTCAGCACCATGAGAGGCTGGATGGCTCAGGGTACCCCCAAGGGCTCACAGGAGAACAGATCATCCTTGAGGCGCGGATCCTTGCAGTAGCCGATGTTGTTGAGGCAATGGCTTCGCACCGGCCCTACCGGCCCGCACACGGTAAGGAAGCCGCGCTGAAAGAGGTGCGGGCGGGAGCGGGCAAGTTGTTTGATTCCCAGGTGGTAGAGGCCTGTGAGAAGGTGTTCGCCGACGGATTTGTGCTCGACGAAGGGTCCCACCAGCATGGGTTGTGAGTGAGGTACCTCCTAGCTAAGCTAAAGAGGGACTAGGGCGTAGCCAAGTGGTAAGGCAACGGGCTTTGGACCCGTGATCGGAGGTTCGAATCCTCCCGCCCTAGCCAGCGCCGGAAAGTGTTGGTATCTACATTTCCGACTCTGCCCCTTTGTTCGCATCCCCCTCCGGAGAGGGTCTCCCTCGGGGCGAGCGTCGTCAGGCCAGCGCACCCGGAGAGCGAACGAGCCGAAGAGTGTGGCCGTCTTGCGCTGAAGTCAACGGAATTGCCGTCCCTATGAACGATGTCGGACCAATTGGCCCCATCGGCTTCACAATCGATATCATCCGTGCGTTCCGATGACATGGCCGCCCATCTGGCCCACCGGTCGGCGACGGCGGTGCTGGCCGCCGGCGATGCACAACGTAATGCTCATTCCCTGTCGAACCATATACCTGTCATGCTTGTGGCGGCAACGGGCCTCTGTGCGCTGACCTGTACAGCGATCGCAGCCTGCTCGGCTGATACCCCCTCGCGCTTGCATCCTGGGCGTATCGTGTCGAGCTTCACCCCGTCACAGAGATCGGGGAGCCCACTGCCGCGGGTGCACCGGAGAACCGCGACTTTCTCTACCCTAGCTGGCTGTGTGACTATGTTGACTGACGCCGTTGCCGCCCTGTGAACCTCGACCGTTCAGGAAGACCGGCCCCATGAGGGAGCGCCTCATGGTTATTCAGCGTAGCTTCGCACAAGCAGGATCAGCTCGTCGAGGAACTCAGAAACGGGACTCTTGCCGAACCCCGGCGCATACTTCTCTGTTGTGATCATCGTCTTGCCGTCATTGAAGCGCGGGTCCGGTGAGAACCCCTGCCCGGTGGAAGAGATCACAGTAACTCCGTAATACTGGGGGCAGTAGCGGCACTTCCACTCCTCTGTCCCATCGTCCGAGTCGGTCACCTGGGAGTAGACAGGCTTGATCTCCAGTATCTCCAATCGGCCATCACCGAGCACGTCCTCGGCTATGTAAGCGCCGAGTCCGCAGACATAACGATCCGTGTCGACCACCATCTCGTAGGTGCGCGTCCTTTGGTCGAAATGGAGGACGGCGAGCGGCCGATAGGCAGTCGGCCACCAGAAGCGCTCCGTCCAGACAAGCAATACCTCAGGGTGTGAGTTCCCGTCTAGATCGCCCACAGCGACCAGCGCCGGGTGGAAGAATGCCGGCAGAAGATCCTCCGGCAACGAATCTCGACAGCTGAACGCTCGGACCAGCTCCGAAGACGGGAGGTCTGACGGGTCGCGAGCGAAGACGAAGACATCCCCTGGAGCGCTGAACTCAGGGATCGTCGCCGAAGCCCGTGCTGTCACCCCGATTACCACCTCGTCGACTCCGCTTCCGTCAAGGTCAACCTGAACCACGAACCCAACCGCAGCGCCTAACTCGTGCTCCTGGGCACTCCCTGTCCAGACAAACGCGAGAACGGCCGTCACCACGAATGCCGCGTGTGTTCTCCTTCTCCATCCGTCAACCAACATGAGCCTCCCTCGCCTGGACATGCGCCCCCTGGGCGGACCCAGTTGAGAGGACCTTTTGCGCTAACGGTTTAACGTGTATCCCCTCAGATCTAAGATACTCCACGGGTGACAGGTAGTCAAGGCTCGCGTGGCGGCGTCTCTCGTTGTGGTAGACCATCTGCTGGTCCACGACCTGTTTCAGTTCCTCGAACGTGTCCGCATCGATGAGCAGTGAGCCGTTCTCTTGCTTGAAGTGGCTCCACAACG
>PXEP01000218.1 GCA_003566155.1 Candidatus Acetothermia bacterium | reverse complement strand
GGGGAACCGCTGTCCTTGCGTGGAGCGATCCCCGCCCGCAAGCCGATCACTGTCGAGGGAGAGGTATTCGTTGCAAAGAGCGCAAGCCCTTGCGGGCGATGGATAGAGTTCGCCAGGCAACCACAGGCACAACCCTCTCCGATGCTGACGACGGGGAAGCCCTTCCCCGAGTTCGAACAGGATACCGTGATGGGCCAGAGGATCGTCCTGGACGACCTATTGGGCGGCGTGGCCGTTGTCGCCGTGGGGCACTCGGCTATGTGCACCGGTGCTCAGTGCACGGTTGGCGGTCCGTCGTCGGGGCCGGCGGCAGGCCCTCCGGCGCCGGTAGGTGATCCGTACGAAGCTGCGCCTCTGTGCACCCTTCTCGATGAACTGCGGGAGCTGCTCGAGGCGTACGAAGCTCCGGTGGAGGAAGTGCAATGGCTTCTGGTTCTGATCGACGAGGACGAGCCGCCCCGAGAGGAGGTGGAGGCGCGGTGGTCGGATTGGAAGGTGGTATGGGATCCGGAGGGGAACGACATCCTGGGTTCCCATTGGAAGCAAAGCATGCGGCAAGTGCCGCAGTTCACACCGGTCCTCATGCTGCTCGACCGACAAGGGACGATCGCGTACACGGACAGCGAGTTCGCCGATAGATACGATGCATTCGGTTGTCTGCGGCCCGAGCGCCCGGACGTGCTGGCACCTCACCTGGCATGGGCGATCCTCAGACTACTGGACTGAGTTGGGGGTTGACCGAGAGGAGTACCACGAAAGCGAGCCTGGCATATTGTCCAGCCCTGAAGGCGTCCGCGGATGACTGCAGGGCGCGTTGGGTCCTGTCACACAGGGTGCTACAATGGCATTAGCCATGATCCGGAGCTCGTTCCTCAGGGCTCTTCGCCGACCAAGCTGGTGGCTCCTGGCAGCGATGACTGGCGCGCACGGGGTGTTCTTCGCCTTGTTGGTGGAGGGCAGCACCGGCTCGCTTGGGGAGTGGGGGCGCATGGTGGTGATGGCTTCGGTGGGCCCGCCTGTCGTGTTCATGGTCCTGCTGGCTTCGGGAGTCACCAAGGACGACCTCGAGCAGCGCGAGATCTGGGGAGCAACAAGCTCCTCACCCCTGAATGCTATGGTGCTGGGGAGCATCGGCATTACCCTCGCCGGCCTGCTAGCCGTCCTGCTAGGCGTAACAGCGTCGTTCTCCGTCGTCGCTGGCGTTGCCGGACGCTTTACCACAGCGGGAGTCCAGTTCAGTGGGCTTTACGTCCTGTGGAGTGCGGTGTATCTGTACGCTTGGGGTTCGTTCGGCATAGCGTTGACGGCCCTGCTCAAGTCCCGCTGGGCTGGGATAGCGCTGTCGGCAGTCGCCTTGTCGTTGATCTGGAGGGGCTTCGAGCTGCTCCTCCCCTCTAACCTAGGAGCGTTTACGCCTTTTGGGTACATGCCCCACATAGCCGGCCCCACGGGAGCCGCTGCCCTCGGGACGAGCGCAGCCATGCTCGGCCTTGCTCTGTTCCGCCTTCGCGCCTGGCCCGAGTGGTTGGGAACTGTCTCCAGCTGGAAGCCGGCTGTGCTCCTGCTGAGCGGCGCGGCGCTTCTCGCCACAGGGGCGGTGGCCACGTCTGCGCTGGGACGGGCGTTGACAGCTCCTTTCACCTCGCAGGATCTCTGGGCCGGGCACGCCGGATTCGACCAACTCTACCTCTTGGACGCCGACGGTGACAGGCTTCCCGTGGTGGCCGGCAGTGCGTTCCTCGCTCTCCGCCTGCCAGCGGAGTCTGCTGTCCCAGCCTGGCTGGACAAGGAGCTGGGGCAGGACCGCGAGCTACACATCTTTCACCTGGATCTGCCGCGTACGAGCGAGGTTGTAGAGGAGCGGGAGGGCCGTGCCATCACCCGTCGCATCATCCACAGCGAACTCGAGGCGAGTCTGCTGATCCTGGCCTATCCGCAGGGCAAGACCTACCCCCGTGATCTTGAGGCCTGCGTCGATCGTTTTTCTGAGGCTATTCGTCCCATGTTGCAAAGAGCTGGGTGGTGGGAGCACAGCAAGTCGTTCCAGCTGGTCATAGCGCCCTCGCAGGACTTCGGCCCCTTCCAGGAAGACCGGATCGTCGAGGGAGTCCACGTTCTGGGAGACACGCTTCTCGTCCCCGAGCAGATGCTGACCGCGTGGAGAGGCAACGCACAGCCAGAATCCCTGTGGGGAGCGGCGTGGGCCCTTGCCGAGGCTGCAGCGCTTGGACCCTCCGAGACGACGTATCTCGCCTGTTACCTGATCGACGCTGTCGACCGTGGGCAACGGGAGCACGCGCTGGCGTACTTCGAACGGAGGCTGGAGACAGATGTAGAGGAGCGCGTGTACCTTCCTCCGTGGGGCCAGTACAACACGCTGTACAGGGCCGGAGGAGCTTCTCCTCTCGCGGTCCTCGAGCACTGGCAGCGGGGCGAAGAGATGGGCCACGAGGCCTATGTCTCCCAGCTCCTCGAAGGGAGGGACGGATGATCCAAGCTAAGGGCCTTGCCAAGAGCTACGGCAGCGTGCGGGCGCTCAAGGGCGTCGACCTTGAGATCGGAACCGAGGTGTTTGGGCTTCTTGGGCCCAACGGGGCGGGCAAGACCACGTTCATGCGCATCCTGGCTACGCTTCTTCCGCCCTCCTCGGGGAGCGCCACCGTGGCCGGGCACGATGTACTCGAGGACAGAATCGCCATCAGAAAGATCCTCGGGTACCTTCCCCAGGAGTTCGGCGCCTACCCCAAGCTCTCCGGTCGGGAGTACCTCCAGTACATCGCCGCCCTCAAGGAGCTTCGCCGTCCCGAAGCCGAGATCGAGAGGCTCCTCTCCCAGTTCGGGCTGAGTCAGGTCGCGCGGCGGAGGGCCACCGCCTACTCGGGAGGGATGCTGCGGCGGCTGGGGATCGCCCAGGCGCACCTTGGGAGCCCCAAGGTGCTCCTCGTGGACGAGCCGACCGGAGGCTTGGACCCCGAAGAGCGCGTCCGCTTCCGGGAACTGCTCATGGGGCTCGGGGGCGACCGTATGGTGCTCCTCTCCACACACCTTGTGGAGGACGTGGAGATGACCTGCGCCCGCCTGGCGGTCCTGAAGGAGGGCCAGATCCCCTATGAGGGGACGACCCGCGGGCTGATCGACCGGTTCCGGGGCCGCGTGTACGAGGTGGAGGTCCCAGAAGAGGAGGTCAAGAACCGCCTGGCCGCCTGGGGAGACCGGGTGCTGACCTCTCGGCGGGCGGATGGAGGCCGCGCGGTGCGCCTCCTGGGGGAGGTGGACGGAGGCAAGGAAATCACCCCGTCGCTCGAGGACGCCTACCTCGGTCTCATCCGCTCCTGATGCGCTATCTCCTCGCCGAGGCCAAGATCGCGTTGCCGTGGGGTGTGTTGCTTGTTGTGCTCGCTGTTGTGATTCTCCGGTTGACCAAAGTGGTCTCGCCCGAACTCCCGAATACCTGGGATGGGTGGGTGGCATTCCTGGAGTTCGTCTACCCTGTTTTGCTACCTCTCCTCGTGTTCAACCTCCTTGAGCAGGACAAGCGTTGGCGGACGCGGGAGATCATGGCGGTCGCGCCCCGGCGG
>PXEP01000163.1 GCA_003566155.1 Candidatus Acetothermia bacterium | reverse complement strand
TTCCTGCGCGAAGGAGCCAAACAGAATCACCCTCTCGGGCGGCGGATCCTGCGCAAGGAGGTACTCCAGCAGTCGATCCAGCTCGCGGGACAGGAGTTCGTCGCGCGTTTCCTCCCAAGATCCCCCATCGCTACCCATACACCATTCTACCCCTCGTTGCCGCCAATCCCCCAGCCTACGCCGACGTACTGCAGCTGGCCGATGACCAGGGTGGCACCCGAGCGTTGCGGTGATGTCCACCTGACGCGGTGCCTGTTCAGCCTGCGCGGCGGGCAAGTACGCAGAACAATCGATCCTCTGACGAGGCGGGCCGCAAGGTGAAGGTGGAGAGGGCACGCACGTCGGTGAACCCGGCCTGGGCGACCAACGCCAGCGCCTGTTCGAGGGTGTAGGACCTGGTTCCCGGGCAGCGACGGTGGCGTTCGGATTGCACCACCTTCCCCTCCCACAATACCTCATAGAGGCTTTCCGTGTACTCAAGCTGCACTTGAGGATCGTACCATGACTTGACCCAGCGACGTACACTGGAGCCGTCCGGGCGCATGGCTTCAGCGTCCAGCCTCCACCTGGCCGGATGGGGTTCTTTGTCCAAGTCCATGATCGACATGGCCATGGTCCCGCCCGGCAACAGATGCTGGTACATTCGCTGCAATGCTTGACCGGCGGCAGCCCGGTCGATGATAAGCTGAAACGAACTGGAGGGGGCAATGATCGTCCGGTACTTCCTGCCCGTATCCAGTTCCTCCACGGGCTGTCGGTATAGCTTCACCGACAGGCCCTGGGCGCGGGCTTTCCGCCGACAAACGGCCAGCATATCCGGGGAGATGTCCACCCCTTCGATATCGATCCCCCGGCCCACGTAGTCGAGGAGCAACCTCCCCGTACCACAGCCGACATCCAGCACAGGCTGGCCCCCATGGCTGATCACCCACCGAAAGAAAACCCGATCGGGCCACCCCGAGGTATCCCCCCGCAGCAGATCCCAACTCTCAGCGATCAGCCCCCGGTATTCATAGGTGGGCGCATCTTTGTCTTGGGTCTCAGTCTTGGGTCTCACGATCGCCCTGACCGACACCCACGTTCAGGATCTGACTCCATCAGCTTGCATCCACCGCCAGGCGGTCTGCACGATCGGCTCCAGCGTCGTGAACCGAGGGCACCAGTCAAGGTCTCCCATCGCGCGTTCGGGATCGGCCACCAACGCGGGAGGATCGCCCGGTCGCCGTGGCCCCTCCACTACAGGGATCTCCCGGCCTGTCACCCGCCGGCAGGCGTCGATCACCTGACGCACAGTATACCCGCGGCCGATTCCCAGGTTATAAACCGGGGCCGCGTACCCATCTTCCACAGCTTCAAGCGCAGCTACATGAGCACGCGCCAGGTCATCCACATGGATGTAATCGCGCACGCCGGTTCCGTCCTCCGTGGGGTAGTCGGTCCCGTAGATCTCGATGTGAGGACGCAGCCCGGCCGCTGCCTCCAACACTATGGGTATAAGGTGCGTCTCGGGCTCGTGCCGCTCCCCTATCTGTCCCTCTTCATCCGAGCCGGCTGCATTGAAGTACCGCAGCGAGACATGTCGCAACCCGTAAGCTGTCCCACAGTCAGTGAGGATCTCCTCGAACATACGCTTCGACCGCCCGTAGGGGTTGACCGGAGCGGCGGGGTGGGCCTCCTTGATCGGTATGGACTGCGGCTCCCCGTACACGGCCGCACTGGAGGAGAAAATAACGGTTCTGATGCCCTGCTCCTGCATAAGCCGTAGCACATTCAGGCCTCCCAGCAGATTGTTTCGATAGTACTTCTCGGGATTCTCCACCGATTCCCCAACTGCGGTGTGGGCGGCAAAGTGGATCACAGCCCCGATCCGGTAGCGAGAAAACGCCTGCCGCAGGCCATCGAGGTCCGTGACATCGACGACCACAAGCTCATCGCAGAGCACCATTTCCCTGTGCCCGGCCGACAGGTTGTCCAAGGCCACCACCTTCCGTCCCCGGGCGAGGAGCTGCTTGATCGTGTGACTGCCGATGTACCCGGCCCCTCCAGTGACCAAAACGTGCTCGTCTGTCATCCCACGCATGCTATCTGCGTTCTCCAAGCTACTTTGATGCCAAGCTGCGTTCATTCAAACTGCACGTGCCCGTCATCTCCAAGTAGGAGGGAGACGGTTCTCGTGCTGCCCTTTCCCACGGCCCGCGATCTCCTGCCTAGTATCGAGTGCGTCAGAGCGCCAACCTGACTTGCTTGTGCCCCGTCCATGAGGATGCTGTGTAAGACACGGGAGTCCACAACCTGAGCTTCGGGGCCCAAGGACACGTAAGGACCAAGATGGCTGCCTTGGGCATGCGCTCCTTTGGCCACGACGACCGGGCCATGCACCACACACTTTTCCAAGCGAGCTCCGGGCGCGACATGCACTGCTCCGGATAGCTGACAGTCCACCGTCTCACCTTCAGCCATGCCCCTTAGTTCGTCCAGCACGCACTCGTTTGCCTCTAATAAGTGCTCGGCTTTACCCGTATCTTTCCACCATCCCCTCAGACGGTGGGGAAGCACCGGCCTGCCATCATCGATGAGCGACTGGATAGCGTCGGTTATCTCCAGCTCGCCGCGGTTCGAGGGGCGCACCCGCTTGCATGCGTCCATGATCTCCGGCCCGAACGCATATGCCCCCACCACGGCCAAGGCCGACGGCGGATGAGCGGGTTTTTCTACAAGGCGCACCACCCGTCCCTGCTCATCCAGCTGGGCCACGCCATAGTCCGAAGGGTTGGGAACCTCCTTGAGTGCAATCACCGACCCCCGCTCCGTGCGGATGAACTCGCGCACCATTTCACCGAGGGGATCCTGGAGAAGGTTGTCTCCTAGGAACAGGAAGAACGGCTCGCCGGCGAGGTATTCCTCGGCACAGAGTACAGCATGGGCCAAGCCGCGCGGTTGAGGTTGAAACACGTAATCGATGTCCACGCCGTACCGGGACCCATCCGCCAGGTGTTGCCGCAACGGCCCATCGGTTTCCATGCCCACCACCACACCGAGCTCGCGAATCCCGGCTGCGGCCAGGGCTTCGATCCCATAATCGATGATCGCTTTTCCTCCCACCGGGAGAAGGTGCTTGGGCTGTGAATAGGTAAACGGCCGTAGCCTTGTGCCCGAACCGCCCGCCAGAACGAGTCCTTTCATCTTGTGGCAGTGTAAGAGCACGCAGCACGCATTTCCAAACGCCTGCCCCCTCCCGGCGGCCAGTTGCGGGGTGGGGCCGCCGCGCCTACTATCGCAGCGAGCGTACGTGTGCTCCCAGGAGGTGAGATTGGCTACCAAACTGATCACCGCAGAATCGGTTACCGAAGGCCACCCAGACAAGCTGGCAGACCGAATCTCTGATGCTGTCCTAGACGGGGTGTTGGAACAGGATCCTCAGGGCCGGGTTGCCTGCGAGTCCTTCGTCATGCAGGGCCTGGTATTGGTGGGGGGAGAGGTGTCCACCACGGCGCAGTTGCATCCAGAGTTGATCGCCCGCCGAGCCATCGAGGAGGTGGGGTATACACATTCCGACTATGGGCTTTCGCACGAAAACTGCGCTG
>PXEP01000073.1 GCA_003566155.1 Candidatus Acetothermia bacterium | reverse complement strand
GCGCCGGCACGGGCCACCTCACAGGCCAGCAACGGGTCGTCGACCGCGGTGAGGACGAGGGCGCGCACCCCCTGCGGAAGGGAACGTAGAGCCTCCAGGCTCTCCCCGGGCATGATAAGATCCCACACTACAACATCGGGTCGGAGTTCGTTCAACACCTTAAGGCCGCCTTCCGCATCGCCCGCCTGTCCCACCACTTCACATCCATAGTGGGTAAGGATGCGGCTGAGCCCGTCCCGTACCAGCTCATGGTCGTCCACGATCACCACGCGTGTCATTTCAGGGGTAGTCGGAAGGAAACCTCGGTGCCCTCTCCCGGTGCGGAAGAGACGGACAGCTCCCCACCCGCCAGCGATACCCATTCGCGCATACCGGGAATGCCCAGCCCCTCAACCGCCTTGTGCTTGGAAAACCCCACACCGTCGTCGGAGACGCGTCCAGTGATGCGTTCCCCCTCCCGCTGCACTTCTACATGCAACGTTCGCGCTTGCGAGTGGCGACTCACATTCTCCAACGCCTCTTGTATCACGCGGAATGCGGCCGTCTGTGCCGGTTCGGGCAGCTTCCCGTGGGGAATCTCCGCCTCCACTCTGATGTCGGAGGAGGCTTGAAATCTCTCCAAAAGGTGTCTCAACGCAGGCCCGAGGCCCAGTTCATCCAACAGCGGCGGACGCAGATCGCGAGCCAACGAGCGCGTCCCTTCCACTGCTTGGCCCAACAGCGCGCCGGCTTCCTGTGTGTCTTCGGCAGCCAGGGCCCACCGCGCTGCCGCCAGGAGCTGCCCCAGCTCGTCGTGCAGCTTGGCCGCGATCCGGCGTCGCTCCTCCTCCCGTGCCGACAGAAGGCGGGATGAGAGTCTTCGCAAGCCCTGTTGCCGGCGCAGAAGCTCCACCTGCTGCCGTTCATACATAGCGGCAAACGCCCTCACGGTGAACGCCAAGGCGGCGTACAGCCCGATGGCCCCCACCGCTATTGTGGCGATTACGTAAGGGAGGTGGCGGTAGAGCGGCTCGTCCGTGGGAAATAGCGGATTATGAGGGATGAGTCCGGCATATTCGGCCAACGCTACTCCGGTGTAGCTGCCCACTGCGAGCCCGGTGATCATGTACCCGAGCGACTTTGGCAAGAAGAAGTTGGCGTAAATTACGGTATAGAGATAGAAGACCGCCCCTATCCATTCCACACCTCCCAATAGGTGGACGAGTAGCGCGATCAGGAGGACCTCGAACACGAGGAACCCCGTATGAACCATGTGCAGCCCACTTACGCTCCGCTGGCGCCGGATCAGCCATGCAAAGGGTACGGTGAGCAAAAGCCAAGTGAACGGCACTGCAAACAGCGGATTGAGCGGAGAGATGTCCGAGGTGAGAACCACGACCGCTGCGACCCCGCAGAACATGCCCAGAGAGATGCGACGCACCAGTATCGTACGTTGGATGGTACTGCGCAGTGCGGGCACGGGGGTCTGTGGGCGTGCCTCGCTCATGAACTGACCAGTTGCGTCAAGTATTCCTCGATCTCCTCGAGACCGTACACGGTACGGGAGGCATCGTAATCCTCCAGCCACGCGTCGGCGATGGTGTCGTCGCGGCGGATTTCAACGTCATCGATTCCCAGAGCTCGCACCATCCGCTTGGCCTCGGCCTCGATTTCCCGGTCCTTCACCCTGAACAGCATCCGAGGAATGCGCATAGTCCCCTCACCTCCCTTGGTTCAGCACGCACCACAGTATAGCCGCAGCGCGGCGTTGGTCTCATGAACATTGTTTTGTCAGTAATAAGGAGTTCGCGTGCGGTGACGGGGGAGCTCCTTGTACTTCTTCTGCTGACCGCGGTTCCATAGAAGGTAGTCGATCTGCATTGGCGATGCGGTGCATCCTTGCTTTCGTAGGCGCTCGCTCAGCAACTCCACGGCATGGACTGCGCAGGCGCGTATCTCCACCTCCTGGAGGGATCCGGCGGGAATCGGGTGCTGCTCGTCTATCTGCCGAGCGAGGGAAGGGGAGTATTCCAAAACACCGTCGCAGCGCAATACGTGGGGCACCAAGTTATCGGCGAAGATGGTCAGCCTATCCAAATCTCGAAAGCTTCCTGGCCCTGAGCCATGAAAAGCCAGTGCCAAGTCGGCTGCCATAAGTTGGGCCCGTTTGTAGAACGGCACCTTGAAGTCCCTATACATGGTTGCGTCGTTGAACAGGGGCATGCTGATGAGGTCGGCTACCAGCCGGGCTGCGCTGCCTGCAGCGCTCTGTACAAGGTTGTAAAAGCTCCCCCGGTGCTGTTGGATGAGAAACCGACCCAGTTCATTAAGAGCACGAGAGAAAAGCCCCATCAGTTCAGCTGTCTGTGGAATGTCCATGCTCTGGCCAAACAGCGCAGCGCAGTCCCCAGGCCTAAGTGAAAGGAGCTCTTGGGCGTTCCACGGGCCGCGCGCTCTGAAGTGTTCGGTGAGCGAGGTGGCGAGTGTGAAATAGCCGGACATCCCCTCCCGCTTGCGCAAGTGAGGGAAGTATCCGGAGCCGAAGTTGATCGTGTCCAAGGTGACGATGAACGCCAGGGTGCCTTCTGCATCATCCACGTAGTGGCTTGCAGGATCGAGCTGAGGAGGGGACAAATCCTGCACGGCGAGTGTTGCTGCGTAGGACTGGATTGTCCCTTCGACGATCCGCACGTAGTCGGGATCGCGAGCGACCCGCGCGCAGCTTCTGCGCACGCTATCCAGCGGATCCCGGGGGTGCTTCCGGGCGTTGTCGGAGTGGCTTTCTGTCAGCGTCGTCTCTCCTGGCGCTCGAGGTACTCGAGAATCGCCTCTATAGCTACGTAGTTGAGCGAACGGTCCCGACGCTCGGCGAGATCCCTGAGCCGTCTCAGCGCGTCTTGCCCACCTTTGTGCGGAGGGATGTACAGGGAGAGTTTTGCCGTAGCCTCAGATTCGGGGAATTGTTTGACTTGTACCATAATTGAACTCACCTCCCTATAAAACTCAGTGTAACCTAACTGACTCGTGCTGTCCATATGATAACTGGTGAGTTTGTTTATTAGGCAAACAAATTAATCTCTCACACTTGCATTGTGCGCTCGTGAATTGTAACTTCCGCGTATGGTGACTTCCATTCCTCACTTATACCTCGGTGCTACCGCTGCCCAAGCGGCCAGAGAGCACGCGCGAGGGCTTCTTGACGGTGACCCTGAGGGGCATCTCGATTTCCGAGAACTCAGCCCTGAGGGGGAAACGCAAATAGGGATCGATGCTGTGAGAGAGGTGTTGCTTTGGTCACGGTACGCGCCGGTTCTGGGCGACTGGAAGGTGATCATGATCGGCCCGTCGGAGAAGCTCTCCCGCGAGGCGACCAGTGCGTTGTTGAAGTCCTTGGAAGAAGTGCCGACTTACCTTGCATTTGTGCTCCATGCGGGGGGGCCGGAACATCTTCTGGACACGATACGCTCGCGCTGCATTGCCCGCTGGAGTCGTCCTGCCGGGTCACCGCAGCTGGATCGGGGTACCTGGGAGGGGGAGGAGCGTCTGTTGGCAGAGGAATTGCTGGACCACTATGGGGAGGATGAGCTCGAGAATGTGCTGAGTCTGCCCCGTCCGCTGGAAG
>PXEP01000153.1 GCA_003566155.1 Candidatus Acetothermia bacterium | reverse complement strand
GCATTGGAGAGGAGGGGCGAACATGAGGGTGCTGGTAGCCGCGGGTGGCTCGGGAGGGCACGTGTACCCCGCTCTGGCGGTAATGGAGGAGCTCAGACGGCGAGGGAAGCTCACACAGGTGGCCTGGGTGGGAAATCCTGACGGAATCGAGGCCAAGATAACCGGGGAGTATTCTTGGGTAAGCTTCTTACCCCTTGCCGGACAGGGGCTGCCGCGCAGAAAACCGTGGCGCTGGCCGCTTGCGCTGGCTACAGCTTTGTGGAGCGTGGTCAAGGCTGTCAGGTTGGTGAGGAATTTCCGCCCTCATGTGGTACTGGGGATGGGAGGGTACCCGGCATTTGCTCCGGTCGTGGCCGCAGCCTTGCTCAGAGTTCCCGTTGTGCTCCACGAGCAGAACGCACGCCTGGGGTTGGTCAACCGTGTACTGAGCACCTTCGCTGACGAAATGCTGCTTTCATTTCCGGAGACGCAAGGGGTGGGCCGAAGGCCGGCTCGGCCGACGGGGAACCCGGTGCGGGAGGAGATTGCCGCCCTGGGACAGCGTCCGGGACTGGGAAGGGAACTCTTGGTTTTCGGGGGATCGCAGGGATCCAGGGTATTGGTGGACGCGGCGTTACGGGCGGCGCCACGGCTGGCCGAGCTATCGGACATGCGCATGCGGGTGGTGGTAGGCAGGGCCTCGGACGGAGATGAGGTCCGCCGGCGGTTACAGGACTCGGGCGTGGTGAATGTGGATGTTGTTGAATACGAGCCAGACATGGCCCGCGCCTTGGGCCGGGCGAGATTGGTGCTAGCCCGGGCAGGGGCAACGACAGTGGCCGAACTGGCTGCGGCCGGTCGGCCGGCGATACTGGTGCCGTGGTCGGGGGCGGCAGCCGGGCACCAAGCGTGGAACGCCCGTGCTCTGGCTGACCGAAGAGCCAGTGTGGTGATGGGGGACGAGGAGTTGCGGCGGACCAACTTGGGGGACCTTGTGGCCCGACTCTGGCAGGATTCAGAGGAGTTAGAAGCGATGTCGGTCGCCGCACGTACGGTGGCATGTCCCGATGCCGCCGGGAGGGTAGCGGATGCGCTTGTTCGCGTGGGGGGGAGGAACTGATGACGCAGCTGGGCAAGCAGGTCCACCTGGTGGGGGTGGGCGGCGAAGGGATGGCGGGGCTGGCCACGCTGCTTGTGCAGGAGGGCTACCGGGTATCTGGATCCGACATTCGTGCATCGGCGAGGCTATGGTCACTTGCCTCAGCCGGAGTGGAGGTCTACGAAGGGCACGGGCCGGATCACCTTGCTCCGGACACCACCGACCTTGTGTACTCGGCGGCGGTACCGTGGGATAACCCCGAGGTACAGACGGCCGCTGAGCGGGAAGTTTCCCTGTGGTCAAGGCTGCCCGCCTTGGGCAGCATCACCCGGTCGCGGCAACTGTTGGCGGTGGTAGGCACGCACGGCAAGACGACTGTCTCCACGTGGGCGACCCACCTTCTGCGGACGTTTGTCGGCCCGGTCGGACATTACCTGGGGGGCACAGTGACCGAATTCCCCGCAGCCGATGTGGGAAGTGACCCACTGTTTGTGGCCGAGGTCGACGAGTCCGATGGGCAGTTCACCGCACTTCGGGCCGAGGTAGCGCTCCTTACGGCGGTGGACAGCGATCATGTGGAAACCTACGGGAGCGTGTCGTGTTTGGAAAACGCCTTTCGCGCTTTCGTTCTGCGTGCTCGCAGGGCGGTGTTGTGCTTGGACGATCCCAAAGCAGCGGCGCTACGCTCCTCTAGACCGGATGCGTTCACCTATGGGTTGCACCCGCGAGCCCGGTTGCGGGCGGTGGGATTGGAGCACTGTGGTAGATGGAGCACGTTCGAGGTCCGACTTGATGGAAGTCGGGTGGGGGAAGCGTGTTTGCCTGCTCCCGGGGTCCACAATGTCCAAAACGCCCTTGGAGCATTATCCCTGGGGATGATGGCCGGTATTCCGCTCAAAGATATGCTCGGTGAACTGGGCAGGGCTCCGCGGCCGCGCCGACGGCTGGAAGTGTTGGAGGAGAACGGTTACTTGGTGGTGGATGACTATGCCCACCACCCACGGGAGGTCTCAGCGGGGCTGTCTGCGCTTAGGGAAGGGTGGCCCGACAGAAGAATGGTCGCGGTATTTCAGCCGCACCGGTACACCCGCACCGCTCGCTTGGCCGGTGAGTTCGGGGCTGCGTTGGCCGAAGCCGATCAAGTTCTGGTCACAGATGTATATCCGGCCTTTGAGTCGGCCATGCCCGGCGTCAGCGGGGCGCAGGTTGCTGAAGCTGTACTCAGTAGAGGAGGCAAGGCGCAATTCTGGCCTACGCTTGATTCCACCGGAGAGGCGGTCGCGGAGTTGGTGACCCCGGGGGATCTGGTAGTGTGCTTCGGAGCGGGGGATATATGGCGGCTATCGCACAGGATCTCGCAGGCACTGTTCTTCGGGGGCTAAAGGATCTACCGGGCCGGGCGGCTATCGGTGAGCCCCTGGCACGGCACACGACGTTCCGTATTGGGGGGAATGCTGAAGTAATGTACTGGCCTACCCAGCCGGGTGCACTGGTAGAGGCGGTACAATGGGCCCAACAGGTTGGTGTTCCTTGGATGGTCCTTGGGGGAGGGTCCAACGTTCTGTTTCTTGACCGCGGCTTCCCCGGGATTGTGATATCCACGCGGCGGCTACGTGCTGTGGAGGTAGACAGGACTGAGCTAAGAGCCCAGGCAGGTGCACCTTTGGCAAGGTTGGTCCGGTATGGTATGGGCGCGTTGGCTGGAATACCGGGTTCTGTTGGAGGAGCTGTGGTGATGAACGCTGGCACGCGGCACGGGAGCATGGCCGCGTATCTTTGCTGGGTGAAGGCTTTGGATGGACGCGGCAGGCTGCGAACGCTGGGGCCGGCCGAATGTGAGCTGAGCTACCGGGACTCGGCCCTTCGACGCCTCGGATGGCCGGTGTTGTCAGCCGGGTTTCGGCTGAGTCAACGGGATGTGGAGCCTCAAAGGGTGCTTCAAGAGAGGCGGAGCTCGCAGCCGATGGGCTTTCCGTCAGCCGGCTGTGTGTTTCGCAATCCAACCGACGGACCGGCGGCTGGGTGGCTCATCGAGCAGGCAGGGATGAAAGGCTACCGTGTGGGGGATGCTGTGGTGTCCGAGTTGCACGCTAATTTCATTTGCAACGCTGGTCGAGCTCGGGCTTCGGATGTGTTGGCGCTCATAGAACGGGTGCGGTGTCGGGTGCAGCAAAGGTTTGGGGTTTGGCTGGGGTTGGAGTTGGATGTGGTCACACCTCTATGAGCGTGGTTAGGGGGGCCTGCCTGCTCCTTATCGCGCTCCTGATTGGTTTTGCAATACTCCGTTGGGGTCCGTGGATTCGTGTAGATGGAGTACGTGTGCGGGGGGTTCACCACCTGTCCTCCCAGTATGTGTCCCAGTTGACTCGGATTGTTTTGGGTGCTAACATGCTGCGCTTGGATCTTCGGGGGGTTCGGGACCTAACAATCCGTGACCCATGGGTCGCGGATGCGCAGGTGAAGCGAGATTTTCTGTCCCGAGTGGTAACAATTGAGATCCGAGAAAGGGAACCGGTGGGACGGGTCCAGCTCGAGGGGGGAAGAACGGTTTGGATTGATGCTGAAGGGGTAGTGCT
>PXEP01000072.1 GCA_003566155.1 Candidatus Acetothermia bacterium | reverse complement strand
GGACTTCTTGGGGGGCGTTGCGCCGCAGGATGTACAGTTTGGCCGGAAACTCAACCCGTATGTGGCGGGCGCGACGAACGGGCGCCCGAGCCCAGTCCAAAGCTGCCTTCCTGCCCTCCGGAGTGGCCGCATACTCCACGCGGGGCGGGCGGCCCTCGACGTGTCGTCGGGTGGAGCTTACCAGCTTCTCCTCTTCCAACCGATGCAAAGTGGCGTATAGCTGGCTCTGGGCCAGTTTCCACACTGGTCCAAGGGCGCGTGTGAACCGCCGACGCAACGCGTAGCCATGGCAAGGGCCTGAGAGAAGGAGCCCGAGGACTGCGTAACCGAGCGATGTGTCAGAACCCTTCATGTTCCTCCTTGGAATATTCCACGATAGAATAGCGGCGCTAACCCTTTGCTGTCCACCCCCTCTGGTCCCTGGCCCGGTACGTGCGTCAGTGGGCCTTGAGGTACGAACATCGGTATAGTAGCCAGGAAAGGAGGGAACGTTGCTTCGCCGATACTTGCTTCTGACCCTTGGGTTCGTCGTGGCTGGGGTAGCGTGCTGGGGGTGTCTTGTCCGGGCAGAGGACCTCTTCTACGACATTCGCCTGGCGATTTCCCCGGAATGGGAGCTTAACGGGCTCGTCACGATACACGGTACGGCCGCCGCCGACTTGGAGGAACTCGTGTTGCGCGTCTATCAGCCCGAGGAGCTTTCGGTATCCTCAATCGAGGTGGACGGTATTGCACAGAACTGGACGAAGGATGCACAGGAGCCGTCCGTCCTCCGGGTCCACACGCCGTTGACCCGCGAGCAGACTTACTCTCTCACCGCGGAGTTCTCCGGCCGGGTACCCCTTTTTCATGACCAGAGCGGTTACGGTACCTTTGCCGCCTCGGAGCACGCTGTGGTTCTTGGGGCGGCCTATCCCATGCTGGCTGCCTGGGATGATGCCTGGCTGACCGGCCCCTTGCTTCCCTGGGGCGACGCTGTGGTAGCTGATGTAGCGGACTACCGCTTGACCATGGAGGCACCGAAGGGGTGGGAGGTGGTTTCCGGGGGATACGAAATCCCTTTGGGGAACAATGTAACCCTGGTCGAAGGACAGAACCTGAGAGAACTAGGGATCGTGCTCGTTAAGGGGTACGTCGTGCAATCGGCGGAGTTCAAGTCTGTGTCCATAAGAAGCTTCAGTTTGCCCGAGCACTCCGCCGGTTCTCGAGAGGCATTTAGGATCACAGGCGAAGCTCTGCAACTATATGAAGCACTGTTCGGGCCATACCCATATGGAACACTCGACGTTGTTTCGGTCCCACTCCAATGGGCGGCGGGTGTGGAGTACCCGGGGTTGATCCTGGGCGGAGAGCTTTACTATGCGCGCTGGGAGTACGAACCACTGTTCTTCCCGATGATCTTCGCCCACGAGGTGGCTCATCAGTGGTGGTACGCACAGGTGGGAAACCATCAGGTTAACGAGCCGTGGGTCGACGAAGCATTGGCCACCTACTCCTCAGGCCTGTACTTCGAAGCTAAGGGGAGGCTGGAGGAGATCGTCGCATACTGGCAGAACAGCTACCAACTGGGACGCAGACGCAACCCACATGCAATGGTGGACAGCCCTCTGTGGGGGTTTGCTGATGGAGCTGGCTATGGGGGGATCGTCTACTCCGGGGGCGCCCTTATGCTCCACGACATACGTGCGCACATGGGAGACGAACTGTTCTTAGCTGCGTTACGGTCTTACCTTGGCGCCCACAGGTGGGGTTTCGCCTGGGGAGATGATCTTTTGCGAGCGTTCGCCGCGCACAGCCCTCCCTCGTTGGATGCCGTTTTGGCTCGGTGGCTGTCCCGATAGTACCCGCCAGTTGACACTTGGTGGAGGTGGACGAATTGGGGCCTTCGATTCGCGTACAGCAAGCACGCATGCTACGATGGAGGAGCGTGTTAGACGTTAAGGGGGGAATCATGCAGAGGTTGAATGTGTGTAGTAAGGCTATGGTTGCAGCACTTGCCATTATGCTTATGGGGAGCCTGGCTGGATTCGGCGGCGAAGAAGTCGACATCGAACGATGGTACAACCCGCAGAGCGTATGGGACCTTGTAGATACCTTCGCCGTGATGGAGTGGACGTGGACGATGATCGAGGACGGCGTGGAAGAGGATACCGTTACTGTAAGCTACCGGCTCATCAGGCCCGAAGTGGTCGACGGCGATGACACGACCTTGGTCGAGCTGGTGATGGATGGCGAGACGATGCGGGTGTGGCTGTCCGAAGAGCACAGAGAGATCGCCCAGATGGAAATCGGCGGTGAGGTGATACCGCTTGCATTCATGCCTGCGGGGCAGCTCGAGCAGATGCTGGCCGGCTATTTCTGGCCGTTCATGACGGCGGAGTACTTCGGCGTGGACCAAGTCGTAGCGGACGCCCACGAAGGAGTGACGATCGACAGCGTACACACCGAGCTACAACAGCTCGGCGACCTGGAGGTCTCCGTGGAGCGGGTTGAGGTGTCTTACAGCGGTGAGCCTTTCCTGGCACCCGGACAACAGGCGAACCTGATTTGGGGGATCGCGGACTTCGGACCCTTCCAGATGCTGGTAGAGTGGCAGTGGGAGGGCGGCGACGCCGGAGAGGATGCCACGTTCAACATGCAAGTGGAGCGGGTAGTGATTCGTTGAACGTTTTTCCCGGAGGGCCTGAACGGCGGCGTTGGTCGCTCGGGCGAACGCGCTGTCCAGGTGTCCCCAGTTAGAAAGCACCCTTACCCTGCCACCTCAAGGCAAGCTTGCTATGGCAGGGTTGCTAGCGCCCCGGGGATTTGCCCCCGAGTTGGGTGGTGCGTGTCGGTCGTCGGCCGCAGGCCGCAGAACCCGTTAACGGATGCTTCCATGGGGAGGAAGGTTGTCCGAGTTTGACCTCCTCCACCAGCTAGACGTGTGCGACGTGGAGCCCAAGCCCTAGTTCATCGTGTAAGGCACGAAACAGAGAGCCGCGGCAACCTATGTATGCGGTAGTGGTCAAACGCTACAAGGAACGGATGCACGTCCTACAATCCTGGCTGGGAGAGGAGGATTCGAACCTCCACAGGCAGCTCCAGAGGCTGCTGGCCTACCATTAGCCGATCTCCCAGGCTCAGAGCAATGGTAGTGCGTTCTGAGGGAGGGCTCAAGTGTTGGGCCTGCCAGGCAAGTTTGGCTACAATGCACCCACATGGCCATTCGACGTCCCTGCGCCGCAGGCACATTCTATCCGGCTGCAGCTGGGCCCTTGCGGACGGAGATTGAGCGTTGCTTTGGACGTTCGCTTCCCGAGCGGGCGCCTGAAGAGCTGCCACTTGCGTATCCGTTCGGTTTGATAGTCCCGCACGCTGGTTATCGCTATTCGGGGGAAGTTGCGGCGGTGGGGTATCGGGAAGTGTACGAGCAAGGGCGGCCGGAAGTGGTGATTGTCCTCGGAGCCAACCACACGGGGTTGGGCGGTCCGCTCTCGGTGGCCCCAGAGGATGCGTGGGAGGTCCCATTGGGGGCCCTGCCGGTGGACGGGGAGCTTGCCGACCGACTGGCCGACGCCTGGGGTACCGAGCGTGACGCACTTCCCTTTGTGGAGGAACACTCGGTTGAGGTGCAGCTCCCATTTCTGCGCTACCTGTTCGGCGAGGTGCCTATTG
>PXEP01000208.1 GCA_003566155.1 Candidatus Acetothermia bacterium | reverse complement strand
CCTCACGCATGTGGGGATTGCGGAACAGAAAGTCTGCCTCACAGACATGGCCGAACGCCTCGTGGATGAACACCCCCGCCAGCTGTTGATCCAGGATCACGGTGTAGGTGCCGCCGGTGACGGGTTCGGCGCTCAGTAGATCCACGGCACGCTTGGCAGCGGCCTCTGCCTTCTCCTCCTGCCCTTGCACCAGTTCGTAGCCGGACGCTTCTCCGATTGTCTCGAACGCTTGTTGAATATCGCCGTTTCGCCTTGCCACCGCTGCCAGAAGCAGCGTCACATCCGGGATCTCTTGGTAGACGAACGTCCCCTCGCTGTTTGCGTACAAGCACTTGCGATACGTGTCCGTGTAACGGACTGAGGTGGACACGATCTCCGGGGAGAAACCCAGAATCAGCTTGTTGTACTCCTCTGTTTGGCCTCTCTTTTGAGCCAGGGGAACCGAGCGGAAGTCCTCTTGGAGCTCGGCTACGTGGCGCGCTTCCTCCACCGGGACGTCGGCGAGCTCGGTGGGCTCGTTGACGTGTCCGGAGGCCATACGCGCCAACCGCGTGGCCTCTTCCACCTGGGCGGGTAGTTCTGCGGGATCGGTAAGGAGCGCCACGCCCCAGGCGCCGCCTACCAACGCCCGAACGATCCCCCCCACCTCCTTGGACTCCTCCAGCGCCATCAGCTGGTCCCGCTGGAACGCCACCTTGGACCACGCGATCTCATCCCACCGCACTTCGACGAAATCAGCCTTGGCTCTGGCGATTGCCTCTCTCACTAAGTTCTCCACGCCTCACCTCCCGAGTTCCAACGATTTTATGCTCATTACACCTCTTTCACCACTGGCCTTCCCGGCCCCGACGTAGAGCTCGAGTGGGTCAAGCTCCCGACGGCGAGAGGTTCTCTCTTTGCGGCAGCTTCAGTCTATTTCAGCTTGATAGAGGGTGCGCCGTGACGAACCAAGCTAGGCGGTTGGACTTCCACAAACGAAAGGGGGAGAGGAAAGTGTCCTCTCCCCCTGTAGCTACTCGGTAGCGTACGCTTAGCTCTGCGGTTCCGTCAATTCGATGAGCTGCGTGTCGTGGGTTCCAGCTCCCATGTCGATGTGCAGCTCGTAGAAGCCTGGAGGGAGGTTATCGGTCGACATTTCCACCGTGTACATTCCCAGCTCTTCGTCGTAGGGCACCAGTCCCACGCGCGCGAGTGTCTTGCCACCGTCTTCCGACAGCAACACCAAGCTTGCGAGGCCCCCTGTGTGGATGACCTCCTCGCCTGCGTGGTCGCTTAGCGCGAAGGAGACGACGATGGGCTCGCCGATCTCGTAGATGGCGTCCACAACTTGGCCATCAAATGTACCTGCGCCTCCTGCCACCGCCTTGTCGACGAATGTCCCGGCTGCTCCTCCTGGCACTGGGTCATAGCCCACGAGCTGGTTAAGGAAGCGCTCGTATGTGTGGTGACGTGCTGCTCTGTGAACTCTAGCTATTCCGAAGTCGGAAATCAGCTGCATGGCCTCCTCAAGCGTGAAACCGAACTTCTGTCTGAGTTCCCAGGCCAGCTCGCCCCTTGCCCCTCTCCTCTCGAGGAAATCGAGTACCGAAAGGGCCTCAGCGACGGGCAGGCCCGTCCTCTCGATGAAGGAGATAACGTCGTCCGTGGGGCGTGGGAGGAACGGGTTGTAGTTGACCTGTCCGGTTGTGGCGTTGCGGGGGTGACGATCGTCCCACCAGTTGTACCTGGCGTCCAGAGTGCCGTCTCCTTCGTTGGTCACGTGTCCGTAGATATCGTTCCAGTTGATGCTGACCGTGGAGGCGTCCACTCCTGAGGTCACAGTGATGTTCCCACGTATGCTGAAGCCCTGGCCCATGCGGCCGATGAGGATGTCGCGGGACTCCAGCGACATATCCCCGATGAGCGACGTGTTCGACGCCGACCCTTCCTCGCTGACGACCGTGAGAGGTTTGCGGATTGGGGAGGTCGCGTCGTAGTCACCGTGTGCCACGAGCACCAACCCTTCCGGCCGCACTCCGTCGATCCCGTCAGCGAGGCTCGAGAACGCATCGTAGCCGATGACAATTCCGGTACCGGCGGGGTCGTCGCCCCAGCCGAGGCCCGCATTGGCCTGGTCGACGAACACGATGTACGGGGCCACCGCGGCGATCGCCGTCAATCCTTCAGCGTGCGCTTCGACGTTCGGGTTGTTGCGCCCCAACCAGCTGTCGAACGCGCCATCACCGAGCTGCAGGCTTCGGATGAACGCCACACCGTGCGCGATCTGCTCTGCGTATTGGTCCGCGTCCAGCGCGTAGAGCGCCATGATCGCGAAGGCTGTCGACTGAAGATCGCCGTTGGTGGGATCGTCAGGAAACCAGTCTTCGGCATCTGATCTCCACATGAACGCGCCGGGGTTCGCCGACGTCGTCATGCCTGCAAGCTCTGCAGCAAGCTGTTCCGTGTTCATCCCCGCATACCGCCCGGCGGTTGGGTTCAGATCCACGCCAGTGAGGGCCGAAGCCCACACCGCACCGGCGAGGCCGATCACGTCGTACGTCCCCGGACCGGGGGCTGCCTCGAGGCCCTCCAGTATTGCGCCCATAAAGCCATCGCGGACGTCGGTACGTCCCGCCACGTGTGCGGCGATGGCCGCCGGGGCGATATCCCACATGGAAAGCTGGCCGATTCCTCCCCCGGTACGGGCTGCAACCACCGAGCTGCCCAAGCTGGCCGCCGTATGGTTGGCATCACCGTACGTGCCCGCTTCCAGCGCGTCCCAGTAATAGGTGCTCAGGAAATCTGTGTATACCGACTCTCCAGTGGCAAGTCCCATCGCCTCAAGGAACAGCGGGTCGTGCATCGCGATGCGCGGGGTGCCATCCGACCAGTTGCTCACCCCTCCATCTGGGAGATAGAGGCTGTCCAAGATGTACTCCCCGCTGAGGAGCGCCCGATCCATATATCCCTCAAGCTCAGTGTGGAAGTACGCAGCGAGCAATCCCAGTGCCGAAGGGCCCTGCGTGTTTGTTGTAGGCCCTCCACCGGGAAACCAGGGGAACCATCCGTCTTCGTCCTGTTGGCCGGCGAGCCAGTCGCCTGCGTCTTCGGTGGACTGTGCAATGCCAGCCGCCCCTGCCAACAGAAGGCAGGCCGCCGCCAGCAACGCTGTCCACCATTTCATCTGCAGTCTCGCTCTTGACATACCGTACCTCCTTAGCGCTCCCTCAGGCATAGCGCACCCAAGGGGTAGATCGAGTTCAGCTCTCTCCCCGTTGCCCCAACTGCCGCTTCAAGGCTCGGTGAATGTCGTTTGGGGCAAGCACCCCTTGTTCTACAAGTATTTCTCCCAGGAGTCGCGACCTGCGCCCGGCTTGCTGGGCTTCTAGCGCCTCCGAAACCTGCTTGGGTGTGACCAGGCCCAATTCGGCCAGGACCTCACCCAGAGGGCGAGACTGGTGGGTGCGCTGAACCTCCGGGCGCAGTTGGGCCAAGGCCCGTTCATATCTTTCCCGCACCGACATCGCAGTGCCGCGCCGGTCCTCCTCCCAGTACTCCGCCTGAAGCCGCGCATGCTCCAGCACTAGATTGTCTGTGATTCCCGTTTAGCTCACCTCCTCCCACAAAGCAAAAGGTCCCCCGCCTATGGGGAGACCTTCGATGTTCGATTTGGCACCTTG
>PXEP01000127.1 GCA_003566155.1 Candidatus Acetothermia bacterium | reverse complement strand
CTAGCCCTATGCCGACCGGCTAATCCGGCCGCAGGGGAAGCTCATAACACGAGTTGGGAAGTAATAAGACAGGAGTGTAGGGCGCCTTAGCGGCGCCACCAGAGACGCGCGAACCAGCAGAGGAACAGAGGCTCCAGGTTCATAGCCCCCATCATAGCACCCAAAGGCCGATCAGGCAACGATCGCCGCGGAGGCGGTTGCCCGTGTGGCGGCAAAGGAGTAGGGTTTACCGTCGTGCTGTCCCCAAAGGAGATGGACGCGCTTCAGGAAATCATGCGCCGCGAGGGGAGGCTCATCTCCCTCCCCGCTGACCGCCCCACGGTGTTCGTCGGCGACACCCACGGCGACTTGGACGCTACCGATGAAGTGCTGCGCCGGTTCAGTCCGAAAACACACACCCTCGTATTTTTGGGAGACTACGTAGATCGCGGCGCCGACTCCCACGGGAATCTGCAAACCCTTCTCCGTGCCAAGCAGGAACACCCCCGCAACGTTGTCCTTCTCATGGGCAATCATGAGGGTTGGGCGGTGACCCCGTTCACCCCGGCGGAGTTCTGGCAGCGCATGTCCCCTGACGATTCCCGGGCGTGGGCGGAGTTTTTGTCCAATCTCCCTCTGGCGGCTCATCACCCGACCGGGATCCTGGCCGTACACGGGGCGTTGCCGGACGTATCGGACGTATCTGAGATCGCCGAGTTAGCCTTGGGGTCGGCCGACTGGCGGAAGATCGCCTGGGGCGACTGGGCGGATGTACCCGGGATCGTGGTTGATCCCGGTATCCACGGCCGCCCGACATTCGGCCGCGATTACTTCCAGGAGGTAACCGCGCGGCTCGACCTGAACGTCGTGGTGCGTTCTCACCAACCCCACGCCCCGACGTACCTGTTCAATGATCGGTGTCTGACTTTGTTTACCTCCAACGCTTACGGAACCACTCGGCAGGTGGCACTTTTGCACCCGGATCGCCCCCCTAAAACAGCGCGGGATTTGGACCTGATAGAACTGTGAACGATCAGGGAAAGGTGCTCGTCGGCGTGGATGTGGGGGGCACGTTCACCGACTTGGCCTGGTCACATGGCGATCAAACAGGGGTGCTGAAGGTCCCCAGCACTAGGGATCAGGAGCTGGGCTTTCTGGCGGCGGTCGCCGCCTTGCAGTCGCGCCTGGGCAGCGCTGTGTCCCCAAGGCGGCTGGTGCACGGCACTACTGTGGCCACCAATACTGTACTGGAGGAAAATTGGGCACCTACAGTCCTCATCACCACGGAAGGATTTGCCGATGTCTTGGAGATCGGCCGCCAGGAGCGGCCCGAGCTATACGATCTTTTCGCCCAACGCCCCACCCCTATCGTTCCCCAGGGGCTGCGACTGGAAGTGCCCGAGCGGATTGATTGCCGAGGGGAAGTGCTCCGCCCTCTAGATGAGCAGGCCGTGCGGCGCCTGGCCCGCAAACTGCCCCGACATGTGGAGTCGGTGGCGGTGGTTCTTCTGTTTTCCTTCCTGAACGACCGGCATGAAAGGGCGATCCGCCGGATCTTGGAGGAAGAAAGCGTGCCACTCCCCATCACGTTGTCCTCGGAACTGCTCCCTGAAGTGCGGGAATACGAACGCACCTCCACAACAGTGCTCTCGGCAGCCCTGAGGCCGGTGGTGGCGGGCTATTTGCAGCGACTGCTCCCTAAGCTCCGGGGTCGCTTGGGGGAGACAGCGCTGCTTCTCATGAGCTCCTCCGGCGGAGTGCTGGCTGCCGAAGAGGCAGCGCGCGCGCCGGCCAGGCTCCTTTTCTCCGGTCCCGCCGGTGGCGTGGAGGGTGCCCGTCGCGTGGGGCAGGAGACAGGGATTCGGGACATGATAACGCTCGATATGGGCGGTACGAGCGCCGACGTGGCGCTCATTGCCCATGGAGAGCTGCAGCTTTCCCCCGAGCAGGTGATCGCTGGACGCCCGGTGCGCCTCCCTGCGGTCGATGTGCATACTGTCGGCGCCGGCGGTGGGAGCATCGCTTGGATCGACGAGGGCGGCGGGTTGCGGGTCGGGCCGCGCAGCGCCGGCGCCGAGCCTGGGCCGGCCTGTTACCGACGCGGGGGAGAGGAACCCACGGTCACCGATGCGCAACTCATCTTGGGCCGCCTTCCCCCGGAGAGGGCGCTGGGGGGCTTGCCGAACCTCGATGTGGGGGCCGCCCGCGCTGCCGTGGCCCGGGTGGGTGAACCCTTGGGGTTGACGTTGGACCAAGCTGCGTGGGGTATCTTAGAGATCGTGGAATCGACCATGGAACAGGCCATACGGGTGATCTCGGTGCGCCGCGGTGTCGATCCGCGGGGGTTCACGTTGACGGCCTTCGGTGGGACCGGCCCGCTACACGGAGCAACATTGGCCCGCAAGCTGGGGATGAGAAGAGCGCTCTACCCGGCCCATGGGGGCGCGCTGTCGGCATTGGGGCTGATGGGGGCGGACCTTGTGCTCACGTACGTCCGCTCAGTGCTCCTTCCCTGGTCGAAGGTCGGTCCGCAGTTGCTACGCCAAGTCCTAGAGGAGTTTCGGGGCCGCGCCGCGGACCAACTGGCCGCGGCGGCAGTCCAGGACGGCCCGCTTGAGCTTCAGGCGGCAGCGGACATCCGCTACCGGGGCCAGGGTTTTGAGCTCACGGTACGGCTGCCCCCGGGCAAACCATCCGCAGCCACCGTGGACGCCTTGGCCGAAGAATTCCACCACGCACACGAGTTGCTGTACGGCTTCAGCGCCAGAGAGGAGCCGCTGGACCTTGTGAGTCTCCGGTTGACCGCGGTGGGGGCCTCAGGAAAACCCCCGCTGCCACGCGTGTCCGTCCAGGGAGACCTCAGACAAGCCGCCCTGAACGACCGCCCAATCTTTGTCGACCCCGCACACGGCTGGTCAAGCTGCCCCGTCTTCGATCGGCGGCTGCTCCCGGCCGGAGCGGGACTGCCCGCGCCATCGGTTGTAGAAGGCGAGGAATCGACCTGTTTCATCCCGCCTGGGACAAGCGCGAAGACGGATCACATGGGGAACTTGATCCTGGAGGTCGCATAGTGGATCCCGTAACGCTTTCGGTGCTAGACCATGCGCTGGCCGGGGCGGCCGAGGAGATGTCGGCGGCGCTCATCCGTACCGCCTATTCGCCCAACATCAAGGAGCGCCGCGACTGCTCGTCGGCGGTGTTCGATGCACAAGGCCGGCTGGTGGCCCAGGCGGAGAACATACCCGTACATCTGGGTGCGATGCCGTTTTCCGTACAGGCCGCAGTAGCACACTTCGCCCACTGGGCCCCCGGCGACGTGGCCATCCTCAACGACCCGTACGCTGGGGGAGCACATCTTCCGGACATCACCTTCGTAGCTCCCGTGTTCCACCAGGGGCGACTGCTTGCGTTCGTGGCGGCGCGCGCCCACCACGCCGACGTAGGCGGGCTGACCCCGGGCAGCCTTCCGGCCACCGCCACGGAGATCTTCCACGAGGGAATCACGATCCCACCGGTAAAACTATGGCGCTCCGGGAACCAAAACGAGGACCTCATGAGCATGTTGCTGGCAAACGTACGCACCCCCCGAGAACGAAACGGCGATCTACGGGCGCAGCTGGCAGCGGTCAACACCGGCCTCCGCCGCCTGCAGGAATTAGCCGACAAACACGGACAAGGGAGGCT
>PXEP01000203.1 GCA_003566155.1 Candidatus Acetothermia bacterium | reverse complement strand
CCTCCGCGTCCGGCCAGCCGCTCGATGCGCGAGGCGACGTTCACACCGTCGCCGTAGATATCTCCGTTTTGGTATACGACATCTCCGAGGTGAACACCTATCCGCAGGTGAATGTGCTTGTCGTCGGGCTGGCCCTCGTTGCGCTCCTCCAGCGAGCTCTGGATCTCCAGCGCGCACATCACAGCGTCAAGGGCGCTGGAGTACTCCACCAAGAAGGCGTCCCCCATGGTGTTGACTTCCCGGCCCCCGTGGCGACCAAACAGCGGGCGCAGGATCCGGCGGTGTTCTTCGAGTAGCTCCAGGGCGAGCGTCTCATCGCGGTACACGACGGCGCTGTAGCCGACGATGTCGGTAAACATAATCGCTCTTAGTTGTCTGCGTCCGCCTTCCATTTGCCTCCTCCCGGTGTAGGTTATAGCTTGTGAACGCGTTGAGACCAATCCCGCGGGGCTACCGTCCCCGGCGCTGGTCCCCCGTGTGGTGCGACCGTCGACTGAGACATATCCGTAAGCCTACGGCGGAAAAGCGCGTTGGCAATGCGTGGCGGCCTACAGCGTGCAGGGCTAAGCTTTCCTAGGAGGCCACCTCTGGTGGGCGAGGAGGAGATTGTTGTGGGATCCGCGATCCGCATTGGAACGTCGGGATATAGCTTCAAGGACTGGGTGGGATCGATTTACCCCCAGGGTCTGCCGCAGAAGGAGTGGCTTTCCTACTACTCTGGAGAGTTTGACACGGTGGAGATCAACGCTACCTACTACCGAGTTCCCTCCTCACGAATGATGGACGCCTTGACGCGCAAGGTGAATCCGGAGGGGTTCCTGTTTGCGGTCAAAGTGCCGGCGCAGATGACGCATCAACGAGACAAGCTGGACCAGACTGTGGAACCGTTTCTTACCGGGATCCAGCCGCTTGTGGATGCCGGATGCCTGGCCACCCTCCTTGCTCAGTTTCCGTACTCGTTCAAATGCAATGAGGAAAGCCTCCAGCACCTGAGATCACTGCGGGAGGCGATCCCCGCCGAACTCCCTGTGCATGTGGAGTTCCGCAACCAAGGTTGGTACAGTCCTGATGTATACAGTTTCCTCGAAGAACAGGCACTGGGGTTTGTGAACGTGGACTTGCCCCCCCTTCCCAGGCTCCCCATGGACAGGACGTCGCTTGTGACCAATGAGATCGCCTATTTCCGCTTTCACGGGCGGAACGCGGCCAAGTGGTGGCACCATGAGACCCCCGGCGAGCGCTACGATTACCTGTACTCGGAGGATGAACTCGCTGACTGGATCCCCGCGATCTCCAAGGCGAGACAAGGGTCGCGCCTTACCCTGTTGTTCTTCAACAACTGCCATCGGGGGAAATCGGCGATAAACGCCGTTCAACTCCAGCGGCAGTTGGGCCTACGTGATCCTGCGGACCGGGCGGCCTGGGAAGCGCTCGAGCGCAAACTGTTCTAGGGGATATCAGCCTGGCCCAAGGTGTTACGCTCCTTCCAACCCTCATCCGCTTCGATGGGGGGCGCCATGTGGTGCGGGAACTGGCGAAAGCCCTCCACATCCTATTCGTTGAACCAGTAGCTCCTGTACATGTCGACTCACAAGTACTTGTGGAACGAGGGTGCGCAGGGCCTCAGGGATCACCTCGCCATGGGCAAGATGGTTGGCGATATCCCGCTACTATTCCACGCGACCCGGGGGTCAGACCCGTTACTGCGGGAGCGCCGATGCCCATGAAAGATCGTGTAGCTATCGGGAGGACCTGGCGGGCATAGGTGTTCTCTGGGGTTAGCGGTGAACTGATCCCTCTTCACCTTCTGGATCACTCGGAGGAGGGCAAGCTGCTGTGGGGCCATCGCCACGCAGCTTGTGCGGTTCAGAGGGGAGCCATTCCCCTTGGAAGATTACCTGTCCGCCGGGTGGAGCTTGCCCACGGGGGCCAGGTACACGGCGAACTCCTCGTCCCCGTCGAGTTGAAGGAGAGCGTCGGCCTTCTCCTGATGGTATGCCCCGATGGCGCAGGTACCGGCGTGAATGCCCTCGCAGGCCAAATACAGGTTCTGACACACGTGTCCCACGTCGATGGCGATGACTTTGTGGGAGCGGGAGGCATAGCGCCACTCCGTCCGGTAGGGAACAACGGCCCAGGCGAACACCACCGGCGCCTGGCCGACGAATTCCTGCCCCAGGCATGCCTCGGTGACCTTCTCCGCCAGGTGGGGGATCTCAGCGAGGAAGCAGAGTTTGTGCTCCAGGGGGATATAGCGGTACAGGCCCGCGTCCAGCCCCTGGACCCTCTGCACCAGTAGATAGGTCTCAAACGGATGACGTGCCCCCGCCGAAGGCACAGTGCGCAGGGTAGCCAGTCCATCGCGGACAACCCTCTGCACCCCTTGGGTGGCCCACAGCAGGAACGAAAGCTCCTCCAGGGAAAGCGCTCCCTCGGCAAACCGCCTGCGGCTGCGCCGCTGTTCGATGGCTTGCCGCAGCGGGATGTCCCCCACGGTGAACCGCTCTGGCGGTATCAGTTCTACAGTCTGTGAACCCTCCGGTGCGGGCAGAGCCAGCGGAGGATGGGGCACCCCGCGCTGTTGGTCGCTGGTTTCCCTTCCTCCTTCCTGCCACAGCACTGCCTTGAGGAAATTCCGTCCGGTTTCCAATGTGCTCATCTACTCCCTCCTTGTGTTCGGTGCGTTCTGTCCTGTGTACACATAATACGGACGCGCTGTGCGGCCCTCTACCCGTTGAGGGGTGGAGTCACCCCATGGACGGCTGTTCAGTGCCCTTGACACACTGGGGGGCTGAGCTATAGTGGTAGCAACCTACGCTCTCTTACGTCGCTTCACCAGGTCCCCCCGATCCACCCAGGTTCGTGCGCAACCACAAGCTGTCACGCTCGTCTTTGCTGGCACGCCAGGGAGGTGAGTGGAAGATGTGGCGTGTTCCCCTGTGCATGGTGCTGTTATTCGTCCGCGTTGCCGGGTTTGGTTCGTGGGAACCCCCTGCGTCCGGCGTCCCTCTCTGGGGGGTGCAAGAGGAAGTGGCCGGTGCCCGGAGCACAGAAATCGTCCCCTACATACCCGCTTGGCGGTCGATTCTGGACCGTGTCGTACGGAAAGCTGTCCGCCGCGAGATCAACGAACTAATGCTGCGCCTTCATATTCTGCGCGGTGGAGTTCGCATGGCGATGGGGTTTTCAGGCTATGGATGTAGCGCCCTCGCTTCCAGCCTCCTCGGCCCAGCGGGGAGACTGTGGATCTGGGCCTTCGGCTGATGGGGCATGTCCTGATCAGGCCAGTAGGGCAAGTAGAACGCCCGCGGCCGCGGCCGAACCCAACACCCCGGCAACGTTGGGGCCCATGGCGTGCATGAGCAGCGCGTTGCGAGAGTTCTCCTCCAATCCTACGCGGTTCACAACACGGGCGGCCATGGGGACCGCGGATACCCCCGCCGCGCCGATCAGCGGGTTCACTTTGCCACGGCTGAGCACGCACATCAGCTTGCCCAGCAGTACCCCGGCGGCAGTCCCGACGGCGAAGGCGAACAGCCCCAGGCCGAGGATGCCTAGGGTTTCCACGCGCAGGAAACTCTCCGCTTGCAGGCGCGCCCCCACGGCCAGGCCCAGGAGGATGGTCACGATGTTGATGAGCTCGTTCTGCGAAGATTTGGACAGCCGCTCCACCACACCGGACT
>PXEP01000013.1 GCA_003566155.1 Candidatus Acetothermia bacterium | reverse complement strand
TCAACCTCACCGGTGACTTCAGCCCGTTTGGGAGCGATGGAGTCGAGCTCATCGATAAAGATGATCGTGGGGGCATTCTTCTCAGCTTCCTCGAACATCTCCCGCAGTTTCTGCTCGGACTCGCCGTAGTAGCGTGACATGATCTCCGGCCCAGAAAGGGAGATGAAGTGGGCATCCGTTTCGTGGGCCACAGCCTTGGCCAATAGGGTCTTGCCCGTTCCGGGGGGGCCATGCAGGAGCCCCCCTCTTGGGGGTTCGATCCCCATCCGATCGAAGAGTTCCGGTTTCTTCAGCGGGAGCTCAACCATTTCTCTGATCTTCTGGATTACGTCGTGCAGTCCACCGATGTCCTCGTAGGCAACGTCAGGGACGGCGCGGTCCGATTCCGTTTCTTCCACGTATTCCGGGAGCACCTCCAACTCGGTGTCCTCAGTGATCCTGACCAGCCCTTTTGGCGTGCTTTTCACTACGCGTAGACGTACCTCGCCCACGCCGGACTGTGGGCTCATCTCGAAGAACTCGCGGAAAATGCGTTCGGTAAGGAGATCCCCTCCCAAGGGGGATTGAGGCACTCGGGCGGCAGTGGAGATGATGTCTCCGGTTTGGACCACCCGGCCCATAAGCGCACGTTGCAAGCTTTCCGGGGAAGCTACCAAGCGGACGCCCTTACGTGCAGGGGCCAACGTGACCTTGGTCGCCGGACGCCAGTCAGCCTTGCTGATCTCCACCGAATGTCCCACGCCCACCTGAGCAGACGAGCGCACGAGTCCGTCGATCCGTATGATGTCCAGACCTTCATCAGCTTGATAGCCCGGCGCCGCGATCGCTCCGGCGGAGCTGCGTCCTTTGATCTCCATGGGTTCTCCAGGTGACACGCCGAGCTCAGCAAGTTGCTGAGAGGAAATCCGGGCGATGCCTTTGCCAACATCCTGCTGATGCGCTTCGGCAACCTTCAACACTATTGTCTTTCGCTGTTCAGCCATAGTCACGCTCCGATACCCCATGGTAAGGGGCCGAAGCGAACTGCGCCAATCGATATAATGCTATGATTATGCGTGCGTTTTTCTGTATAGAACTGCCTGATGAGGTTCGAAGTTCGTTGGCGGAGCAATCTGGGCGCCTGCAAAGAACGCTGGGCAGCGCCAAGTGGGTCGCTCCGGAGAATCTGCATATCACATTGCGGTTTCTCGGCGAGGTGGACGGAGTAACCGTAAGCGAGATCCAACAGGAGGCGCAGAAAGTGGCTGCAGGGTGCGCACCGTTCCAGCTACAGCTGGAGACACTGGGAGCATTCCCCCGTCCGGAGAGGGCTCGTGTACTGTGGGCTGGTCCGGCCGCAGAGAACGAGGAGTTCAGCAAGCTGGCCCGTCGGCTGGAGGAAGCGGCCCAGACGGTAGGGTTGCCTCCCGAGCGGCGCAAGCCGTCGGCACATGTGACGTTAGCTAGATTCCGCAATCCACGGGATGTTTCTACCGAGATCGCTCCTCTGGCCGGGGCACCGCTGGAGCTTCTGGTCAACCAGATGGTGTTGATGAGTTCCTCGCTGGGACCCCAAGGACCGACCTACAGCCCTTATGCTAGGTTTCCTCTTGCAGGATGAACATGGCGTATGAGATTCTGGAACATACGGCGGACGCCGGAGTGCGGGGCCGGGGAGCTACCCTGGAGGAGGCGTTCGCCGAGGCCGCCCGCGGGATGTTCTCCTTGATGGGGGACCTGGAGGCGGTTCGACCGCAGCGGAAGGTGCAAGTGGGAATCGAGGAGGACAGCCTGGAGGGCTTGCTTGTGCGTTGGCTGGCCGAGTTGCTTGCCCAGCGGGATATAGAAGGGCTCCTATTCTCCCGTTTTCGAGTCTATATGGAACTGACGGAAGGGCGGTGGAAGCTGTCCGCCTATGCGTGGGGTGAGCCGATGGATGCCGATCGCCACAAACTCCAGGTAGAGGTGAAGGCCGCCACGAATTACGGTGTACGTGTTGAGAAGGTGGGGAACGAGTTTCTTGCCCAGTGCGTGTTGGATCTATAAGAGGAGGGGCCCATGGAGTATAGAAAGCTAAGCGATTACGTGTGGGAGATCCCTCAGACGGGTGACATGCTGGTGCCCGGCAGAATATACGCCTCTGAGGAGTTGCTGGGCCCCTTGCTTGAGGATTCTCGAGGCGGCCAGCAGTGGAATGCGTTGGAACAAGTGCGCAATGTGGCAAGTCTCCCGGGGATCATAAAGGCGTCAATCGGGATGCCCGATCTACATCCGGGCTATGGGTTCCCTATCGGAGGTGTGGGGGCGTTCGGCATCGACGAAGGCGTGGTGGCCATGGGCGGTGTGGGATTTGACATCAACTGCGGCGTGCGTGTTCTAGCGACGCCTCTGAGCGCCGATGACGTCCGTCCGCGCAAGGAAGAGCTTGCCGACCGGTTGTTTGGGGGTGTCCCGGCTGGCCTTGGTTCGCAGGGGAAGTTGCGCCTCACTGTCGAGGGGATCGATGAGGTGCTTCGGAAGGGGGCACGATTTGCCCTGGATAGGGGGTTTGGCGTCCCCGATGACCTGGAGTACACCGAAGAGGGCGGATGCATGGAGGGAGCTGATCCGGAGGCCGTTTCGCTCAAGGCCAAGCAGCGGCAGTTCCGGCAGGTGGGCACGTTGGGATCAGGCAACCACTACCTCGAGGTGCAGGAGGTGGTGGAAGTCCATGATCGCGCGGCTGCCGCTGCCTACGGCATTGAAGAAGGACAGATACTGGTTGCCATTCACTGTGGCTCGCGCGCGCTCGGGCATCAGATCGGGCAGGACTATCTACAGGAACTGGAACGGGCAAGCAAGAAGTACGACATCCCTGTACGTGAGAGGGAACTAGTATGCGCACCCATACGTTCTCCCGAGGGGGAGCGCTATCTATCAGCGGTGGCTGCGGGGGTGAACTGTGCCCTGGCCAATCGCCAGACCATCGCTCATCTGGTACGGGATGCTATGGCCCCTATGTTCTCCCTCCCCCACGAGCAGATACGCACGCTTTACGATGTGGGGCACAATAATGTTAAGTGGGAACGGCACGCCATCGACGGCCGCGAGCGACAGGTGCTGGTCCACCGCAAGGGGTCGACCCGGGCATTTGGGCCGGGGCGTCCGGAAAACCCTGCCCGGTACAGAGAAGTGGGGCACCCCATATTCATCGGGGGCACCATGGGAACGTCGTCTTATATCATGCGTGGTACCGAGCGGGGCATGGCCGAGGTATTCGGCTCGGGGGTCCACGGAGCGGGCCGTGCGCTTTCCCGCAAGAAGGCGAAGAAGAAGTGGCATGGGAATCAGGTCGCCAAGGACCTAGCCGGGCAGGGAATTGAGCTGCGTGCACACTCGGGCCCCGGAGTGGCCGAGGAGGCCCCGGGGGCGTACAAGAAGGTGGAATTGGTCGTGGATGCGGCTGTTCAGTCGGGGATAAACGCCACGGTGGCCCGTGTGTTTCCGCTTGCATGCATCAAGGGCTAGGGGTGCCCCGTGGCCCCGCCTTGAACCAGCGGGTCCAAGAGCGACGGAAACAGCCGGTATGTGACGTGAGCACCCGTCCCAAGAGGGCTGTATCGTGTTTGATCGTCGGCTTCCCCTCTAGTTCCACTACTGACAGAAGCGGCGCACGGATCACTCGGAGCCCGAAGGCCTTGTTGCCCTGCAAGTCATCGTTGACCGGT
>PXEP01000025.1 GCA_003566155.1 Candidatus Acetothermia bacterium | reverse complement strand
TCCTCCATGGCTTTGTTCAGCTTATTGCTGGCGTCGTCGTACGCGGCGGCTCGGTCTATGTCCTCCTGTGTGTATAGCGCGCGCTGCGCCTCGGTCAGCCGACGGAACGTACCCTCTTGATCGCCCATCACGAGCAGCATCTGCTCGGCTTTACCGCGGAACAGATCACTGGCTAGCCCGGTACGCGTGTTCGCGTCTTGCACGCCTTCGAGCGCATCGACTACGCGCAGGAATTGCTCCTCTGGCGCGAGCGCATTTAGCTCTTCAAAGCTAAGCCCGAGCTTGCCGAGTGTCGTCGTGCTCTCGTCTGTCGCGTCCTTCATGTCGGCTATTTCGCGCCGCACGTTGTATGCTGCGCGTTGCAGATCACCCGCGCCCAGGCCGGTATCTTCGAACGTGCGGACCATCTGACCGAGCGTATCGGCGGCAAACCCGGTCTTCTCCTGCAGCATGCCCATCTCGTGAGCGCCCGATGCAAAGTCCGTGGTAGCCTTGGCGAACACGCCCGTAATCACCGCGCCCGCGCCTGCAATAGCGCCGCCGATGCGCGTAGAGTTGCGCTCGAAAAAGCCGCCTGTTTCTTCTACCGCCGCGCTGGATTCTTCTAGGCTCTGATTCAGCCCGGACGTGTCGCCCATGATGTTCCATACGGCGTCGCCTAGCTGGATGCCTTCGCTCATTTGGCCGCCCTCATTAATGCATCATGGCCGCGTCGCCTATGCTCATACGGCCTTCCTGTTGGCGCTTCTGCCGACGCTCTTGCGCGGCCTCCTCGAGCACACAATCTAGCAGCGCGGCGAACTGGCATACAGGCAGCGCGTCGAGCTCGGCCCAGCCCATTCCGGAGCGCTGTGAGATCGCGTACATCATTGCGGCTTCATACCCCTGCGGCGGTTCTTGTGTCCACGTTTTTTTTTCCGGCGCGCATCCGGATGTTTAGCCTTGATCTCGCACGCACCAGCGATAGACGTAATGGCCGCAGCGAGCTCCTCGCTGTCGACGCCGCCATACACGATCTCAGGATCGATGTCGAGCGCCATCGCCACGATGTCACGTAGCGCCGCATCGGCTCGCAGCATATCACCGGGATCCGCGTCGGCGCGGGTGCGCCCATTGTGTTGCAAGTGCCCGTAGCGATGGTGGAACGACGCGAGCTCCGCTAATATCATGCGCGAGTGGCGAAGCGTTGGATGCGGCATCTCGTATTTTACGCCGCCCAGCGTCACAGGGATCGGCCTCGGATCCATGCGGTTTTGATCGCCGCCATTCATCAGCTCACCTCGTCAAAGTGAATCCATTTCTGACCCTCAGGCAGGTCGGCCGTACCGAGAATGTCGAATAGCACCGTACCGCGGCTGAGCCGACGCTTGCCCTGCGCGGTCACACCGAAATGGATCTCGACGCTCGGGCAATAAAGCATTTTCAGCCCCTCGAATTCGACGACGATCGCATGACGATCAACCTGCGTTTTCTGCGTGTACTCGTTGTTTGACGTGCTGAAATTCTTGGCCCAGTCCATCACCGCGCGACCGACGTCATCCGTCGTCGTCTGGAATGATTTCCAGAGCATAGGCGGCTGATCGCGGAATACGCCGCGCCGCAACGGACGCCCAGCGCCGCGCGCCTCGATCGCATCGTCATCGACCGGCGTCACGCTGAAGTCCTCGTCCGTAAACTCAAACGGGTTGGCCTCCCATTCAGCAGGACTCAACCCATCCCAATCAATTGTCTCGCCGATATCCGGCGCCGTAGGTGGATCTGTGCCTTCGGGCGCGCGGGCGATACGCACCACGCGCGTCATCGGCGCGTCTTGTTGCCACGGTATAGTAGACATTGTGTTCTCCTATCTGATTAGTCAGGCCGGGCTACGGCTTGATATATCCACGTTGATTGCGCGTACGGCCAGCCGGTATCTGGATCGCGCAATGACGGATTACTCGACGCCTGCCAAATCCACGCGATACCGCCGGCCGCGACGTCGAAACTCTGATCGTGTACTTGTTTTCCGAGCAGGCGCATCAATCTATTGGCGTCCGTAAATTGCGTGCTGCCGCCGTAACAGCGCACACTCACCTCGCCGCGCTCTGAGCGGCGCGAGACATCGAGCACTGGGGCAAGAAACGAGTACACGATAGCGGGCTCTTCGTTGCGCCAATCGCTCGGCGCGATCGGACACCACGCACGGGTCCCGATCTCGGCGGCGAGCACGCCGCCGTCCAGCGTGAACACCTCATAGAGTATTTGCACGCTATCAGGTGGGCCAGCCATCACAATCCAAGGCTCCTCAATCCACCGCGAAACTCAGCGGATGTGTCTTTGATCGCGGGCGCTAAATACGGGCGCCCTACCATGTGCACGGTCCCCAACTCTAAGAAAGCGCCATAGCCGGACGTGGTCATCAGTTCGTATTCGTGCCCCTTGGCTCGGCTCTTTCGATAGATAATGGAGGCCTGGTTCTTGCCGGTCTTGTAATACGTGTGTGTCCTCGCATACCGTTTTGCCCTCGCCTTAGCGGCTTCCATGAACGGCCGCATCAGTATATCATCAGTAACATGGACCATCTCGTTGAACGCGCGGTTTCTGCGGTCGAATATCCTGATCCCAGCCATTAGCCGATACTCCCGCCGGTTACACGCCGAAGCGATACGCGCTGTGCAAACAGACCCACACGCGAATCGCCAACCACTGTGAATTCTAGCGGCGTAGCTAGGGTGTCGCCAAAGCGCCGTGTCAGACGGAATCGCATGTCGGACGTGATTACGTGTCTAGCAGGCAAGCGCGCCACAGCGTCGGACGTAGGAACGTGCTGCCCTGCCCCTTCGGATGTCGCGTCGTCCACGGACAGAAACTGGAACCCGCACGGGATCTCTTTGCCCCACGTGTACGCGGACGGTCCCGGCTCCGGTCCATCTTCGGGCTGCGTGGGTGTACCGAGCTGGCAATGATCGCGCATTAACGCCTCGGCGTTGTGCCGAAACACGTTGCGCTCTGCATCCGGGATATCCATCAGCTACTCCCGCAGCCACGGTCAGGCATGCTTGTGCAGGCTCCCGTATTTCACCCGCATGCGCGCGCGATGGTACTCAGCCATGCGGCGTAAATTGCCCGGCTGCTGGCCTTTCTGTAGTGTCGTGCCGTCCGCCGTGGCGTCATAGTTGGCCGCGACGGCGGCAGCACGTTCGTCGTACACGTCTGCCGCCGCCGCGTGGAGATCGCCATCGTGGCGGTCGATATAATCGGCCAGGAGGGTGTCGGCGTATTCCATCACGTCAGGCACGCCAGCCATGCGCCGGAGCCGATCGATCTCCGCCTGCTCAGCCATTAGTTATCCCCTTTGTATCGTAGAGGTTTGGCTTTCGGCTGAGGTTTTTGAGGGCGCGGCTTGCGCGCGGCCGCCGTCTTCTCGGGGTCTTGTTTGTCGAGGTCGCGGGCAACCTGCGCCACGAAGTCGTCGTCAGTCTGCCGCACGACAGCGTTATACGCGGACGTGTCCTCCGGTTCGCGTCCAACCGAGCTGAATTGTAATACCCAGTCAGGGTGGTTGTCGCGCAACGCCTGCTTTACTGGGCGATACCGGCCGCTCAAGCGGTCATCCCTGAGGATTAGTGCGCTCTTTCTAGGAGCCATTTGTCACTCCTTACTAGGTGTCGTGGCCCTGCTCCACAGTGATCATCACGCCGGGGCCGGACTTGA